>CANKMT010000040.1 GCA_947482825.1 Betaproteobacteria bacterium | reverse complement strand
GCCCCCGGCGGGCACTCGGGCTCGCACACGCCGCAGTCGATGCATTCGTCCGGATTGATCACGAGCATGTTATCGCCCTCGTAGAAGCAATCCACCGGGCAGACTTCGACGCAGTCCATGTACTTGCACTTGATGCAGTTTTCGGTGACGAGGTAGGTCATTGCAGCTCCGGCAGGGGACTCTCGGTGTGAAGCGCCTATAGTCCTATTTTACATGGGCTTGAAACCCGTCCATGCTGTCCACACGTGGGATTTCACCCGCGTTTCCGGAGAAAAGCCGTGTCAGCACAAGTGCCTTTGGACGGTGGAAAATCGCAATCGGCGGCCTTCGCCGTCGATGTCGATGCCCGCAACTTCAACAAGGAGGTGCTCGAGGCTTCCAAGGACGTGCCCGTTGTCATCGACTTCTGGGCGCCGTGGTGCGGCCCGTGCAAGGTCCTCAAGCCGATGCTCGAAAAGCTGGCCGCCGAGTACGGCGGGAAGTTCAAGCTGGTCAAGGTCAACTCGGACGAAAGCATCGATCTCGCCCGGGAGTTCGGCGTGCGCTCGATCCCGGACGTGCGCGCGATCCGCCACGGCAAGCAGGTCGGCGCGTTCGTCGGCGCGTTGCCCTTGCCGCAGTTGCGCGCGTTCATCGACAAGCTGATCCCGTCGGCCTCGGAACTCGAGCGCATGCGGGCGAAAGAGTTCATTGCTGCCGGCGACGACCTCGCTGCGAGCGCCGCCCTGCAGAAAGCGGTCGAGCTCGACCCGGCCAGCGATCTTGCGCGCCTGGACCTGGCCGAACTCTTCATCAAGCTGATGAAACTCGAAGACGCCGGAGCGCTGCTCGATGCCGTGAAACCGGACTTCAAGCTCGATGACCGGGTGGCCACGCTGAGGCAGGGCATCGTTTTTGCGCAATCCGGCCAGTCGGGTCCTGGGGAGGACGAATTGGCGCGTGCCGTCGCCGCGAATCCGGGAAATCTCGACGCGCGACTGAGGCTCGCCAACCTGCATGCCGGACGGAGCAATTACCGCACGGCCATGGATGAACTGCTCGAGATCATCCGCCGCAACAAGGACTTCGGCGACGGCGCCGCGAGAAAGCAGATTCTCGCCATCTTCAACCTGGCCGGTGGCGAGCCCGACTTGGTGTCCGAGTACCGCAGGAAGCTGGCAAGCGCGCTGCACTGAGCGGGCATTGCCTCAACCGGGGGTCAGGCGCCAGCGCGCGGACGGGCGGCCGTCGACAAGGTTGCTGGTGGCATCGAAGCGCAGGAACCGGTCGTGCGCGGCGCTTGCGCCAGCCCACAATTCGTTCCACGCGCGGAATGCTTGCGGCAGGTCGTGCAGGCCAAGGCCCTCGGGAAGTTTCCATCCGGCGAGTTCGATCGCCACCGTGTTCCCCTCGACGGCGAGCGTCACCTCCTCGCCCTGCGCTTCGAGCATCGCATGCAGCCAGCGGCCGAAGATCGCAGCGCTTTCCCCGGCACCGGTTTCAAGCGCCGTCTCTTCATAGAACTGCAAGCCGACCAGCCTCGCGACCCGCGCGAGTTCCGCCATCGGGTCCGGCACGCCCGGCAAGTCTTCGAGCACCGCCAGCATCGTGCGCACGTAGTCCATCGCGTAGCGGCGGCGAGTTCGCTCCAGCCGCTCGGCCGGCCAGCTTTCGGCCTCCAGTCGTGGCGCGGCATCGGGATCGAACCGCGGCATGGTTTCCTTGCCATACGCGAAGCGCACGCGTTCGTCGGGCGCAAGATCGTGATCATGCTCGAGGTAGTAGCCTTCGAGCCCCGGCATCCCGTCTACCGTCATGCCGGTGCAGACGAACCCGAGGCGCGGATTGCCAAGGCTCACGCCATTGTGTCCGTGCCATCCGTGCAGCATCGCAGCCGATACTTCATGGGGAATCGCGGCGATCGAGGTGCCACGCCACATCCAGCGCGGCGGCGGATAGCGCACCCAGGCCTTGCGGTCGGACTCGCGGTAGTACTCGGTCTTCACGCCGCCGAGCGCGTTCGAATGGTAGTGATACAGCGCGCAGGCAACGGCATGCGGCTGGCCGGCCAACCCCAGCTTGGCGAGGCCGGGCAGGAACTTTTCCAGGTGCTGCCGGCGGAAATGACGGAACACGTATTCGCGCGCAACGCCGCTGCCGTGACGCGCGACCAGCGACACGACCAGCCCGGTCACGAGCGCGTTGTACAGCGTCGAAACTGCTCGCCAGGAGGTCGGAGTGCTTTCCACGATGGCAGTATTTTGGCTGGAAACCTAATATTGGCGCGGGGGTTGGTTAAAAATTGGCAGTATTTTCCATCTCGGAAGTCTGCCGGCCGACCCTTTTGGGAGTTCCTCATCCACGCAACGCTCAACGTCCTGACTGCTCGCGGCAAACTGCAAGCTGAAACCGGAACCGATCAGCAGTCAGTCCTTGGAAGGTTCGTCTCGGCCAGCAATGTCCCTATACGGGTTGCGCTTCAGCGAGGACCTTTTCCCGAAATTGCTCCGGCAGTGCGCCGGGAGTAAGCACGTCCACGGCAATTCCCAGCAGTTCGCTAAGCTCGAACTGAATCTTTCCAATATCGAGCAGCGTAGTCTGCTCCGTGGGCTCGACGAGCAAGTCAAGATCGCTATCGTTGGTATCCTTGCCGCTCAGTACGGAACCGAATACGCGTACATCACGAACACGATGCCTGGCTGCGATCTCCCTGATCGCGGCACGATTCGAATTCAATGCTTGTGACGGGTGCATGGCAGGACTGTTTGGGTATCACGACGAAGGCGATAGTCTATCTGAACGCGGCATCGGGTCTCGCCGCCATTGCCTTCTCCCTTTCCCAAGCAGCGATGCTCTTGCCTTCGCACAACAGCACCGCCGCCTTGATGTCTTTGCGCGCCTCGAGTTCCGAAACCGCCTGCGCCAGTCCCTCGCTTACCTTTGCATCGATCGTGTTGACCGGCGGATTGTTTACCGCGACGACGGCAATGCCGTCCACAAAGGAGACAGAAACCACGGACGTGCTCATGCCTCTTCTTTCAGCCGCAGCAGTTTGACCGCGTTGTCTTTCATTATCAGCGGCCGCACTTCGGGCTTGATCGAGAGCTTGTTGAAATCTTCCAGCCAGCGATCGGGTGAAAGCACCGGGTTGTCGGTGCCGAACAGCACCTTGTGCTTGAGCAGCGTGTTCGCGTACTGGACAAGGTTGGCCGGGAAATACTTCGGCGACCAGCCCGAGAGGTCGATGTAGACGTTCGGCTTGTGGGTGGCGACCGAAAGCGCCTCGTCCTGCCAGGGGATGGACGGGTGCGCCATGATGATCGGCATGTCGGGGAAATCGGCCGCCACGTCATCCAGGTAGATCGGGTTGGAGTACTTGAGCTTGAGTCCGCCGCCGCCGGGCATGCCCGCGCCGATGCCGGTCTGGCCGGTGTGGAAGAGTGCCGGCAGCTTGTAATGGGCGATCACCTCGTACAGGGGGTAGCAGTCGTGGTCGTTCGGGAAGAACGCCTGCACGGTCGGGTGGAACTTGAATCCCTTGACGTGGTATTTCTCGATGAGATCCCTCGCCATACGCACGCCCATCTTGCCGCGCGAGGGACAGACGCTTGCAAACGGGATCGCCACATCGCCCTCTTCGTGCGCGCTTTCGGCGACTTCCTCGTTGGAGATGTTGTTGCCCAGGCCCTGGCCGCGCTCGCGGTCGACCGTGAAGCACACGAAGCCCATCTTGCGCTCGCGGTAGTACTCGGCCATCTGCGCGATGGTCTGGTGCGTCGGCTGGTAGCGGAAGTAACGCCCCCGCGCTTCGAGGGCTTCCTTGGCGGCCGCATCGGGCAGCATGCGCACCGATTTTTCTGCGTGGGTATGGATGTCGATCGCGACTAACTCGTCTACGTTCATTTTCTTCACGGCAATGCTCCGGGGGTTGGGTGAATGATGTGCGGGGGCGAGGGGTTCGCGTACAGGTCCTCGACGAGCGCGGCGCGAGCCTTGAGGACCGCGCGTTGGTTGATCGAGCCTTTGTCGGTGATTTCGCCGGCGTCGATGGAGAGCGGTTCGGTCAGCAGCACCGCGCGCGTGATCAGCGTCGACCCGCCGGTGGCGGACTGCGCGACTTTGTCGAGGACCTGCCGGCAGGCTTCGCGAAGTTCGGGCGTGTTCGGCGTGCCCGCGCGCGGGACGACCAGCGCAGTGAGCTCGTCGCGGTCATGGCCGGCGATCACGGCGTCCTGCACCCAGGGCGTGCCGGCAGCGATGATGCGCGCGCGCAACGGCCCCACGCTGACCCAGGTGCCCGAGGAGAGCTTGAAGTCCTCGGCGATTCGCCCGTCGAAGACGAGGCCTTTCTGCGGGTCCGCCGGGTCGAGGAAGCGCGCCGCATCGCCGCTCTTGTAGAAGCCTTCCTCGTCGAACGCTTCGCGGGTCAACGCTTCCTGGCGCCAGAATCCCGGCGTCACGCTCGGCCCGCGATAACGGACTTCGAGTTTCGCCTCGACCGGCGCAAGTCGCATCTCGACGCCTACGGCCGGATGGCCGATGCCGCCTGACTGGCCGGCCTCCCAATTCGCGACGACCGCGAAGGGCGCGGTCTCGGTCATGCCCAGGCCCGTGATCATCAGGATGCGTTCGCCGCAAGTCTTCTCGGCGGCCTCGTGCAGGCTGTCCCAGATCGGCTGCGCGAGGCTCGCCGCGGCGTAGAACAGCATCTTCACGCGGCTGAAGAAATTCTTCGCCAGCGCCTCGTCCTTGTGAAGCGCGAGCGCGATCTCCTCGAAACCGCGGGGCACGTTGAAGTACACCGTGGGCGCGATCTCGCGCAGGTTGCGCAGCGTTTCACCGATCAGCTGCGGGACGGGCTTGCCTTCGTCGATGTACAGCGTGCCGCCGTTGTAGAGGGCGAGCCCATAGTTGTGGTTTCCGCCGAAGGTGTGGTTCCAAGGCAGCCAGTCGACCAGCACCGGCGGCTCCTCGGCCATGAAGGGCAGCGCGTCGACAATCATTTGCAGGTTGCTCGTGATCATGCGCTGCGTGTGGATCACGGCCTTGGGCATCCCGGTGGAACCCGAGGTCAGCAGGAACTTGGAGATCGTGTCCGGGTCGATGGCGGCGTGGGCGGGGTCCACGCGTGGCGTCGGTACCGTTGCCGCGAGCTCTTCGAACGTGGTCGCCTTGCGGCCGGGTCCTGCACGGTTCGTGAAGACCAGCTCGGTGCCCGGCGGGATCGCCGCATCGATCGCGCGGCCGAAGCGCGCCTCGTCGGAGGCGAACACCAGCCCGGGCGACATGAGCCCGGCGACATATTTCAGCTTGCCGTGGTCCTGCGAAACCAGCGAATACGCCGGCGACACCGGCACGAAGGGTACGCCCACATGCAATGCGGCCAGCGCGAGCATGGCCTGCTCGAGGTCGTTTTCCGAGAGGATCATGAGCGGCCGCTCGGCCGAAAGGCCGCGGTCGAGCAATGCTTGCCCGAGCCATCGCGCCTGCGCAAGGGCCTCCGCGTAAGAGATCCTCCGCCATTCGCCGCCGGCAACCCGCTTGGCGACGAAGGTGCGCTCCGGCGCCTCGGCCGCGTACTTGAGCAACCTTTCCGTCAGGCGCACCGGATAGGGATTCAGGCGCGCCGGGGATTGCAGGCGCCAGCCGCCCTTTTCGTCCGGACGCACGGTGACGCTGGCGGGTCCCAGCGCGATCTTGCGGAATCGGCTTGCGGTCTGCGCCACGGTTCAGCCCGTGAGCTTTGCGAGGAGGCGCAAGAGCTCGCTGCGTTCGGCCGCATCCAGACGCTCGGCGAACTTGCGGTCATGGCTGCGCACGCTGCGCTTGAGTTTGCGCAAGAGCGTCGCACCCTTTGCAGTGAGGAACAGGCCCCAGGCCCGGCCGTCGTCAGGGCGGTGGCGGCGCTCGGCGAGGCTGCGCTGCTCAAGCCAGTCGGCGAGCATCATCGCCCCTGACCGTGCGGTGCCGAGCACCTCGCCCAGCGCGCTCTGGCTGATGCCCGGGTTGCCAGCGAGAATGACAAGGGCCGTGTAGCGCGGCGGCGTGATCTCTTCTCCCGCGGTAGCGCGCGAGAACGCACCGAACGAGGCGATCTGGGCACGCTTGAGCGCGTAGCCGAAGTGCTCGTCGAGGTCGGCGTAATCGATGCCTTCGACGCGGGCGACGCTGCCCGGCCTGGGGCCACGTGGGACGTTGGGGTTTTTCATGGCGGCAGCATTGACCGCAAAATTGTAATGCTATACAACAATCGAAGCCCGACGAGTTTCGCAGCGGCCCCGGAATTCCGCAGCGCAACATGAGCGACCGACAAAAAAGCGGCGACAATACGTCCGCACACCCACAGGAGGAGTCATGTCCGAACGCCACGGTTTCACTCGCCGCCAGTTCAATGCGGCCCTTGCCGCGAGCGGCACGCTCGCCGCGCTGTCGCCCTTCGGCATTGCGCGCGCGCAGGCCACCAAGCTCAAGGTCGGCGTGCTGCTGCCGCGCTCGGGCTTCCAGGGATTCATCGGCCAGTCGTGCCAGAAGGGCGCGGACCTCGCGCCCGGGGTCATCAAGGACCTGCTCGGCGTCGACATCGAGCTCATGAATGCGGATACCGAGACCAACGTCGATACCGCTCGCACGCGCGCCGAGCGCTTGATCCAGGAAGGCGCCCATGTGCTGGTCGGGCCGTTTGACTCCGGCGCCGCCTCGGCGATCGCGCAGGTGGCCGAGCAGCGCGGCGTGCCTTTCGTGATCAACATCGCGGCCGCCCCGCCGATCACCGAGCAGGGCTACAAGTTCGTGTTCCGCAATTTCCCGACTGCGCCGGACCTGGTGAGGAACGGGCTTTCGCTCATGGGCGACCTGTTTCGCGCCACCAACACGGCCCCGCGCACCGCTGTGTTCATGCACGTGAACGACACCTTCGGGCAGGCGATGTTCAAAGGCATTTCGGCCACCCTCCCCAACCTCACCAACCTGCCATTCAAGGTGGTCGAAACGATTTCCTACGACCCGGCCGCGAAAGACCTGACCGTCGAGGTTTCCAAGGCCAAGGCGACGAATGCCGATTTCCTGATGCTGGTGTGCCGGCTCAACGATTCGATCATCCTGCGCCGCGAGATGATCAAGCAGCGCTGGAACCCGATGGGCATCATCAGCCCGGGGTCGCCCGGCATGTACGAGGAGCAGTTTGCCAAGGTCCTGGGCAAGCATGCGGACTACTGCATCTCGAACGCGCCCTGGTTCAACCCGAAGATGAACCTGACCAAGGTCGTCGACGCCGCGTTCAGGAAGCAGAACCCCAAAGAGCAGTTCGTGTTCCACGGCACCAACGTGGCCTACACGTTCGAGTCGATCCTCATTGCCGCGGACGCTTTCAAGCGCGCGCGCACCACCGATCCGAAGACGCTGGCCGACGCGATCCGCCAGACCAACATCACCGACCGCGTCGGGCTGGGCGGGCCGATCAAGTTCAATGCCAAGGGCCAGGTCGAAGGCAACCTGTCAGCCTGCGCGCAGAACCTCAACGGCCGGCCGACCGTGGTGCTGCCGCTGAGCGCGGCGGAAGCCAAGCCGGTGTTCCCGATGCCGAGCTACAAAGCCTGATCGGACCCAGGCCGGCGCCGGCCAATAAATGGGGTCAGAGCCCAATTAGGTTAAATGGGGTCTGACCCTAGTTAATTTCCAGGCTCTTTTTTTACCATGCCATCCATCGACCTGATCGCAAACGTAGTCATCGCGGGCCTGTTGACGGGCCTCGTCTACGGCCTGATGGCGCTCGGCCTGTCGGTCATCTTCGGCGTCGTGCGGGTGGTGAATTTCGCGCACGGCGAGATGATGACGATCGCGATGTATTGCGCCGTGGTGCTGTTCGGAGCGTTCAAGCTCGATCCTTTCCTTGCGGTGCTTCCGGTCGCCGCGGTGTTCTTCGGCTTCGGCTATGCGATGCAGGCGGGGCTGATCAACCCCTTCATCACGCGCCCGGAGCATTCGCAATTCATGCTGCTGGTGGCCGTGGCGATCATCATGGTCAACGTGCTGCTCATGATCTTCGGGCCGAGCGCGCTCAACGTGCAGGTGGACTACCAGCTCGAATCCTACGAGTTCGGCCCCATCCTGTTCGACAAGGCGCGCGTGCTCGCGGCAGGCATGGCACTGGCCACGAGCGCGGGCCTCTTCGCGTTTTTCAAGTACACCAACACCGGCAAGGCGATCCGCGCCTGCGCCGACAATAACCTGGGCGCCAAGGTCGTCGGCCTGAACGTGAAGCACCTTTACGCGCTCACCTTCGGCCTGGGCTCGGCCTGCGTGGCGGTGGCCGGCTGCATGATGATCCTGCTGGTCGATGTCGTGCCTACGCTCGGCCCCGGCTACACCCTGCTCGCCTTCGTGATCGTGATCATCGGCGGCCTGGGCTCGATGCCGGGGGCCCTCTTCGGCGGCATCCTGATCGGGGTTTCCGAGGCGATGGCCGGGCTGTTCTTCGCGCCGTCGGCCAAGAGCATGTTCGGCTTCGCGCTGCTGATCCTTGTGCTGCTGTTCCGGCCGCAGGGGTTGCTGGGAAGAAAGCCTTGAACCAGCGCGCGCGCATCCTCCTTTCCATACTGGGCATCGTCCTCGTGCTGTTGCCGGCATTCGCGGGCAACTACGCGATCTCGGTGGCGACGCTGATCCTCTACTTCGCGTTCGTCGGGCAGGCCTGGAACGTGATGATGGGCTTCGCCGGGCAACTTTCGCTCGGGCATTCGCTCTATGTAGGCGTCGGCGCCTACGTGGCCGCGGCAATGTTCGTAAACCTCGGTATCGCCCCGTGGGCCGGGATCTGGGTGGCCATTCTCGTGTGCATGGCGATGGGCGCCGCGATCGGATTCCTCGCTTTCCGCTTCGGCATTTCCGGCGTGTATTTCGCACTGCTGACGATCGCCTTCGCCGAGTTCACGCGCATCGGGTTCGATCACCTGCAATGGACCGGCGGCTCGGGCGGATTGTTCCTCAAGGTGGCGCAGAGGGAGCAGATGGACCTATTCAACTTCCGCGGCCCGCCGGCGATGTACTACTACTCGATTCTCGCGCTTACGGCCGGCGCGCTCGCGCTGTGCTCCTGGCTTCTCAAGAGCCGCGCCGGCTACTACTGGCAGGCGATCCGCGAGGACGAGGAAGCCGCGCAGGCGCTGGGTATCAACACCTTCCGCTACAAGATGATCGCTGTCCTGATCAGTTCGGCCATGACCGCGGTCTCCGGCGTGTTCTTCGCCTTCTACTACAACAACCTGTTTCCCGAGCAGATCTTCCATATCAGCCGCTCGATCGAGATCATCCTCGGCCCGATCATCGGCGGGATCGGCACGCTGTTCGGCCCGATTCTCGGCGCGTTCGTGCTGACGATGCTTGCCGACGGCATCACGGAGGTCCTGGCGCACTTCGGCGTCGAGGTGCCCGGCATCAAGCAGGTGTTCTATGGCGTGGTGCTGCTCGTGGTGGTGATGTTCCTGCCGCACGGCATCTGGCCGACGCTGGCGAAGAAGATCGGAGTCGCGAAATGACGGCGCTCCTCGAAGTCCGGGAGATTTCCAAGGCGTTCCGCGGCCTGAAGGCGGTCTCGAATGCGGGCTTCGAAGTCCCGCAGGGCGGCTTAGTCGCGCTGATCGGCCCGAACGGCGCGGGCAAGACCACCTGCTTCAACATGATCGCCGGCGTGTTCAAGCCGGATTCGGGCGAGATCCTTTTCCAGGGCAATCGCATCGACGGCAAGCGACCCGACGAGATTTGCGTTGCGGGCATCGGGCGGACATTCCAGATCGTGAAGCCTTTCGCCGGGCTCTCGGTGCTCGACAACGTGATCGTCGGCGCATTCAACCGCACGAAGCGCCTGTCCGACGCGAGCAAGGCGGCGAGCGACATCCTCGACAAGCTCGGCCTCGGTCCCAAGCGCGACCTGCCTGCGTCGTCGCTCACCCTGCCCGACCGCAAACGGCTCGAAGTCGCGCGGGCGCTGGCCACGCGGCCGACGCTGCTGCTGCTCGACGAAGTCATGGCCGGATTGCGTCCGACCGAATGCGACCAGATGGTCGAAGTGTTTCGCGACCTCAATGCCAAGGACGGCCTCACGATCCTGCTGATCGAGCACGTGATGCGCGCCGTGATGGCGCTCGCGCAGCACATCGTGGTGCTCCACCACGGCGAGATCATCGCGCAGGGCACGCCCCAGCATGTGGTGCGCGACCCGGCGGTGCTGGAGTGTTATCTCGGCGAGGAAACCGAGGTATGAGCGCCTTGCTCGAAATCGAGAATCTCGACCTCTACTACGGCGATGCGCAGGCCCTCTCCGAGGTTTCACTTTCGGTGGATGAAGGAAAGATCGTAGCCATCGTCGGCGCCAACGGCGCCGGGAAATCGTCGTTGATTCGCGCGATCGCCGGCATCGAAAAGCCGCGCGGCGGGCGTGTGCGCTTCAGGGGTAACGAGATCACCGGCCAGGAGTCGTACACGACCTGCAACCAGGGCATCGGCCAGGTGGCGGAAGGCCGCCAGATCTTTCCCACCCTTTCGGTGGTCGAGAACCTCGAGATGGGCGGGCTGCTGCCTCGCGCACGCGCAAAGGCGAAGCAGACGATGGACGAAGTATTCACGATGTTTCCTCGCCTTGCGGAACGCCGCGACCAGCTCGCCGGCACGATGTCCGGCGGCGAACAGCAGATGCTCGCCATTGGCCGTTGCCTCATGGGCCAGCCGGAACTCATCATGTTCGACGAGCCTTCGTTGGGCCTCGCGCCGACGGTGGTGCAGGAAGTCTTCCACATCATCCGCACGCTGAACGCCAAGGGCATAACGATTTTGCTGGTCGAGCAGAACGTCGCGGTCTCGCTCAAGATTTCTGCGCAGGCTTATGTGCTGGAGAACGGGCGGATCGTGATGTCGGGGACGGGGGGATCGTTGCTGCACGACGACCGGGTGCGGCAGGCGTATATGGGGTTGTGAGAGTTCGAGTCCGTTCTCTTTCGCTTTTCTTGAGTGGCAGCATTTCGACCGGATAGCCAATAGGGAAGCGGGCCTTAGGCAAAAAATGGCAGCAATGCCGATGCCCGTCGTAAAGCGGCCTCAGCACTTCGACCTCACGCTCAAGATTGCCTGCCATCGCGTCTCTTGTGACCTCGAGGTCGTACTTCGATTGGAGGTCAAGCAGCCTGCAATGCTTTCCGGACCGCTTTGGGCGCACGCTCAATGACGAGGAGATATGCCCGTGTCGGACCCTCGGGCCGGCGCGAACCCTGTTCCCAATGGCGCAGCGTGTTGACGCTGAATCCGAACTGGCTCGCAAACTGATCCTGCGTCATACCAAGGTTCGTCCGGATCGCCTTCACGTCGATCCGTTCTGGGACGTGGATGCGATACGCGCGCTTGTCCGCCTCGCCTTTGGAATAGGCCACCGCTTCCTGAAGACCGCGCCGGATACTGTCGGCAATCTTGCTCATGGTTTCGTCCTTTTGAATGTCTTGGCTTCGACGCCAAATCTCTCGGCAAGGTGTCGTGCAAGAGTAGGAGGAAGTTGCGCGCCGGGCCGCGAACAGAAGGCTGGCCTGGATGTCAACGCCTTCCAGGTCGGGAAAATCGTCGAGGATCTGCGCGGCCGGTACGTTGTTGGCCAGCCTCTCGAGGATGTCGATCACACGAATGCGCATGCCGCGAATGCACGGCTGGCCACCGCATTTCTCCGGGTCCGACGTAATGCGGGCGAGCAATTTGGATGCCTGTTCGGACGTCATGGCTACACGACCTTGTCGGTGATGGTCTGGGCGACAGGTACCGTGTCGCGGAATGACTGGCGCTTCCCGATCCGATCCACGAACACCGCGAGGTCCGGATGCAGCGCACGCCACGGCAATTCCGGGAAGCGCACACCCAGATACCCAATCGCCGTGCCGACCGCGATGTCCCCCAACCCGAACCTCTCCCCGACCGCCCAGGTCCGCGTACCGACGAGCTTCGCCATCCCGGCCACCCCGCCCTCGACCTTGCGCCGCTGCCGCGCCAGCCATTCGGGGCTGCCGCCGCCGGGACGCATCTTCTCGAACAGCGACAGGACCACCGCATCGCAAACCCCGTCGCATAGGACTTCGAGCTTGCGCGCCGCAAGCCACCTGTCGTGCTCCGCCGGGACCAGCGGCACCTGCGGATGTTTCAATTCGAGGTACTGGAGGATAAAGCTCGACTCGTAAACGCTCGATCCGTCCTCCAGCAGCAGTACCGGGAGCTTTTCGAGAGGGTTGTAGCGAGGCGTGCTCGTCGTGCTGTCCCAGGGGACCTCGGTCAGCAGTTCAAACGGCAGGCCCTTCTCTGCCAGAGCAATGCGCACTTTGCGCGCATACGGGCTGGGAGTCGCGCTGATCAGCTTCAACATGGCCTTACTCCGGGTGGTGCTGGCATTCGGCACGGAAGGGGTGGATCCAGGCGCTAGAATAGTCCCTTCCCTCAGGAGACCAGCAAATGACGACCGCGCAAACCCCGCATGCATCGCAGCACCAGAACCTGCCGCCGATGGCGTCGCGCTTCGTCGATGTCGCCGCCCTCCCCTGGACCAAGACTGCGTATCCCGGCATCGAAGCCAAGACGCTGCTGGTCGACAAGGCTTCCGGATTGCTGACCGTGCTTCTGAAGATGGCGCCGAACGCGAAGCTTCCGGACCACGAGCACGTCCTCATCGAACAGACCTGGCTCCTCGAAGGAACGCTCGTCTGCGGCGAAGGCACGGTGACGCCGGGCAACTTCGTCTGGCGCCCCGCAGGCAGCCGTCACGAAGCCTGGGCGGGACCGGAGGGCAACCTGTCGGTGGCGATGTTCCAGCTGCCGAACAAGTTCTTCCAGGCCGACGGGCGCGAACTGGATTTCCTCGGCAACGAATGGAACAAGGCGTGGGCCGAAGCCGCCAAAGCGCACGAGATGGCCTGATGGATCCGGAGCCGACTGGGTGCTTCTTGAAGGAAAGCGGATGAAACGGTTACTGGCCGGGGCCGCCTTTGTCCTCGCAGCCGCGGCGCAGGCTGCCGCACCTGTCGCGGCGCCCGCCGAATTGAAGCCGGCCCCGCAGGAGGCACAGGCGGCGCGAATTGCCGCGGAGGTGCTGTCCCGCAGCCACTACAAGCCCATGCCGCTGGACGATGCCCTTTCGTCCAGGATCTTCGACCAGTACCTCAAGTCGCTCGATCCGGAGAGGGTTCTGTTCGTGCAGGAGGACATCGACCGGCTTTCGGTGCACCGGACCCGGCTGGGAGAAGCCATCCTCAAGCAGGACCTCGGCGTTCCGTTCGCGATGTTCAACCTGTACAGGCAGCGCGCCATCGAGAGATTCGCCTACGCCCGTTCGCTGCTCGGGAAAGGGTTCGACTTCCAGGCCTCCGAGAGCTACCAGTTCGCCAGGGAGAAGGAAGCCTGGCCGAAGAACGAAGCCGAAGCGCGCGAGTTGTGGAGAAAGCGCCTCAAGAACGACTGGCTGCGCCTCAAGCTCGGCGGCAAGGACGACAAGGACATCGTCACTCTGCTCGACAAGCGCTATGACAATCTCGCCAAGCAGGTCAACCGGGCCAAGGGCTCGGACGCGTTCCAGACTTTCATGAACGCCTACACCATGGCCATCGAGCCGCATACGAACTACATGGCGCCCCGGGCCGCGACCGAGTTCGGTATTTCGATGCAGCTGTCGCTGGTCGGCATCGGCGCATCGCTTACGGAGATCGACGACTACATCACGATTCGCGAACTGATAGCAGGGGGCCCCGCGATCCTTTCGGGGCTGCTGAAGGTCGGGGATCGCATCGTCGGCGTCGCGCAGGGCCCGGAGGGCGCGATGAAGGAAGTCCTCGGCTGGCGCGTGGACGATGCCGTCGAACTGATCCGCGGGGCGGCCGATACGGTGGTCCGGCTCGACATCCTCCCGGCGGACGTGGCGCCCGGCGGGAAGAAAAAGCTGGTGTCGCTCGTGCGCAAGACGATCAGCCTCGAGGCTCGCGCAGCCAAGGCCTCGATCCACTCGATGACGGACGGCAAGACCAGCCGGCGCGTCGGCGTGATTGCGCTTCCCACCTTCTATACCGACTTCGCGGCCCGGAACAAGGGCGTCCCGGACTACCGCAGCGCCACCCGCGACGTGTCCCGCCACCTCGAGGCGATGAAAAGGGAGAAGGTGGACGCAGTGCTCATCGACCTGCGCAACAACGGCGGCGGTTCGATGATGGAGGCGATCGATCTGGCCGGGATGTTCATCGACAAGGGACCAGTGGTCCTGCAACGCAGCGCCAACGGGCAGGTGAGCGTCGGGCGCGACGACCGGGCCGGCGCCGTGTGGGACGGTCCCCTCGGGGTGCTGATCAATCGGCGCTCGGCATCGTCGTCCGAGATTTTCGCCGCCGCGATCCAGGACTACGGCCGCGGCGTGATCATCGGCGAGCCGAGCTACGGCAAGGGCACGGTGCAGTCCCTGATCAACCTCGATGAGGTCGCAAAGAGCAAGGAGCGCCAGTTCGGCGACCTGAAAGTGACCATCGCACAGTTCTTTCGCATCAACGGCGGCGCGATGCAATTGCGCGGCGTGATACCCGACATCCTCTTCCCGACCGCGCCCGACGCCGAGGCCGTGGGCGAATCCACCTTCGAAAACGCGCTTCCCTGGGCCCAGATCAAGGCGGCGGACTTTGTTCCCGCCGGAGACCTGAGGGCCGTGCTGCCCACGCTTTTGGAACTGCATGAGGCCCGCGTGAAGAAAGACAAGGCGTTCCAATACCTCCAGGAAGACATCGCCGAATCGAAGCTGTTGCGCAAGAAGAACCTGGTCTCGCTGAATGAAGCGGCGCGCCGCAAGGAACTCGCGGTGCAGGAGGCCCGGCTTGCGGCCCGCGAATCCGGCGCGGACGCTGCCAAGGGACCGGCAAAGGCAAACGGCAGCGCAGGCCGGGATGACGGGCTCCAGCCCGGCGAGCGCAATCTCGCCAGCGAGCTCGCGGCCGAGAAAGCGCGTGAGAACGCCAAGGACATCCTGCTGATCGAAGCAGTCATGATCCTTGGCGATGCCGCGCGTGTCCTGCAGTCCGGTGTCGGGCTCGCGGCCCAGGCCCGGTAGGTTCGTGTCGCTGGTTCTCGGAATCGCGTCTTCGCACGACGCCTCGGCTTGCGCGTTCAGGGACGGGAAGCTCGTCGCCGCCATCGCGGAGGAAAGGCTCTCGCGCGTCAAGTGCGACGGGGGCCGTCTGCCGAACCTCGCGATCGATGCGGTCCTCAAGGCGGCAAATGCACGGCGCTGCATCCTTCGGTACGCTTAAAATAGTTCCGTAAGATCGCAACAGTTACAAGGAAGGAGACAGCATGTCCTACGTCAAGCGGTTCCCGGTCGCGATCGCGGCCGTGCTGGTGGCATTGCTTGCCTCGCCGCCCGCTCTCGCGCAGGCCGACTACCCCAGCAAGCCGATCCGCCTGATCACGCCCTTCAGCCCGGGTGGGGCCATCGACATCTACTCCCGCCTGATCGCCGAGCCCCTGGGCAAGCGGCTCGGGCAGAACATCATTGTGGAAGCCATCGCCGGCGCGAACACGATTGTGGGTACGCAGGCCGCGGTGCGCGCGACGCCGGATGGCCATACGTTCCTGATCACGACGATGTCGACGACCGTGAACAACAAGATCCTCTATTCGAAGTCCCTGGCCTACGATCCTGACAAGGACCTCGCCCCGATCACGCAGCTCTCCTATGGCACCGTCCTGTTTGTCGGTCCCGGGACGGCGCCGTACAAGGACTTGAAGGAGTTCATCCAGTGGGCCAAGGGCAAGGACCGTGTGACCTACGGTTCGTGGGGCATCGCATCCTGGGGGCACCTGGCCGGCCAGATCCTGAAGCGCGACCTCGGCCTCAACCTCGAGCATGTGCCTTACAAAGGCGACGTGCCTGCGATCACCGACGTGCAGAACGGCGGGCTCGACACGACTTTCTCGAGCCCGACCAGCGCCAAGCCGCGCATCGCTTCCGGCGGCATCAAGCCGATCGCAATGACCGGGCCGATGCGCTCGGCGTCGATGCCGGACCTACCGACGTTTACCGAACAGGGCGTGCGCAATGTGGATCTTGCGATCTGGGTCGGCGCCTACGCGCCCGCGGGCACGCCACGCGCGATCATCGACCGGCTGCAACGTGAATTGAAAACGGTCATCAATCTCCCGGAGGTGCGCGAGAAGATGGTCGTCCAGGGCCAGACGCCGGTGGGCAACACGCCCGAAGAGTTCATGGCCAACGTGCGGGCCGACTACCCGAAATGGGAAGCGCTCATCAGGGCTTCCGGCGCAAAGGTCGAATAGGCGCTGCCGATCCGCCGTGCATACTCGCCGTGCATACTGACTACGTCCAGCGGTTCATATTCGAGGAACTCGACATTCGCGGGCGCCTGGTCTGCCTCACCGGCGCTTGGGAGCGCATGGTCGAAGGACGCAACTACCCGCTGCACATCGCGCAACTCCTCGGCCAGACGACCGCGCTTGCGGTGCTGCTCGGGGCGAACCGCAAGGGGGCCGGACGCACCACCCTGCAGGTCCGTGGCAACGGTCCCGTGCCCCTGCTGGTCGCCGACTGCGGTTCGGATGCACAGTCAGCCGATCTGAGGATCCGCGGCATGGCCCACCATGCCGACGGCGCCTCGGGAAGCGTGCGGGAACTGATCGGCGAGGGGCGCTTCGCGCTCATGCTCGAGGACAGCAAGAGCGGTCAGATATACCAGAGCGTGGTGCCCCTGCAGGGCGAAACGCTCGCCGAGATTTTCGAGCACTACCTGACGCAGTCCGAGCAGATGCCGTCCTTCCTGCGCCTCTTTGCCGACGAAGGCGCGCTTTGTGGGTTGCTGCTCGAAAAGCTGCCCAAGGCCGACGAACGCGACGCCGACGGCTGGAACCGCATGACGCAGTTGGCCGCAACACTGGCGTTGCCGGAAACGCTCGGCGCCCAACCCTACGACCTTCTGACGCGGCTGTTCCCAGAGGAACTACTGCGCGTCTTCAAGCTCGACCGCGTCGAATACCACTGCCCGTATGACGCCGGCAAGGTCATCGACATGCTGCGCAGCCTCGGGCGCGCGGAGGTGGAGTCCATCCTGGCCGAGAAAGGCGAAGTGCTGATCAGGAACGAAATGTGCAATCACGAATACCGCTTCGATGCCGAAGCGGTCACGCAGATGTTCGAGGCGCAGCCGGGGGAGGCGAGTCATGGATAGGGAACAAGGCACCGGACTCGACACCGGAACCGCTTATGGACGCAAGCCGCCGACTTGGCGCAAGGAACTCACCGAGGTCGGCGCCGGCACGCCGATGGGCGAACTCCTGCGCCGCTACTGGCATCCCGTGGGCCTCGCGTCGCACGCGAGCGAGGTCCCCTGCAAGGTGCGGGTGCTGGGCGAGGACCTGATCCTGTTTCGCGACGGCGCGGGACGGCCCGGGCTCGTGTATCCGCATTGCGCCCACCGCGGCGCTTCGCTCTATTACGGCAAGACCGAAGAGAGCGGCATTCGCTGCTGCTACCACGGCTGGCTGTTCGACGTCGAAGGCCATTGCCTCGAGCAGCCTTGCGAGGAAGGCGGCGGGCCGCGCCGCGACAAGGTTCGCCAGCCCTGGTATCCGCTGGAAGAGCGGTACGGGCTGGTCTTCGCCTACCTGGGGCCGCCGGACAGAAAGCCTATGCTGTCTCGCTACGAGTGCCTCGAGAAACTCGGCGATGGCGAATTTCTCGAGGCCGACGACACCAGCATCGGTTCCGGCGGCCCGGTGATTGCGCCCTGCAACTGGTTGCAGCACTACGAGAACGTGGTCGATCCGTTCCATGTGCCCATCCTGCACGGTTCGTTTTCGGGAGCGCAGTTCACTTCGCAGATGGCCAGCATGCCCAAGGTCGTGTTCGACACCACCGAACTCGGGGTCAAGGTCACCTCGGCGCGGCCGATGGAAGGCGGCAAGACCTTTCTGCGCGTGACGCAAGCGGCGGTCCCTACCCTGCGCGTCGTCCCGAACCCGCGTGTGGGCAAGTATGGGGTGGTCGAGTCGATCGGCTGGGTGCTGCCGATCGATGACACGACCTATCGCATCTACACGGCCGGCCGGGTTTCGGAGAAAGGCGAACTCACGAAATTCCGCTCCCGCTACGACGGCAAGACCTGGCCCGAGCTGACCGAGGAAGAACACCAGCGCTTCCCGGGCGACTACGAAACGCAGGTGAGCCAGGGTCCGATCGCGCACCATTCGGAAGAGCACTTCGCCACCAGCGACAAGGGCATTGCCCTCTTGCGCCGGTTCCTCGAAAAGCAACTCGAGGTGGTGGCAGACGGCGGCAATCCCGCCGGCACGGCCTTCAGCGAGTCGGCCGCTTACGTGCGTTTCGAGGCCGGCAATTTTCTCGTTTAGTTGCCTGCCTGCAAGGTCCCTTTTCGCTTCGGTTGCCGATCACTCTCCTCCTCGTTTTGGTGCACGGAATCATGCACCAAGGCACGGAGTCCCCGAAGTGGTGCCGCAGATCTCGCCAACCGGGGTGCTTGTTACCCTCTTGGGCTACGTTTGTACGGGCGCATTCCCGACGTGCGCTTCCAATATAGAATCCGCGGGCACGATGGCTGCTTCAAGCCGGTGCAGCCGGGTTTGTCTCGAGGAGGAGCATTGCTGATGGCAGAGAAGGATTTTCCGCCCGCGTACTACACAGTCATCAAGGTCATCGATACATTCACGGAATGGACCGGCCAGGCCGTTTCGTGGGTGTGCGTGCCGCTGGCGCTGGTCGTGTTCTGGGAGGTCGTCGCCCGCTCCTTCTTCGGCGCGGCCACCATGTGGGCCTATGACCTGTCCTACATGTTCTACAGCGTGCTGTTCATGCTCGGCGCGCATTACGCACTCAAGCGCGGCGCACACATCCGCACCGACATGCTGTGGGAGAAGTTCTCCGACCGCACCAAGGGAAAGATCGATTTCTACGCGTTCATCCTCCTGTTCTTCCCGGGCATGATCCTGCTCTTCGGCGCGAGCGTGGACGATGCGATCCGCGCCTTCACCATGGGCGAACGAGGCGAGCAGACGGCGTGGCGTCCTTACCTCTGGCCGCTGAAGTCGGTGGTGCCGCTGACGGCGTTGCTGCTCCTTATCCAAGGCACGGCGGAGATCATGAAGAGCTGGTACGCGATGCGTACCGGCCGGGCGTTCGAGCACAAGCAGGGCGGCGAGATATGACCGGCCAGATCGCACTGGGACTGGTGATGCTGGTCGCGATGATCAGCGTCATCTTCGTGGGTTTTCCGATCTCGTTCACGCTGATCATCATCGCGCTCGGTTTCGGCTGGGCGGGCCTGGGCGACAGCGTCTTCGACCTCGCCTACTTCCAGACGCTCGGCATGATGAAGTCCGAGGAGCTCGTGGCGATCCCGCTCTTCATCTTCATGGGGTTCCTGACCGAGCAGGCGGGGCTGATGGAGCGGCTGTTCCGTGCTTTCCGCGACCTGCTTGCGCCGGTGCGGGGTTCGCTCTACCTGGGCGTGATCCTGACCGCGACGGTGTTCGCCATGGCCACCGGCATCGTCGGCGCTGCGGTGACAGTGCTCGGGATCATGGCCGCGCCGATCATGATCAAGGCCGGCTACGATGCACGCATGGCCTCGGGCGCGATCGCGGCCGGCGGCACGCTCGGGATCCTGATCCCGCCTTCGGTCATGCTGATCGTCATGGGGCCGGTGCTCGGCGTTTCGGTGACCGACCTGTACGCCGCGGCTTTCGGGCCTGGTTTCCTGCTGGCTGGCATGTACATCATCTATACGCTGGTGCGCAGCTTCATCAACCCGAAGCTCGGGCCCCCGGTGCCGATGGACGAGCGACCGACCTCGGTCGTGGTGGTGATCAAGGAAGTGTTCGTCGGCATGGTGCCGTTGGGCCTGTTGATCTCGGCCACGCTCGGCTCGATCCTGTTGGGCATCGCCACACCGACGGAAGCCGCGGCGGTCGGCGTGATGGGCGCGTTCGCGCTTTCGGTGGCGTACCGCAGATTTACTTTCACCGGCCTGAAGAGCGCCTGCATCAGCACGATGAACACTTCGAGCATGGTGCTTTTCCTTGCCGTGGCCTCGAATATCTTCGGCGCGGTCTTCGCCCGCCTCGGTACCGCGCAGTGGATCACCGACAGCCTGCTCTCGCTGCCGCTGCCGCCATCGCTAATGCTGCTGCTGGTGCTGTTCCTGATCTTCCTGCTCGGCTGGCCCTTTGAGTGGCCGGCGATCATCCTCGTGTTCCTGCCGATTTTCTATCCCGTGGTCGTGGGGCTGAAGTACGACCTCGTCTGGTTCGGCGCGCTGGTGGCCGTGGTCATGCAGACGGCCTACCTTTCGCCACCGGTGGCGATGTCCGCGTACTACCTCAAGCAAGTGGTCCCTTCGTGGAGCCTTGGCACTATCTACAAAGGGATGTTCGATTTCATGGGCATCCAGGTCATCGCGATCCTCGTGGTGTTCTTCGTGCCGCAGATCGCCTTGTGGCTGCCCACCACGCTGGCCGAGAAGACCCGCGCCGAGCGCATGGCGCCGCCTTCGCAGGAAGAGCAGGACGACGAGAAGAACATGATGAAAGGCGGTTCGCTCGAGGAAGACTACAAGGGCTCCGCCACCGAGGAGCCGGCCCCCGAGGCCGAGAAGAAGAAATAGAAACAACAATAAATGGGGCCAGGCTCGATTTACGGGAAAATCGTGGAGAAATAAATGGAGAAATAAATGGGGCCAGGCTCGATTTACGGGAAAATCGTGGAGAATTGACGCCTCACGGGTAAATCGAACCTGGCCCCATTTATTTCAGGCTTCATTTATTTCATTTATTTTGTATTCAATTGTTGTTCAATCACCGGAGGGAATTTCGAATGAAGAGAACACTGCAGTCCCTGATGGCCGCATCGGTTGCACTTGCCTTCGCCCTCCCGGCGCTCGGCCAGGCGCCGGCGGCCGCGCCCGCGGGCCCGCGCACGCTGAAGATGCAGTCCAGCTGGCCGGCCAGTTCCACCGCGCAGGACCACTTCAAGCTGTTTGCCGAAAGGGCCGACAAGCTCTCCGGCGGCACGCTCAAGATCGAGGCGATGGCCGCCGGGCAGGTGGTGCCGCCTTTCGAGGTCCTTGACGCCACGTCGAAAAAGGTCATCGACGGCATGCATTCGATCTCCTATTACTGGGTCGGCAAGAACAACGCGACGGTGCTTTTCGCGGGTCCGCCCGGCGGCCCGTTCGGCATGGATCACTCCGACTACCTCGGCTGGATGTGGAACGGCGGAGGCACCGAGATGTGGAACGACCTCTACCAGAACACGCTCAAGTTGAACGTGGTCGCGATGCCCGGGCACCAGACCAGCCCGCAGGCGTTCGGCTGGTTCAAGCGGCCGATCAAGAGCCTGGCCGACTTCAAGACCATGAAATGCCGCCAGACCGGCATCAACGCGCAGATCTTCACGCGCATGGGCATGACCACGATCAACCTGCCCGGCGGCGAGATTCTCCCGGCGGCGCAACGCGGCGTGATCGACTGCGCCGAATGGGTCGGCGGCATCGAGGACCTGCGCCTGGGCCTGCACACGGTCTACAAGTTCCACTACACGCCGGGCATGCACGAGAACAACACGATGGGCGAGATCGTCTTCAACGCCGACGTCTGGAAGAGCTTCACGCCGGTGCAGCAGGAAATCATCCGGTCGGCCTCCCGTGACGCCAGCATCTCCTGGTACGCCGCGTGGCAAAAGCAGAACGCCGACGCGCTCCAGGAAATGCAGGAAAAGCACGGCGTCAAGGTGCTGCGCACGCCGCCCGAGATCCTCAACGCCTACCTCAAGGCCTGGGACGGTTTCATGGAGGAGGAATCCGGCAAGAACGCGGTGTTCAAGAAGATCCTCGATTCGCAGAAGGCCTGGGCCGCGATCGTGGTGCCGGCCAAGCGCTTCATGCACCCGCCCTACTCTTTCGCGGCCAACTATTACTGGCCCGAAGCCAAGGGCGCAGCCGCGCCGGCGAAGAAGTAGGCATGAGCGGCAAGCAAGGGAGGCGCCGGGAGTTCCTCCTCCCGGCGCTGGCGGCGCCCATCAGCCACTACTGCGATGCGGTCCGCTTCGACGACACGCTCTACATCTCCGGCATCCCGCCCCTCGATTCCAAGGGTCGGGTGGTCAGCGAAGACCCTGCCGCGCAAGCGCGGCAGGTATTCGAAAACATGAAGCTGATCCTCGACGCGGCCGGGGCGACTTTTGCCGATGTCCTCAGGGTCACGGTCTACCTGACCGACGTCAACGACCGCACGAAGATCAACCCGGTGCGCCAGGAGTACTTCGGCACGGCTCGCCCGGCGAGCACGCTGATCGGGGTCAAGGAACTCGCGATCCCCAGGATGAAGGTCGAGATCGAGGCCATCGTCGGCATGCAGAGCGGATGAAGGCGCACGGGAAATTCCTCGGCCTGGTCGAGAAACGCAAACACCAGTGATGGCCCGGAAGGCGCCCGCGAAGAACCCTGCACGGGCCTCCGAGTCCAGCCTTACCGATCGCGCCTACCGCGACCTCGAAGAACTGATCGTCACGCTCCGGCTGGCCCCCGGCAGCGCGGTCTCCGAGGCCGCCCTGTCCGAGCATTTGGGCATTGGCCGCACGCCGATCAGGGAAGCCCTCCAAAGGCTGGCGCGCGAGCGGTTGGTCACGATCCTGCCGCGGCGGGGCATCATCGTATCCGAGGTCAACATCGGCACCCAGTTGCGCCTCATCGAAGTGCGCCGCGAGGTCGAGCGGCTGGTGGCGAAAAGCGCAGCGCGCCGCGCCACGCCCGAGGAGCGCGCACTGTTCGCTCAGATGGCACGGGACTTCGAGAAAGCAGCCCGGAGCAACGACGAGGTGACGTTCATGCGCGTGGATCGCGAATACAACGAACTTAGCGTCGTCGCTTCGCGCAACGAGTTCGCGGCGGGCGCCATGGGCCTGGTGCATTCGCTGTCGCGCCGTTTCTGGTACATCCACTACAAGAAGGCGGCCGACATGCCGCGTGCTGCCAAGCTGCACGCCGACGTGGCGCGGAACATCGCCGTGCAGGATGAGGATGCGGCGGCAGCGGCCTCGGACCGGCTGATCGACTACATCGAGCAGTTCACGCGCGACACCGTGAGCGCGGACAACTGAGCCTGCATCCGCCTGTCGGGATGATGGCCGGCCTCGAGCAACTATTCCGGCTTGATGCCGGCTTCCCTGACGACCCTGGTCCAGGTCGCGATGTCCTTCCTGATCAGCGCATCGAACTCCTGCGAGTTCAGGAACGAAACCTCCGCCCCTGCCTTTTCCAGGCGCTCGAACATATCCGGCGCCTTGGCGGCCTTTTCTATCTCGTCGGTCACGCGCTTGACCACGTCGCGCGGCGTCTTCGCGTTCATGACCACGCCGAACCAGGATTGGGTTTGAGCTTCCGGATAGCCAGCCTCGACGATCGAGGGCACGTCGGGAAATGCGGTTGCGCGCTTGCCATCCATCACCGCGAGCTGCCGGATCTTGCCGGCCTTGGCATGGCTGGTGGTCGACACGGCGGAGAGCAAGGCGGCCGACAGGCGGCCCGAAAGAAGGTCGGTCATGATCGTGGCATTGCCCTTGTAGGGGACGCCCTGCAGGTCAATTCCGGCGATGCGCTTGAACAACTCCACGGACAGGTGTGGCGGCGAGCCCAGGCCGGAATGGCCGTAGTCGAGTTGGCCCGGTTTGGATTTTGCGAGCGCGACGAACTCGGCCATGTTCTTCACCGGCAGCGAGATTGGGACAACGAAGAACGGCACCGTGCGCGCGAACAGGCCTGCGCCAGTGAAGTCGCGCGCCGGATCCCAGCGCAAATCCGGATAGAGCGCCGCGTTGGCCGCATGGGTCTGGGCGACCATCAGCAGCGAATACCCGTCAGGCGGTGCGTTCAGCACAAGCTCGGTGCCTATCATGGTGTTTCCGCCCGGGCGCGCTTCGACCACCACGGGCTGGCCCCAGCTGACCGACATGCGCTCGGCAAGAATCCGCGCCAGCACGTCGGTGACGCCGCCGGCGCCGAACGGCACCACCATGCGCACTGCCCTGACCGGATAGGATTGCGCGTCCGCGGCCCCTGCCAACAAACACGCTGTCAACGCCGCGAACAACGACCACAAAGGAAGTCTCATGCGTTTGCCCCATCTGGTTGCAAAAAGTCTAACATTGCCGGGCGCTTGATATGCAACCTCCGGGGTAGGATAATTAGATATACGCCTGATATATCAGGTCGCCAGGATGCAACGCCACAGCACGCGAGGAGGCTCCGCCATGATGTCCGAACGCCAGCAGAAATTCCGCCAGGAGTACCAGGCGCAGATCCACCCGCTCTACAGCGGCCTTGTGCACGTGGGCGTCATGTACACGGTGGGGATCGCCGTGATCGCGTACTGCGTCGCGCAAATGCAGGGCCCGACCTGGGAATGGCTGCTCGTGATCCCTGTTTTCTTCGTGTCGAACATCTTCGAGTGGTGGATCCACAAGTACGTGATGCATCGCCTGATCGACGTCTGGGCGCTGCGCGCGATCTACGACCGCCATACCCGCCAGCACCACCAGTACTTCACCGACGGCGTGATGACTGTAGATTCGTCGCGCGAATTCCGCATCATCTTCTTCCCGTGGCGCGCCCTTTTCACTTTCATCGGCATGGGCGTGCCGGCGGCCCTCGCGCTGGCGTGGCTGGTCAACGCGAACGCGGGTTACATCCTGATGGTGACGATGGTCGGGCAATACCTGATCTACGAAACCTTCCATTACTGCTGCCACGTGCACGAGAACTGGTTCGTGCGCAACTTGCCCTTCGTCAACACCATCCGCCGCCACCATACCGCCCACCACAACCAGGGCGTGATGATGGACATCAACATGAACCTCACCTTCCCGATCGCCGACTGGGTCATGGGCACCAGCGACCTCAGGCGCGGGCTTCTGGGACATATCTTCAACGGTTATGACGAGAAGTACATAAAGCAGGAACTCAAGGAGGCAATCGAGCGGCATTCGCTCAAGGAGCAGCCGCCGCTCGATAGTCAGACGCGAGGTCAGACGGCGTAACGCCATAGCTGTAAACCACTGAGGAGGGGAGCAATGAAGAAGCGCGATTTCCTGATCGCCGGGGCGGCTGCAGCCGCTGCGGCATTGCCTGCCGCGAGCGTGCGAGCGCAAGGCGCGACGTACAACTGGAAGATGGCCACCGGCTGGGGCGGCGGACCGCTGATGGACATCGGATCCAAGGCCTTTGCCGAGAAGATGGAGCAATTCTCCGGCGGGCGCTTCAAGATCCAGGTGTTTCCCGGCGGCGCGTTGGGCAACGCACTCAAGGTGCCCGACACGGTGAAGAACGGCGTGGCCGAAATGGGCCATACATGGATAGGCTACGACTGGGGCAAGGATCCCACCACGGTGCTCTTCGGCGGCTACGCGGGGTCGTTCGATACCGAGCGCATGCTGCACTGGCTCTATGAAGCGGGCGGCGCCGACATGCAGCGCAAGTATCGCGATGAGGCCGACGGCATCGTCTCGATCCCGATGTTCATCCGCACGGCGGAGGCGTTCCTGCACTCGAGAAAGCCGGTGAAGACCCTGGCCGACCTCAAGGGCCTCAAGATCCGCACGGCAGGTGCGTGGCTGGAAATGGCCAAAGATCTCGGCGCAGCGCCGGTCACCACGGCCGGCGGCGACGTTTTTCCGATGCTCGAACGCGGCGCGATCGATGCGACCGAGTGGGGCACCTTGTACGAGAACATCTCGATGGGTTTCCACAAGGTCGCCAAGTACATCATCTATCCGGGCGTGCATCAGCCCACCGCGCCGTTCGAGCTGTGCATCAACAAGGAGGCCTGGGCCAAGCTCACGGACGCGGACAAGAAGCTCGTCGAAACCATCGCCAAGCTGGTGACCTTCGAGACATGGCTCAAGATCGGCCAGGAGGACGCCAAGGCCCTGGAGTTCTACAAGAAAGCCGGCAACACCATCATCGAGCTTTCGCCCGAAGTGCAATACGCCGGGCGCAAGATCGGCCTGGACTGGGCCGAGAAGGTGGCCAAGGAGAACAAGTATCCGTGGTTCGCCAAGGTTCACGCGAGCCAGAAGGAACTCGACGCCTTGTGGAAGGGCGCCGCGGGCTGGCGAACGGTCAAGGTCAAGGGCTGATTTCCCACCGGCAACAAGAAGGGGCGCGCGAGCGCCCCTTCTTGTTTTGCGTCCGTCGATAACAAGAACAACGGGAGAAAAGCGCCATGGATGCGCTCATCAGAACAATCGAACGCGTGACCGGCAGCATCGGCATCCTCGCGTCGCTTGCCATCGTGCCACTGGTCATCGCGACCTGCTATGAAGTCTTCGCCCGGTATTTGTTCGGCTCGCCCACCATCTGGGCCTACGAAGTCGGCTATATCCTGACGGGCGCGCACTTCCTCCTCGGCATGGCATACACCCTGCAAACCGGGGACCACATCCGCATCGACATCTTCAGCACAAAGTTCCGGTCGCGCACGCGTGCCTTGATCGACCTCCTCGGGTATACGGTGACATTTCCGCTCATGCTCTGGCTCACCTACGCGCTGTTCCAGCACCTTGCCACCGGCTACCTGCGCAACGAGCACAGCGGGCAGTCGGCCATGAACCTGCCGGTATGGCCGTTCCGGGTCGTGTTCCTGCTCGCCTTCACGCTGTTCGCGCTGCAGATCTTCGCCGAAATCGTCAAGACCCTGCGCAGCTTCAAATCGGCGGCGCGCTGATGGACTACCTGCCGTTCCTGATGCTGCCGGTCGCCTTCGCCCTGATGTTCCTGGGCGTGCAGGTGGCCTTTGCAATGATGATCACCGCGGTCCTGTTCGGCCTGGGGATCTTCGGCAATCGCGTGATTTTCCAGTTCATCGAAAAAATTGAGGACATCTCCTCCAATTTCGTCTTTGCGGCCGTGCCATTGTTTGTGTTCATGGGTTCGATGCTGGAAAAATCCGGCATCGCGGAAAAGCTGTTCGAGGCGATCCACATCTGGACCCGGCGCCTGCCGGGTGGCCTGGCGATCGCCACCATCGTCATGTGCATCATCTTCGCGGCCTCCAGCGGGGTGATCGGCGCGACCGAATCGGTCGTGGGCCTGCTCACGATCCCGGCGATGCTGCGCTACAAGTACGATAAACCGCTGATCTCCGGCACGATCTGCGCCGGGGGGTCGCTAGGGACCATCATCCCGCCGTCGGTCGTGGCGGTGGTCATGGGGCCGCTGGCAAACGTCTCCGTGGGCGACCTGCTCTACGGCATGGTGTTTCCAGGGCTGATCATGGCCTTCATGTACATCATCTATATCTACGTGCTTTGCGTGCTGAAGCCCGAAAGGGGGCCGCGCATCCCCCCGGAACCCGGCGATCCCGATTTCAGGGAAAAGCTGTGGATCACCACGCGCAACCTCGTGCCGCCCCTCTTCATGATCTTCGCGGTGCTCGGATCGATCCTGTTCGGCTGGGCTTCGCCCACCGAAGCCGCGGCCATCGGGGCCCTCGCCTCCGTAGGCCTCACCGTGCTCTACGGGCGCTTCGCGTGGGCCGGCCTGTACGAGGCGCTCATCAAGACTCTCAAGATCACCACCATGATCATGACCGTGCTGCTCGCGGGCACCCTCTTCACGGGGGTGTTCATCGGCGGCGGCGGCATCAACACGGCCAGCATTCTCATCAACAAGCTGCACCTCACGCCCTGGATGCTGTTATCCCTGATGATGCTGATCCTCTTCATCGCAGGGTTCTTCCTCGACTGGATCTCGATCGTGCTGATCTTCGTGCCCCTGTTCACGCCGCTGATCGTCGCTGCGGGATTCAACCCGGTGTGGTTCCTGATCCTGTTCCTCATCATGATCCAGACTTCATACCTGACCCCGCCCATGGCGCCGGCGATTTTCTATTTGCGTGCCGTCGCGCCGCCGGAGATCACGATCCGGGACATGTACGTCGGCGTCATCCCCTTCGTCAGCATTCAGTGCCTGACGCTGGCCATCGTGATTGTCTTCCCCGTGCTCGTCACCTACCTGCCGAGCGTGATGCTGAACTTCAAGTAAGGAGGCTCGAATGACGCCCGAACAGATCCTGTCCATCCCGCCGCGCGTGCTCAAGCAATCCCAGCGCGAGGACTATTTCAACGATGGCTTCATCATCCTCGAAAAGATCATCGGCGATGAATGGATCAAGAAACTGCGCGACGCCACCGACGAGCTCGTCGAGCGCAGCCGGAAGGTGTCCAAGTCCGACACCGTGTACGACCTGGAACCCGACCACCGGCCGGACGCTCCGCGCCTGCGCCGCGTATCGAACCCGGTCGAGCAGCACCCGGTGTTCTGGGACTACTGCACCAAGTCGCCGATGCCGGACATCGTCGCCGACCTCGTCGGCCCGGACGTGAAGTTCCACCACTCGAAGCTCAACTTCAAGTGGAAGCACGGCGGCGAGGAGGTCAAGTGGCACTACGACATCTCCTTCTGGCCGCACACCAACTATTCGCCGCTGACGATCGGCACCTACATTTACGACTGCACGATGGACCAGGGGCCGGTCGGGTTCATCCCGGGCAGCCACCTGATCGACCCAGTGCTGAACCAGTACGACGCGGAAGGGAAATGGGTCGGATGCCTTTCGGACGGGGACATTGCGAAGATCCACGCCGAAAAAGCGGTGTATGCGGTCGGCCCGGCCGGGTCGCTTACGTTCCACAACTGCCGCACCATTCACGGCTCGCCGCGCAACGATTCGGACCTTGGGCGGCCGTTGCTGCTATACACGCTGACGTCGGCCGATGCTTTCCCGTACACGGTGAACCCGATCAAGCCCAGGCACGATCAGGCGATCATCCGCGGCAAGCGCGCGCAATTCGCGCACCACGATCCGCGGCCCTGCCTGATCCCGCCGGACTGGTCGGGCGGCTACACTTCGATTTTTTCGCTCCAGCAGCAGGAAGACGCGAACATCGCGCGCAGCATCGGCGCGGCGATGTAGCCCTGCCGGGTCATGCGCGGAATTCCTGCTTTTCGGTGCCTGCGTAAAGCGCCTTGACCTGCCGGGCCACCGAATCGGCATGCGCCTTGAGCGCGGCCTCGTCGAGGTCGGCCGCCGGACGGGGCTCGTAGTCGAAATTGTGGAATTTGTCGGTGCCGCGTACGAGCGTCGCGGCGTCGCGGACCTTGGTCTGGCGCACGTAGGTCGGGATATAGCGGATCGCGAGGCCGATGCGACGGTCGCTCGTGCGGTTCGGCTCCGAGCCATGCACGAGCTTGATGTGGTGCAGCGACATTTCGCCGGCCTTCAGCGCAATCCCCACCCCCTTGGACTTGTCGACCTCGACCGCGATCTCCTGTCCTCGCGACAGCAAATTGTCCTTGTGGAAGGTGTCCACATGGGGCAGCTGCTCGGTCTTGTGGCTGCCATGAAGGAATTGCATGTAGCCGTTCTCCGGCGTCGCATCCGTCAGGGCGACCCAGGCGGTCACCACGTCATCGGGCTCCAGGCCCCAGTAGGTCGCGTCCTGGTGCCAGGAGACGAATCCGGGGTTGCTCGCCTCCTTGATGAAGAAATTGGTCGTCCAGCAGAGGATGTCGGGGCCGATCAGGTCCTCGACCGCATCGAGGATCTTCGGGTGGTGCACCAACTCGTCGACCCAGGTGAACAGCAGGTGCGCCTTGTGCCGCCAGTTGCCTTGCAGAGGGTGGCCGGTCTTGGCCTCGTGGCTTTCGAGGTGGCGGCGGTATCCGGCCGCCTCCTCGCCGGTCAGGACCGGCACGGGGAAATAGAAACCGTCGCGGTGGTACCCGGCTACAGCCTCATCGGAAAGCATCCTGCCCATGACTACCCCTCCCACGCATGAAGCATCACTGAGACATCAAGCCTTCACGGCCGCTTCAAAGTTCTGCGGGCGCGCGAGTTTCGATCCCTGCCACGCCTTGAACGCGGCGCGCTCGTACTGCGGCGGCACAGGCACGGTGAGGCCGAAACGTTCGGCCGCGTGCCAGACCCAGCGCGGGTTGTCGAGGAAGGCGCGCGCCATCGCCACCATGTCGGCCTTGCCGGAAGCGACGATCTCTTCGGCCTGATCCGGGTCCGCGATCATGCCCACCGCGCGCACCGCGATGCCCGGGACGGCTTTCTTGACGGCTTCCGCGAGGTGAACCTGGTAATTCGGCCCGATCGTGTAGCGCGTCTGGCCGAGCAGTGCGCCGCTCGACACGCAGAGGTAGTCGTAGCCGATCTTCTTCAACTCCTTCGCGAACGCGATCGTGTCCTCGATCGACGCGCCCTCTTCGTGCCAATCGTGGCCCGAGATGCGCGCGCCAAGGCAACGGTCCTTAGGCCACGCATCGCGCAGCGCCTTGGCCACTTCGAGCGGCGCGCGCAGGCGGTTCTCGAGCGAGCCGCCGTAGGCGTCCGTGCGCTTGTTTGAAAGCGGCGAGAAGAACTGGTGCAGGAGGTAGCCGTGCGAGGCATGCAGCTCCACCGCGTCCAGGCCTATCCGCGCCGCGCGCTCGGCCGCAGCGCCGAAAGCCGTCACGATCGCCTTGATCTCGTCGACCGTCGCCGCGCGCGGCGTATGCCATTCGGGGCGCGTGTCGTAGGGCAGCGCCGAAGGGGCGATCGTCGGCCAGGGGTTGTCCAGCGGACCGAGTGCGGAGCGGCCTTCCCAGGGCACGTGCGTCGAGGATTTGCGTCCGGCGTGCGCGAGCTGCACGCCGATCGGATTCTTCGACAGGCGCCGGCAGTGGTCCACGACGCGCTTCATGGCCGCTTCGTTGCGATCGGTATACAGCCCGGCGCAGCCGTGGCTGATGCGCCCTTCGCGCGTGACGGCGGTGGCTTCCAGGACGACGAGCCCCGCGCCGGAGATCGCGAGGCTGGCGAGGTGCGCGAAATGCCAGTCGCTCATGCTGCCGTCGTCCGAGGAGTACTGGCACATCGGCGCAACGACGATGCGGTTGGGCAGGGTGATGCCCCCGAGCTGGATCGGGGTGAAGAGTTTGCTCATGGACTTCCTGTAAGACGAAGGGATGAAAGGGAGGCGGTACGGGGGAACCGCAGGTTCACCTGTGCTTAGCGCTTTACACCGATGAGGCTGTCGCGCGTCACCAGATCCGCGAGCTGCTCCTCGGTAAAATTTTCGGTGCCGGCTGGCCGCATCGGCAATACCAGGTAGCGCATGTCGGCCGTGCTGTCATGCACGCGGATCTTCGCCTCGTCGGCGATTCGCGTGCCGAACTCCTCAAGCACTGCTCGCGGTTCGCGCACCACCCGGCTGCGGTAGTTGCGCGACTTGTACCACTCCGGCGGGATCCCGAGCAGCATGCGCGGATAGCAGGAGCACAGCGTGCAGACGATCACGTTGTGCGTGTCCTGCGTATTCTCGACCACGATGAGCTTCAGGCCCGGCACTTCAAATCCGAGTTCCTCGGCGGCAGCGCTCCCATCGGCGAGCATGCGGGCCTTGTAAGCCGGATCGAGCCAGGCGCGCGCAACCATTTTCGCCCCGCGTTCCGGGCCGCGCGCGCCGATTTCGCCCATGGCCCGTTCGACTTCCGCCTCGGTGATGACGCCTTTCTCGACCAGCAGCTCGCGCAGGCTCACTTCCATCATCTGGTAGTACGTGAGCGGCCGGTAGGTGCCGAGGTCCTTGTCGCTCATTTCGACGGTTCCAGCCAATGCTCGTAAATCTCGATCTCGATCAAATCGTCGTCGCGACCCGCGTAGTCCGGCCAGACCTGCTTCTGCGCGAAGCGCACGCGGTACAGCGGCACGCGGGGCTCGCCCGTCCTTGCGTACGCAAGCTCTTCCGGGTTGGGAAACGCGCCGCAGATGCGCTCGATCTCGCCGCTGTGCCCGCGGATGTACCACGGCGTGCGCACATGCCCGATCGGCGCGGCCTTCAGGACCCGCACGCGTTCGCCGGGCTTGAAGCGCGCCTCGACGACCTTTCTGTCAGCAACCGCGGCCATCGTCCGTGGTGCCTTTCCCAACTGCGCCGCGTGCCTCGACTTCGGCCATCTTGCGGGTGAGGTCGTCGGTCGAAATGTAGCCGCGCTGCAGCACGGTCTGGGTAAGCGACGTCACCCAGCGTTCGTAGTAGCTCATGCGGTCGTAGGCCGCGGGGCCGATCGACTCGATGTTCTTGCGCAATTCGTCCACGCTCATGCGGCGCTTGCCGCCGGATGCGCCGGAGAGCAGCATCATCATCGCATCGACACGGCGCTCCCATGCCGCGTAGTCATGCTCGGTGGGTTCGACCTTGCCCGCGGGCTGGCCGCCCATGTCGTGATGGCTGCGGCCCGGTTCCCCGTCCAGTTCGTCGTTTTGCGTCTTCCCCATGCGCCAATTGTGTACATTAGCCCTCCCTGAGGCAAGGACGCATACGAGGGCCGGGCGAAACAACCATGACTATTTCGGAATCGATTGCAGCGCAGCAGGTGCCGGCGCCCGGGACTCTGTGTCTCGATCACGTCTCGCACTTCGTGCCCGACATCGAGGCCGCATCGCGCGTGCTCTCGGGCCTGGGCTTCGAGCTCACCCCGTTTTCGGCGCAAACGACGAAGAATGCCGCCGGAGAAACCGTCCCTGCGGGCGCCGCCAACCGGTGCGTGATGCTGGAGTCGGGATACCTGGAATTCCTCACCCCGACCCAAGATACGGTCGTGGGCCTCCAGATCCGCGCCGCCATCGCCCGCCACACCGGCCAACACCTAATTGCATTTGGCACGCCGGCCGCCGAAGAAGAACACGCGCGCCTCGAGCGCCACGGATTTTCGCCGTTGCCGCTGGTGAACCTGCAGCGGCAGGTCAATGTTTCCGGCGAGCAGCGCATGGCGCGATTCTCGGTCGTTCGCGTGGCGCCGGAGACGATGCCCGAGGGGCGCGTGCAGTTTGTCCAGCACCTCACGCCGGAATGCCTTTGGCAGCCGAAGTTCGTTCGCCAGCCGAACGGCGTGACCGGATTGCTCGGGACGTTCGTCGTAGCGAATGAGCCTGCCGAAGTTGCCGCGCGATACGCGCGCTTCAGCGCATTGCTGCCGCGCCCGATCCGCGGATTCGTGCAGCTAACGACTGGGCGGGGCCACGTTTTCGTCGGCAGCGACACGGCGTGCAAGACCCTGTTTGGCGAAGACCCGCCCGCCGCACCTGCGATGGCCGGCTATGCGCTCGAATGCGACGACGCTCCGGGCCTGCGCGCGCGGCTGCTGAACATGGGCTGCAACGTCACCGAGCCGTCGCCGGATCTCTTCGCCGCCCCCTTGCCGATGGCCCTCGGCGGCGCATGGCTGTTCGGCTCACGGGCCGCCTACGAGGACTGGCTCGCCCCCGGTTGCAATTAAATGGGGCCAGGCTCGATTATCGAGAAAGTCTAACTTTAATTTCCGTAGAACTAATATCCACGCCACTCACCAGCCAATTCACATCCTAAATTACTTATATTCACCCGCCTTCCTCTCCCGCAGGCGCCACAATCGCCAACCTCGGAAAGCACGACCGAAAACGCGAAACATCCCGGGTCAAAATCGGACACCCCAGCACCAAAGCGTGGGCGCCGATCAGGAAGTCGGGCAGCAGCCCTCCACGCCCGCCCCTGCGCTTGTAAAGCGCGCGCGCCTGGCCGGCCAGGAACAACGCGGACCGGGACAATGAGCTCCATTCCACGCCCGCCTGCTCGAGCGCAGCGTCCAGTGCCTCAATGCGGTCGAAATTGGAGCACAGCTCCGCATAGATGATCTCGTCTATCAGCAGCGGCCCGCGCGCCTTCCATTGCCCTACCTGGCCCAGCGACCACGTGGCCCACCGTTCGTCGGCATCGAAAATATCCAGCCAGACGCAGGTGTCGACCAGGATCAACTGCGCCGCACCACCTTGCTCTTGGCCGGCGCGAAGCCCGGGTCGTCCGCATCGCGGTCATAGCCCCTCAGCAAGGCCATGATCTCGTCGGTGGAAGGCGCCAGCGCCTTTCCGCGATTGATCCCGAGCAACTTTTTCAAGGAGGCAGGAAGAGGCGTTTTCACGGCGCTCGATCCGGCGCGCGTGAGCCGCGCGCTGCCCTCGGCGTCATGAAAAAAAACCACTTTGTCGCCCGGCAGCAGGTTGAGCGAATCGCGAATTCGCTTTGGGATGGTGACCTGGCCTTTGGCGGTGAGGCTGGATCGCATGGTGGCTCCGAAGTATTACCAACCGGCTCAGTGTAATACTTCCGTCTCCCTGCCTCAACTCAACACCATCCCCGCCCCCCCTCTCCGCCACCATGGTCGTCGCCGCATTGGTATTCGCCGACGTGACACCCGGCATCACCGAAGCGTCGATCACCTGCAACCGCTCTACCCCCCACCCGCAATTCCGGGTCCACTACCGCCCCCGCACCAGAGGCCGGAAGCGTCCGCACCTCGGGCCCCGGCAAGGTTTCCAAACCCCAGAACAAACGGAAAGCGGGCCGCCGGCAGCCTTCCTCTTTATAACTGTCCAAATACTCTCAAATACGACAATGAGTTATTTAATTAGTAGTTTAAAAATAACTATTTAATGTAAACTTAACTGTCCAATTAACTGTCCTTTAAACCGTCCACGGACATGCCCGACCTGGGAAAATTCAGTCCACTCTATCCCGAAGATCGCGTCCTCGGACCGCTCCGGGAAACGGCCGCCCGGCTGGCAACCGAATGCCACCGCCTCGCCGGCCAGGCAAGCGCGCCCGTGGCCCGGGCATTGCGCCCGCGCCTGCGCGCGATGAACTCGTACTACTCGAACAAGATCGAGGGCGAGCACACCAAGCCCGCCGCTATCGAGCAGGCGCTGCAAAAGCACTTCGATGCCGACCAGGATCTGGCCAAAAAGCAGCGTCTGGCGGTGGCGCACATGGAGGCTGAGGAGCTCGTCGAGCAAAAAGCCGGCGAAGCGCAGGCGCACGACCTCTTCAGCCCGGGCTTCATCAAGGAGATTCATGCAATCCTCTACGGCAAGCTGCCCAACGCGGACCGGTACTCGGACGACGCCAGGCCGATCGTCCCGGGGGCGTATCGCCGCGACGAGGTGTACGCCGGACGTCACCTCGCCCCGCCCTTCGGGGAGGTGGAGGAACTGGTGCGCGGGTGGTCAGAGCGTTACCGCGCCTTGCAGGGAACGGAATCCCTGCTGATCGGCGTCGCATGCGCCCATCACAGGCTCGCCTGGATCCACCCGTTCATCGACGGCAATGGCCGCTCGGCGCGGCTGCACTCGCATGCGGTCCTGCACGCGATGGGGCTGACGCACGGTTTCTGGTCCCCGATGCGCGGGCTCGCGCGCACGCGGGAGCAGTACTACGCGCGGCTGGCCGATGCCGACCTCCCGCGCCGCAACGACGTCGACGGGCGAGGCGCCCTTTCGCAGGAGGAACTGGTGGCCTTCGCCCGCTATTTCCTCGAGACCTGCCTCGACCAGGTCGTGTTCATGCGCGCTCAGCTGGATCTCGCTTCGCTCAAGGACAGGTTGCGCACGCTGCTGCTCGATCTCGGCGCCAGGCCCTGGCAGATCGGCAGCGAGAAATCCCTCGTCAAGACGGAGGCGCTGGAGGCGCTGCACTACGTTGTCATGGCAGGGGCGTTGGAGCGCGCCCGCTTCATCGCCATGACGGGACTGGGCGAAAGGACCGGCCGCAGGGTGCTCGCGAGCCTCATCGACTACGGCTTGCTGGTCGCCGAAAGCCATCGAGGGCCGGTGTCCTTCGCGGTCCCGATGGCGTCCCTGCGCTTCCTCTTTCCGAACCTCTGGCCGGAGGTGGAGACGGATTGAAGTTGTCTATTCCCCCAACACCAACCCCGCCCCCCGCTCCGCCACCATGATCGTCGCCGCATTCGTATTCGCCGACGTCACGCTCGGCATCACCGAGGCATCGATCACTCGCAGTCCCTCCACCCCGCGCACCCGTAACTCCGGGTCCACCACCGACCTGTCATCGCTCCCCATCCGGCAAGTGCTGGTCGGATGGAACACCGTACCGCCGCGCGAGCTCGCGAACCTCCACAGGTCTGCCCGCGTCTTTACCTCCGGACCGGGCAGCGTCTCGGCCTCCCACAACTCCCGGAACGCCGGCTGGCGGTAGATCTCGCGCAACATCTCCAGGCCGGAAACGATCACCTCGCGGTCGTGCGACTCGGAAAAGTATCGCGGCTCGATCCGCGCCTGCATCAGGGGATCCGAAGACTGGATCTCCAGCCGCCCGCGCGAAAGCGGCCGGCACTGGCAGGCCGATGCGCTGAATCCCGAGTACTCGTGCAGCGGGTCGCCGGGTTTGTCGACCGACAGCGGCATGACGTTGAACTGGATGTCGGCGCGATCGTCCTTTGCCTGCGGCGTGCGCGCAAAGCCCCCCACCTGCCCCGCGCCGACGGTAAGGGGGCCACGATTCTGGAAAAGCCACTGCAACCCCATCTTCGCAAGCTCGAACGGATTGCGAACCTGGTCGTTCAGCGACATCTTCTCTTTCAGGCGCAGGATGACGCGCGCCTGGTAGTGGTCCTGAAGGTTCTCCCCGACTTCGGGCGCCTCGGCAACCACATCGATGCCGTAGCGCATCAGGACATTCGCTGGCCCGATGCCGGAAAGCTGGAGGATCTGCGGTGACTGCAACGCACCGCCAGACAGGATCACTTCCCGCTCGGCCTGCGCCTGCTCAACCTGCCCGTCGCTGACCCATTCGACACCGACCGCTCGCTTGCCTGCGAACAGGACGCGCGTCACATGCGCATGTGTCCTCACCGTGAGGTTCGGCCGGCTTTGTGCGGGACGCAGGAAAGCCTTTGCAGCCGACGAGCGCCAGCCGTCCTTGAGCGAAAGCTGGTACGCCCCCACGCCGTAATCGGTGTCGCCATTGAAGTCCGGATTGCGGGGCAAGCCGAACTGCTGACCCGCATCCAGCCACGCCTGGCAATACGGGTGGTCGTTGCGAAGGTCGGAGACGCCGAGTTCGCCTGCAGCGCCGTGATACTCGCTTTCGCCGCCCGCGTAATTCTCCGAGCGCTTGAAATAAGGCAGGACGGAGGCGAAGTCCCATCCCGTTGCACCCGCCTTTACCCAGTCCCCATAGTCCTGCTTCTGGCCGCGAATGTAGATGAGGCCGTTGATCGAAGACGATCCCCCGATCACCCGTCCGCGCGGCCAGACCACATTGCGCCCGCCGCTGCCCTCGCTCGGCTCCGTATCGAACTGCCGCGTAAATCGCAGATCCACCATCGCCTTGAAATAGCCGACCGGCAGGTGGATCCAGAAATTCCGGTCAGGCCCGCCGGCCTCGAGCAGCAGCACGCGATGCCCGGCGCCCGAGAGCCGGTTGGCAAGCAGGCACCCTGCCGAACCGGCACCGACGATGATGTAGTCCGCGACCTTCAATCTCGAGCGGCCCCGTCCTTGTGCCTGCCGGTTGCAGAATCCGGCTCTCCGATGCTCAACGAACCGCCTTGATCTTGAGGGCAGCGTCCAGAAGCGAGCGCGGCGCGAGCAGGTCCTGCGGGTTCGCCGGCATCTGCTTGATTGCTTCGGCTTCGACGGCGATGCGGGCCTGCTGCTCCACCTGGGCCACCAGCCCCGTCTTGCTGACGAACGAGAGCGGCGAGTCGGCCGAAAGCAGGGCCTGCAGGGTCGTCGGCGGCTGCGCCTTGAGAAGCTGCTCGGCGGCGGCGCGGTCCACGCCGTTGGCTTTGCCGATCGCGGTGTAGACCACTTCAGCATCGGCGCCGCCTTTGGCCATCGCATCGCGTATCTCGATATTCGCCTGGTTGAGCGCCGCGACGTAGCGCGCCGCAACCTCGGGCCTGGAGGCGAGAAACTCCTTCGTCATGGTCCAGATCGAGCTCGAGGGGAAACCGACATCGACGGCACGCTGCACGAGCTTTGCGCCGGAAGCTTCCAGTCGCGCACCCCAGACGTCCCACACGTAGTAGCCATCGATCTGGTTGCGCTGGTAGGCCGGGACCGCAACCGGCGGGGCCAGCACGACCATGTTCACGTCCGAGGTCTTCATTCCCGCCTTCGCGAGGGACCAGCGCAGGGCATAGTCGGCCTGGGAATTCTTCGCGATGCCGATGTTCTTGCCTTTCCAGGTCTTCGGGTCTGCCGTCATCCCGGAGGCGGGATTGGCATACAGCCCGAGCTTGGTCGTGCTCGCGTCGGCATAGATCACGCGCAGGTTGATCCCGATCGAGTTGGCCACGATCATGGCCGAGGGCGCCATGGTCGCCGTCTGGACCTCGCCGCTGCCCAGCATCGGCAGCAATGCGGCCCCGTTGGCGCCTTCGATCATGTTGATCCTGAGGCCGAACCTGCGCCACAGATTCACATGCTGCGCGTAGGCAAAATCCCAGGAAGCGCCGGGACCCCACGCGAGTTTCACTTCGTCCAACCCCGCTTCGCCCTTGGGCGCATCGGCAGCGAACGCAGGGCCCGCTAGGCACGCCGCACCAATCACGGCCAGGCCGGCCGCCAATCCCCTGGCCGCTTTAAACAGTCTTTGCTTCGGCATCATGAAGTGTCCTCCTCGGTTGTGGTTCATCTTGGAACGAGCCGTTCCAGTTGGTCGATCAGTTCGTGCTTCAATTGGGTGAATTCGGGGCGCAGCACCACATCCCGGTAGTCCTCCCGGCTGCCAAACGGCACTTCGACATGCCGGATGATCCGCCCGGGTGATGCGGACATCAGATAAACATGGTCCGAAATCAGCAATGCTTCCTCGACATCGTGCGTAATGAACAACACGGTGCGCCGGCCTTCGGATTTGACCACATGCTTGAGGAGTTGCTGCATCGAAAGCCGCGTCTGCGCATCAAGCGCCGCGAACGGCTCGTCCATCAGAAGCACCGAGCTTTCTGCAATCAGCAGCCGGGCCAGGGCGGCGCGGGACTGCATCCCGCCCGACATCTGGTGGGGATGCAAATCGCGCGCGTCGCGCAATCCCACGCTGTCGAGATAGTGCATGACGGCCTCTTCCAATTCAGCATGCGAGCGCTCGCGGCCCAGGCCGTGGCCGTAACGGCAAGGAAATGCGACGTTGTCGAACACCGTGATCCAGGGCAGCAGCGTCGGCCTCTGGAACATGAATCCGCGATCCGGCCCGGGCTCGGTCACCTCCCGGCCATCGACCAGGACCCGCCCGGCGGTGGGGTGCGTGAACCCTGCGACCATGTTCAAGATCGTCGTCTTCCCGCAACCCGTGGGCCCGATGACGGTTGCCGTTTCCCCCGGCTTGACCGCAAAAGACACCGAGTCGAGCGCAAGCCGCCCGCCGCCGCGGGTATCGAACGACTTCGACACCTCGCGCAGCTCGATCTGCGCGGACAAAGGCCCGCCGCCGCTCAAAGGGTCGCCGCCGCTCATCGTCCCACCCAGTGCAGGAGCCGGCGCTCGATCATCAGGAAAAGCATGTCGATCGTCACCCCGACCAGGCCGATCAACGCGACGCCGACATACACCTTGTTGATCGCGTAAACCTGCGAGGCGCTCTGGATCAGGTAGCCCAGCCCGACCTGCGCGGCAATCAGCTCGGAGGCGACCACCACCGCCCAGCTGAGCGCCATGGCCGTGCGCAGACTCACGAAGATCTCCGGCAGCGCCGAGGGCAGGACCACCCGGAACAAGGTCGCAAAGGTCGAAAGGTGGTAGTTGCGGCTCAGGCGGAAGTAGTCGTTCGGCACCGAACGGACGCCGCTCACCGATCCGAGCAGCACGTACAGGAATGCGGTCATGAAAATGACGAACACCTTGGCGAACTCGCCGATGCCGAACCAGATCACCACGATCGGGATGAAAGCGAGCGCCGGAATCGGGCGCAGGAACCCGAAAATCGGCAGCAGGAACGCTCCGGCGCGCTTGTTGTAGCCGAGCACGATCCCCAACGGCACCCCGATGCAGGCGGCGATTGCGAAACCCGTCGCGGTCCGGAAGAGGCTTGCGCGAACATGGTCGAACAGCGCGTGCCCCCCGTAACCCTTCTGCCCCAGCTCGGCGGCCGCCGCCGCAATCCCCGACGGGGTTCCGAGGAACTCGGCGCGCACGCCCGGCACGATGCCAAGGGGAATCAGGTATTCCCACACCAGGAGCGCCAGCGCAACCACCGAAAGGGGCGGAAGGGCCTTCCAGCCGAGACTCTTCGCTGTCCGCAGCCAAGCCGATTCGCTTCCGCTCAAAAACGCTTCCCCCGTGAACGTGCCGGACGGCGGCGGTGCGAGATGGCCGGATCCGTAACGAATCTAATGTACCATACATAGGATGTTTGATCTGCGCCCGTACCCAGGGCCGCGCATCGGGAGTCCGGATTGAGCGCGCTGGTTTCGAAGAGTCCCGTCCCCCGCTACGCGCAGCTGGCCGACCTGCTGCGCCAGAGGATCGCGCGCGGCGTGTGGGCCAAGGGCCAGAAGCTGCCCTCGCTCGAGGAACTCGTGCGCGAATTCGACGTGGCGCGCGTCACCGTGAGGCAGGCAGTCGAGTTGCTGGCGCGCGACGGCCTGGTTTCTCCGCAGGCCGGTCGAGGCACGTTCGTGACCGCGGTGCCAAGGCAAGACCGGCGGCTCAAGCTGGAAAGCTCGTTGCGCGCCCTCGCGGATGTCTACCGCAACGACAAGCCCAAGCTCACGCTGATCGAGGAAGCGTCCGCGGTCCCGCCCTTCCAGGCCGGCGACGGGACGGCCGCCCGGCGATACCACTTCCTGCGCCGTGTCCATTCGACGGCCGAGCAACCTTACTGCGTCATCTCTCTCTACCTGGATGACCACGTGTTCCGCATGGCGCCTTCCCGGTTTCGCAAGGAAACCGCGATCCCGGTGCTGCTCGACCTGCCGAAAGTGAAGATCGCGAGCGCGCGCCAGACCGTCACTTTGTCCACCGCGGATGTCGAGGTCGCCGAGCACCTCGGCATCCCCCTGTATTCACCGGTCGCGCTGGTCAGGCGCATCTTCACCGCGACGGACGGAACCGTCCTCTACCTCGCCGAAGTCACGTACCGCGGGGACTACATTCATTTCGAGATGGACCTGCGGCCCTAGGTCCGCCCAACAAGGAGCGTCAATGCAGCCGCTGAGCGCAACGGAAATCGAGACCTACCGGCGGGACGGGATCATCGTGCCGGCAACCGGCCTGAACCCGGCCACCGTCGAAGAGTTGCGCGCGAAGCTCGCAAGCTTTCTCGCCGAGCAGAAGATCGCGGACGCCGACTACGTGCCCGATATCATCGAGCGCGACCCGACCTGGTTGCGCTACGCGGTCATGCCGGAGATCCTCGACGCGGTCGCCCAGCTCATCGGCGAGGACATCATCGTCTGGGGCTCGGCCCTGTTCTGCAAGGCGGGCATCGGCGGCAAGGCCACGCCCTGGCACCAGGACGGGCACTACTGGCCGATCCGTCCGCTCGAAACCGTCACGGCCTGGATTGCCATCGATGACGTCAATTCGGCAAACAGCTGTCTGCGCGTCATCCCGGGCACTCACCGCGACCGGGTGAGCTATACGCATGACATCGACAACAGCGACAAGATCATCCTGAACCAGGTGCTCAAGGCGGAGCACCTGCAAAGCGCCCCGCCAAGGGATATCGAACTCGCGCCGGGCCGGTTTTCAATCCACGACGTTTACCTGATCCACGGGGCCGAGCCGAACAATTCCGGCAAGCGGCGCGCCGGCATGGTGTTCCGGTACATGCCGGCCACCTCGCACTTCGACCGCGCGCTGGCGGCGCAGCAGGTGCGCGACATGGGCGTGCTCGACCTGACGAAAAGGAAACTGCATCTCGTGCGCGGCGTGGATCGCTCGGGCAGGAACGACATCTACCGGGCGGCTTGAAGCCTGGCCTGGCAGCGAATCACCGCGGGTCGATGCGCTCGTACGCGTGGACGGTCTTTGCAGCCACCCACGCCCCCACTTCACGGTCGAACGACTTGAAGTGCTCCGAGTTCAGGTGGACATCGAACGCGGCGCGATCGGTGTACACCTCATACAGATAGATGCATTCCGCGTTGGCGGGATCAGTGCATACGTCGAACTGAAGGCACCCGGGCTCGCGCTCGCGGCTGGCGCGCGCGTTGGCGATCATGCGTTCGCGGAACGCGGCCGCGAACTCGGGCTTGATCCGGAAATCAACGGTGATGACGCACATGTAGACCTCTCAGGAAGTGAAACCGGCGATCTCGACGCGACGTCCGGCGGCATTGGAGGCATAGACCGCTTCTTGGATAAGCATGTTTTGGAGGTAGGCCATGCCGCTGTTCTCCAGCAGTGTACCCGCGCGCAAGTGGCGCACGAAATGCGCCTGCAAGGCGTCACACGCGCCGCCGCCGAAAGTGTCGTCACGGCCGCGGTCGTAGCGGTGCTCGGTTTCGTCCTTCTGGTACGGCTTCCACCAAAGGCGCGCGTCGCCATCCAGGCGCATCACGCCGCCGGTTCCTTCGAGCCAGCATTCGCCCATCGTGCGGCGTGGGTTCGCGGCGACGTGGTCGTTCAGCCGGTTGCCGTCGAACAGGCCGGTGGCGCCGCTGGCGAACTCGAACACGATGTAGCCCGCATCTTCACCGGCAATGACCGGGTTTATTCGGCGCAGGCGTGCGGTGACGGCGCTGACTTCGCCCACCAGGAAGCGGAAAGTGTCGATCAGATGGATCGCGGTCTCGAAAACCAGAAAGCGCGGCATGCCCTGGAAGTACGCCTGGCGGGCCAGATACGCATCCGGCCCCTGGCCGTCACCCGGGCGCAGCCGGAAAGAGATCGAATGCACGTCGCCAAATCTTCCTTCATCCAGCAGGCGCTTCATCTCGCGGAAATGCGGCATGAAGCGGAAATTCTCGTGGACGGCGAGCGGAATTCCGGCAGCTTCGGCGACTCGAGCGACGGCCAGCGCTTCGGCATGCGTGTTCCCGAACGGTTTTTGGCAGATCGCCGCAATGCCACGGCGCGCGGCCTCCCCTACATACTCGCGGTGCGTCGCCGGAGGCGTCACGATATCGAGGATATCGGCCTCGCATTCGTCGAGCATCGAGGCGACCGAACCGAATACCTTCGGGATGCCAAAACGGGCCGCCAGGACCTGCGCCTTCGTGGCGTCGCGATTGCAGATCGCGACAATCTCGAGGCCCGGAATCCGCCGCCAGCCGTCGAGTTGGAACTGGCAGAAGTATCCGGCGCCGGCCACCGCAACACGCAGCTTCTTCACGGCTAAAGATCGGAAAGGACGGCGTCGCGGATCGCCGCCGTGCCGTCCTTGCCGCCGAGTTCGTAGGGACGAATACTTCCCGTCGCGTACACCGCGTCGACCGCGCGTTCCAGCTTTCCGGCTGCTATCGCCAGCGCCTCGTTGCCCGAGCGCTCCGCCAGCCAGTCGAGCATCATGGCAGCGGAGAGAAACGCCGCGGTCGGATTCGCCTTGCCCTGCCCGGCGATATCCGGCGCGGAGCCGTGGCAGGGCTGGAACAGACCATGATCGTGGCCTACGTCCGCGGAGGGCGCCATGCCCATTCCGCCGATCAGTGCCGCGGCCTGGTCCGAGAGGATGTCGCCGTACATGTTCTCGGTGACCATGACATCGAACGTCCAGGGCTTGCGCACCAGATCGAGCGCGGTCGCATCCACATAGTGATGGTCCGCAGTGATCGCCGGATGGCGGGACGCCACTTCGTCGAACACCTTGCGGAAGAACGCCATCGACACGAACACGTTCGCCTTGTCCACGCAGGTCACGCGGCCGGGTTTGCCGCGCGCCTTTCGTCTTTCAGCGAGACGGAAAGCAAACTCATGCACCCGCTCCGAACCGGCACGGGTGATCACCATGGTGTCGCGCGCTTCGCGATCCGCCTCGACCACGCCCTTACCCCGCGAAGCGAACAGCCCCTCGGTCGATTCGCGGATCAGCACCAGGTCGATGTCCTTTGCGCGCGGATCGGCAAGAATCGGTGCGACACCCGGGATCATGCGTGCCGGCCGCACGCCGGCGAACAGCTCGAGCCGGAAGCGAAGATCGAGCTGCGGCGCAATCTCGGTGCCGTCCGGGTAGCGGATCTGCGGCCACCCCATGGCGCCGAACAGGATCGCATCCGCGGCCTTGGCCGCTTCGAACGTCGCCTCGGGAAGCGCGTCACCCGTCGTCTTGTAGTGCAGGGCGCCGGCTGCGTGGGTCGAAAAACGCAACTCGAATCCGGAACCCTGCTGAAGTTTCTCAAGCAGCACAAGGGTGGCCTCGATGACTTCGACGCCGATGCCGTCCCCGGGGAGGACGCAGATCCGGTGGGTGGTTTTCATCGTTGACTCAACCGGTGAAGTTGCAGGAGTTCGGCCAATTCACGGCTGGCGCGATCTCGATGCGCGCGGAACAACGCGCCTGCGTCCTCGGCATCGCCTCTTCGGATGGCCGCGACGATGGCCGGGTGTTCGCGCGTCGAATTGACCGGTTTGGACCGCATTCCGAGAGTCACCATGTGCGCGATCCCGGGAATTGAAGACGATACCGGCCAGCCTGACGTTGCCGCACATGGTGACCAGGAGCCTCCAGAATTCCTCGGAAAAGCAACTCGGCGGCCCAGTCACGTGCTACGGCTATGCATGAGTGCGTTGGCACGACAACCAAGAAAGCTGATCGGGTGGCAAAGAAATTCCGGGGCGCAAAAGTAAGGTCGATCAATTGATGCTGTCGTAGGCGAATGTGCGGCCAATCGCCTGACACCATTCGCAAGACCGCGTCGCTCGCCGTCTGCCGCTCGATTCGCAGAGTTCGGCCGAGGAATGTAACAGAATTGCTATTTGGAACCGGTCAGTTCGGATATGGTCCCGCGAACCAAGGAGCTCCCTGATGCCTGAACCATCCCATGTCTTGCTCAAACCTCATGACCGCGAAGTCCTGCGGGCGCCCTTCGACGGGGTAGCGGTCGAGATCTGCGAAGAAAATCCAAGCGTGATCTTCATGACGGCCGACCTCGCGGCGTACACGGATTTGACGTGCAGGCGCGCTGGGGGCGCATCGACGTGCTCGTTTGCAACGCATGTGGCGGCAGCGACACGGAGGGCTGCCACGCCTCCGTGATCAAGCCCGAGTCGATGCGCAAGACGTTCGACAGGAATTTCTTCTCGACGGTCTACAGCTGCACGGCGATAGCGCCCTACATGAAGGCGCAGCGCGCTGGGAAAATCATCAACATCGCGTCGATGGCGGGAGTCATGGCGCTGGGAACGGGTCGCTCGGCCGACTACGCTTCGGCGAAGGCGGCGGTTGCGCACTACACCCGCATGCTGGCGCAGGACCTGGCAGCCCATGGCGTCACCGCCAACGCGATCGCGCCCGGCTTCATCGCCAGCGGCCAGTGGCAGGCGCGGTTCGCAAAAAACGACCAGCAGATGATGGACGAGTGGGCCAGCAAGGTACCTCTCGCGCGTCTCGGAACGCCTGAAGACTGCGCCAACGTGATCCAGTTCCTGAGCACCTCTCTGTCCGACTACGTCACCGGCCAGGTGATCGCGGTCGACGGCGGCATGTGCCGCGGACCCAACTGAGCACGACGCAAACACCGATCGAAAACAGGAGATCAAGCCATGGCGATTTTTCTCAAGCAAGGCCGCACGGCAGAGCAGTCCGCGAGCGACGCAGCTGCAGTCCAGGACACGGTGAAGAACATTCTCGCGCAGATCGAGGAGCGCGGTGACGAGGCGCTGCGCGAATTCTCGAAGAAGTTCGATAACTGGGCGCCCGCGTCCTTCCGGCTTGGCGAAGCGCAGATTGATGCCTGCGTGAAGCAGCTCACCCCCGGCCAGCTCGATGACATTCGATTTGCCCAGAAGCAGATCCGCAACTTCGCGCAGTTGCAGAAAGACGCCTTGCGCGAAATCGAGGTCGAGACGCTGCCGGGCGTTGTGCTGGGTCACCGCAACATCGCGGTGGAAAGCGTGGCCTGCTACGTGCCGGGCGGGAAGTTTCCGCTGGTCGCTTCGGCGCACATGAGCGTCGTGACGGCAAAGGTCGCGGGCGTGCCGCGCATCGCGGCCTCCACGCCCGCCATCGATGGCAGGCCTGCGCCCGCCGTGGTCGCCGCCATGCACCTGGGAGGCGCCGACGAGATTTACACGCTGGGTGGCGTTCAGGCCATTGGCGCGTTCGCCATCGGCACTCCGACCATCCGCAACGTGAGCATGGTGGTCGGCGCCGGCAACGCTTTCGTGGCCGAGGCGAAGCGCCAGCTGTTCGGCCGCATCGGCATCGACTTGCTGGCCGGTCCTACGGAGACGTTGATTATCGCCGACGACACGGTCGACGCCGAGCTGTGCGCAACCGATCTGCTCGGCCAGGCCGAACACGGCTACAACAGCCCCGCCATCCTGCTAACGAACTCGCACAGCCTCGCGATGAAGACCATGGCCGAGGTGGAGCGCCTGTTGAAGATCCTGCCGACCGCGGAAACCGCCGGCGCGTCATGGCGCGACTATGGCCAGGTCATCGTCTGCGATTCCGAGGAGGAGATGGTCCGGCAGGCCGACGCGATCGCCAGCGAGCACGTGCAGGTGATGACCCGCGACCCGGACTATTTC
>CANKMT010000039.1 GCA_947482825.1 Betaproteobacteria bacterium | reverse complement strand
CGTAGCCCTGCACGTGCGAAGTCACAAGTTCGGTGATGCGCTGCTGCAAACGGTCGCGTACTTCGGGGGTGAACGAGCGCACTGATAGGCCCATCGTCGCGCTCTCCGGAATGACGTTCGACGCGATGCCCGCTTGCAGCATGCCGATGGTGACGATCGCGATCTGGGTCGGGTCGATATTGCGCGCGACCACCGATTGCAGCGCCATCACCAGGCTGCCCGCGATCAGGATCGGGTCGACCGACAGGTGAGGGCGCGCAGCGTGGCCGCCGCGGCCGTTGATCGTGATCCTGACCCGGTCGGAAGCCGACATGAAAGGGCCGCTGCCGAACATGAACGTGCCGGCGGGATACCCCGGGGAGTTGTGCATGCCGAAAATCGCGTCGCAGGGAAAGCGCTCGAACAGGCCGTCGGCGATCATCGACTTGGCGCCGCTGTCGCGGCCTGCCTCCTCGGCCGGCTGGAAGACTAAATTGAGCGTCCCGGAGAATTGCCGGGTTTTCGCCAGGTGCCGCGCGGCACCGAGCAGCATTGTCGTGTGGCCGTCATGTCCGCAGGCGTGCATGACGCCGGGGTTGCGGCTCGCATGGGCTGCACCCGTCGCTTCCATGATCGGCAACGCATCCATGTCGGCGCGCAAGCTCACGCTGCGCTTGCCCTCGCCGACCTTGAGCCGGCCGACTACGCCGTGGCCGCCGATCCCGCGCGTGACTTCGTAGCCCCATTCCTCGAGCCGCTTGGCCACCAGCGCGGCGGTGGCCACTTCCATCAGCGACAACTCCGGGTTCTGGTGGATCTGGTGGCGGATCTCGGTCAGCAACGCGCGCGATTCTTCGAGGTCGGCGACCTGGCAGTAACTCTTGTAGCGCATGTTCATGGTGTTCTTCCTCGCGAGTGTTCAGTCCAGGCGGATGTTGAGCCCCTTGATGAACGGCAACATGCGCTTGCCTTCGGCATCGAGGTAGGCGGCAAACTGCTGCGGAGTGTTCGCGACGATCTCGAGGCCGAGGCCGGTCAGCCTTTTAGACACTTCCGGGTCACGGATCGCGCGCACGACCTCTGCGTTCAGCCTGGCGACGATCTCCGGCGGCGTCTTGCCGGGGACGACCAGCCCGACGATCGGCGCGAAGTCGAGGTCCGGATAGCCGAGCTCGCCCATCGAGGGGACGTCGGGCGTTACCGCAAGGCGCTTGGTCGTGAACGACGCCAGCGCGCGCAACTTGCCGCTCTTCACATGCGGGGTCACCACGACGGTGTCGATCACCGAGACCTGCATCTGCCCGGCCAGCATGTCCTGCACCACCGGGCCGATGCCCTTGAAGCTCACGTCCACGATGTCGATGCCCGCGCGTGCCTTGAGCATTTCCATCGCGAGGTGGTGCGCGATGCCCTTGCCGGGCGAGGCGTAGTTGAGCTTGCCGGGCTGCTTCTTCACCGTATCGATGAACGCCTTGAGGTCGTTGGCCGGGAACGAGGGATGCACCACGAGCAGCAACGGCGCCGAGATGAGGTTGGCGACCGGTGCGAAGTCGCGCGCCGGGTCGTAGTTGAGCTTGCTGTAAAGGGCTGCGTTGTAGACGAGCGCGCCGTTCTCGGCGCCGAACACCGTATAGCCGTCGGGCGCAGCCGCGGCCACGTACTGCGCGGCGATCATCGAGCTCGCGCCGGGGCGGTTCTCGACCACGATCGGCTGGCCGATGTTCTGCGAGAGCTTTGCGCTCACGATGCGCGCCACGCCGTCGGCGCCGCCGCCGGGCGGGAAGCCCACGACCCAGGTGATCGGCTTGGACGGGTAGGGCGCCTGCGCGAGCGCGCCCTGGGCAAAGGCAAGGGTGGTTGCGAGCGCAACTGCGATGGACAGCGGGCTGGTTATTTTCATGGTCTCCTCGTTTTAGGTTTTGAACCTGCGAATCCTAGCCTTACGGAGAGCTCCCGTGCGGCCCGTTCGACGGCTTTTGCGGTGCGGCTTCCCCGGCCGACGTCGATCACGCCCTTGATCCCCACTGCGGTCAGCGCCGCGGTCATTGTGCCCCCGAAGCCGAACACCGGCGCTGCAATGCCGCCGACGCCCTGCTGCAACTCGCTCTCGATGCGCGACAGGCCTTCGGCGCGGATTTCCTTGAGCAGCGCAGGGTACCGGGCGCGCAGCTTGGGCAGGCGCGCGAATTCCTCCTTGAGCAGCGGCGCAGTCATTGACTCGGGCAGGAAGGCGGCAAACAGCCGCCCGGTGGCCGAGTTGGCCAGCGGCATGACCCAGCCGGCGCGCACGTTGGTCGCCACCGGCCGGCTCGATTCCTCCCAGCGCACGACGACCGGCCCCTTGTTGCCCCAGATCGAGAGCATGACGGTCTCGTCGATTTCGGCGCGCAATTCGGCCACTGCCTCGGCTCCCAGCCTCAGGACGTCGAGGCCGCGCAATGCGCCGAGGCCGAATTCGAGCGCCAGCGGACCGAGGCGGTAGCGCCCGGTTTCGAGGTCCTGTTCCGCCAGTCCCGCTCGTATCAGGCTGACGAGGTAGCGGTGGGCCTTGGCCGGCGACATCTGCGCAAGCGCCGCAAGGTCCTTGAGCGGCAGCGGTTGGGTGCTTTCGGCCAGCACGCGCGCCACGCGCAGACCCGTCTCCAGCGAATTCACCCCGGCCTGTCGCTCCACCGCGCGTCCCTTGTCAGTCAGGATTTCGAAATGTAGAATTCATCTCGCATATCGTAATGCAACGCCCCAACGTTTGGAAGGCTCCCCATGACGAAACCGCTCCTTCGCTACTCGGTGTTCTCGGTCAACGACCACCATCCGCGCCTGCCGCGCACCATCCCCCAGCTGTATGAACAGGTCATGGGCCAGTGCGAACTCGCCGAGCGCCTGGGCTACGACACGTTCTACTGCGCCGAGCACCATTTCCACGAGTACGGCGTGGTGCCGGACCCGGCGGTGTTCCTCTCCGCGCTCGCGCAGCGCACGAAGAAGATCCGCCTGGGCACCGCGATCTCGATCCTCACGTTCCACGACCCCCGCCGGATCGCCGAGACCTATTCGATGCTCGACATGATGAGCGGCGGGCGCTTCGTGTTCGGCGTGGGCTCGGGCTACCTCGCGCACGAATTCATCGGGTACGGCAACGAGCCGAAGGAAAAGCGCGACCGCTTCAACGAGAACCTCGACATCGTCAAACGACTGATGGCCGGCGAGACCCTGACCTACCAGGGGCAGTATTCGAAGAGCGAAAAAGTCGTGCTAAACGTGCTGCCGCACAACGGCCGGGTGCCGCCGATCTATGTCGCGGTGCTCGCGCGCGAAGCGGCGTACCACGTCGGCAAGCAGAAGAACCGCATCTTCACGGTGCCCTATGCCTCGTGCAAGGACTTCGCCGACATCGGCGCCATGCTGGCCGAATACCGCAAGGGCCGCGCCGAGGCGGGCCTGCCGAAGGACGACGACGACCATGTCTTCGTGCTGCACACCTATGTCGCGCGTACCGACGAGGAAGCGCGCGCGCAATGCAAGGCCGCCTACGACCTCTACGTGGCGACGCGGCTCTACGCCAAGCGGCACGAATACGATGACATCCTGGCCAACGGCATCTGCCTGTTCGGGTCGGTGGAGACTGTAGCCAGGAAAGTCGCCGCGCTGCACGAGATGGGAATCCGCAATGTGGGGACCATCCACAACTTTGGCGCCCAGACCCCGGACCTCGTCGAGCGCTCGATGACCTTGTTCGCCAAAGAGGTCATGCCGGCCGCGGCCGCGCTTGCAGGCGCCACGGCGCTCGCTTCCTGAAAGGAGCAATCATGTCGACCACAGCGCAAAGCAGGCCCGCCAGCGCCAAGCGGCCCGGCACCATTGGCAAGACAGCGGGCGGCGCCATGGCGCAGGGCCTCACGCCGCGCATGCTCAACCACCTCGCCTACGTCACGCACGATGTCGCGGCCACGGCGGATTTCTACACGCGCATCCTCGGCATGGAACTCGCGAGCACGATCTTCGACGACCGCGTGCCCTCGACCGGCGAGAACTTCCCCTATTTCCATATCTTCTTCCGCATGGCCGACGGTTCGACGATCGCCTTCTTCGAGTGCACCGACTTGCCGCCGGCGGCGAAGTCCACGCACCCGGCCTACGACACCTTCAACCACGTCGCGATGCAGGCCGAGAACCCCGCCGAGATCCGCCGCTGGAAGGCGTGGCTCGAGCAGAACGGCGTCGAGGTCCTCGGCCCCATCGACCACAAGGGCCTGATCGAGAGCATCTACTTCCACGACCCGAACGGCATCCGGCTCGAACTGACCACGCCCCTGGACCCGGAGTGGAACCGGCACACGCAGCAGGGTTACGCCGACCTCAAGCTATGGGTGGACACCAAGGAGAAGGCCAAGCGCGAAGGGCGCGACCCGGCCAAGGCGCTGATCGACATGATCCACGAGGCGAAAAAGCGCCACGGCCGCGATGGCTGAAGCCGCGCCGACAGAAGCGTTCGACCGCATCCCGGTCATTGTCAGCTTCGCCGAGCAGGTGAAGATGACCGAGACCTACGGGTTCGCAGGCAGCACCGGCAAGACTTTCCTCGAGGGCCAGCGGCTCGGTCCCCGCGGCAAGCCTTCGGACACGCTTTACCTCTTCATGCATCCGGCTTCGACCTTGCAGTTGCTGCCGATGCCGACCGCGCTCGCAAGTGCCGGCATGCATGTGCTCTGTGCCGGCAGCCGCTATGCCAAGAACGACAGCCCGCTGATCCTAGAAAAGGTCGTCTACGATCTTGGCCAGTACATCCGCCACGCCAAGGAAACGCTCGGCTACAAGAAGGTGATCCTGGTCGGTTGGTCCGGCGGCGGGTCGCTGTCGCTGTTCTACGAGGCGCAGTCCGAGCAGCCGAGCATCACGCATACGCCGGGGGGCGATCCCTACGACCTCACGGCCGCCGGCCTGCCGCGCGCCGACGGGCTGATCTTCATCGCGGCGCATCTCTCCCGCGCCGAACTCATGACCGAATGGCTCGATCCCTCGGTCACCGACGAGCAGGATCCGGACAAGCGCGATCCGGAACTCGACATCTACAGCGCGAGCTGCCCGAACAAGCCGCCGTTCACGAAAGAATTCGTCGTGCGCTTTCGCGCCGCGCAGGTCGCGCGCAATCGCCGGATCACGAACTGGGCGATGGAGACGCTGGAGAAGCTGAAGAATCGCAACGACGGCGAGATCGAGCGCGCATTCGTCGTCCACCGCACCATGTGCGACGTGCGCTGGATCGATCCCTCAATCGACCCCAATGGCCGCAAGCCCAACTGGTGTTACCTCGGCGACCCGCGCACGGTCAACGTCGGGCCGGTTGGCTTGGCGAGGTTCACGACGCTGCGCTCGTGGCTCTCGCAATGGTCGTACGACAAATCCAACGGCAAGGGCGCGCAGAACGCGGCGAAGATCACCGCGATTCCGGTGCTGCAGATCGTCAACCAGGCCGACGACGCCGTGCCGGCGACGCACAACCCCACGGTACGCGCGGCGCTCGGCACCAAGGACAAGGAATACGTCGAGATCCACGGCGGCACGCACTACTACCTGGGGCAGCCCCGGCAGCTGAAGGAATGCATCGACGCCGTGACCGGCTGGAGCCGGAGGAAGGGGCTGCTCGCCGCCTGAGATGTACCGATGGCGATGCACCAACTGACCGGAGAGCCAATATTCGCGCGGTACCTTGAAACATAAAGTCAGACTTTACCGCTTCGCCGTCAGCCGCTGCCGGTTCGCTATGTACAGGCCCGAGGCGACGATCACGGCCATGCCCACGAGCGACCATCCGTCCGGGAAGTCGCCGAAAATGAACCAGCCGAACAGCATCACCCAGATCAGCTGGGTGTAGACGAAAGGCGAAAGCAGCGTGGCCGGCGCATAGTCGAAGGCGCGGATCAGGACGAAGTGCCCGACGGTCGCCAGCACGCCGAGCGTAAGGAACAGCACCCAGTGGAACCACCCCACCGGCATGGCCACCCCGGCCGAGAGCAGCGTCGTCGACATGACCGTGCCGATCAGCGACCCGTAGAAGAGTGAAGTCAGCGGATGCTCGACGCCCGCGATCTTGCGCGTGAGGATCTGGTAGAAGGCGTTGCACAGCGCCATCGCCACCGGAAGCAGCGCATACACGGTGAACAGAGCGGTTCCCGGCCGCACCACGATCAGCGCGCCTGAGAGCCCGACGAAGATTGCGATGATGCGCGGCATGTCGATCCGTTCATTCAGCATCGGCACCGCGAGGATCGCCACGAACACCGGCAGCACGAACCCGATCGCCGCCGCCTCTGCCAGCGGCAGCACGGTGAGGGAGGTGAAGTAGAGCAGGGTCGACGCGCCTAGCATCAGCCCGCGCACGACCTGGGTCCCCGGGCGCGCGGTCTTCACTCGCTTCACTTCGCCGCTGGCAACGAGGAACACAGACAGCACGATCAGGTTGATTGCATAGCGCGCCCACACCACGCTGCCGACCGGGTAGCTTTGCGAGAGGTACTTGGCGATCGTGTCCATGATCGAGAAAGTCGCGATCGCGATCGTGATCAGCAGGATGCCCTTGAGCGGCTTGTGCTTCAGTGCCATTCACGCATTGTCTCGCGGGATAACACGGGACGCTATTCGGCTCGCTCAGCCCTGCTCTTCGAATGGATCCGTGATTCGACGTTTTGAGCGGGTTTCATTCCTGAGTTGCTTAACCATTTCGCCAGCCATGTAGTAACGACCTTTTTTCTCACCCTTAGGGACCAGCAATCCTTCGTCCGCCAATCTCTTGAGATCATATTTGGCAGTTTGGTTGGATATTCCTGCGAGATTGCGATAGGTCGGATTTTTAACTCTTAATCCTATTGCAGCATCGACAAGAGCATTCACAACCCTTTCATGAATTTTTCTGCGCTTGACTTCATCCTCCAGGGCTTTCCAGAGACGACCCATATCGGACAGCCTGCGCAGAAGATTGTCTGCTTGCCGGTAATGCGCGGTCAGACAAAATCTGATCCAGGGCAATGGATCGCGCTTCGGATGCCAGGCGCCCTGGCCTACTTCGGCGAGCACAGCGTAATAAGCGGCCGAGTTATAGCCGATATATTCCTCGATGCTGGAAAAGCGCGGGTCAAGAATTCCTTCCCGTGACAGCACCATTGTTTGCAGCGCCCTGGCCATGCGGCCATTGCCATCTGAAAAAGGATGGATCATTGCCAGGTTCAGATGCGCCATGGCCGCTTTGATCAATGGCTGTGCTTCCGGCTGATTAAGAAAGGCTGTCAATTCACCCATGAGTTGTGGAACCAGGTCCACGTCCGGCCCTTCATAAACGACCGTGTTTGTCGCTGTATTGGTGACATGAATACCGCCTGGTCGCCAACGCCCGGGGTTCTTCCCCAAGTCATATCCGAGCATCATGAAATGCAGACTCTTGATCGTGTTTTCGTTATGAACATACGCAGGGTCTTTGGAAAGCTGCACGATGTAGGTCATTGCGTTCCAGTATCCCTGTAGCGCCGCCTTGTCTTCCTCCTGGGCCGTGGCGGGCGCCTCGCCATCTATAACGGCGACGGCATCATCCAGGGTCACGTTGATGCCTTCTATCGAGTTGCTTCCCACCATTGCTCTGGCGGCCGCCATTCTTGCCAAAGGGCCCCACCAACGATTCATGTTGTCGCTGGTCGCAAATCCCAGCTCTTTCCTTAGCTCCATGATCCTTGCTACGACCTGCTTGAAATCGTCCGGCAATGATGTAAGCGTAAAAATCATTATTTGTCCTTTATTAAAGTACGATATTATACTATAATAAAGTATATATTTAATCTTTGGTAAGGTATAAAAGTACAACGGTGACTTCTGTCGACAACGCGGCGGAGCTGATTGAGAAGCGTGCCAACGCTTTTGCGGCGGCTTTCCTGTTGCCGAGAGAAGGCTTCATCGACGTGCTCGCCTCCCTGGACAAAGGACAACCTAGCAGGTCCAACGAAACCGTCTTCGATGCCGCTACCGGAGGCCACTTCGATGCGCAGTCAAGGCAGGTGCCTCGCTCTCAACGAATCACCTATGAGGATGCGGCTATGCGCTGAAGAGCAAGCGTGGCTGCGCTTCTTCAGGCGATTTCAGTACCGAGGTCGGGCGCAGGATTTCGTTGTGCTCGGGCACACGCACGTCCAGCCCGGGCGGGAGGGCTTGCCCCGACACCTCCACCAATTTCTGCCATTCAATGTGGTGGCGGGCGATCGACATGACTATTTCGCCAGGTGCCCGTGTGCAACGGCAATCGGCACTACCGCCAACTGGTCGCGGTTGCTCGTGTAGTCACCCGATCCGCTGCTGAACTGGTTCAGGAATCGCATCGTATCGAAAATGCCCATTTCCCGAGCGAGAACGGTCCCCCTGCTTTGCGGTCGTCTACACCAGCTCAATTGAAACGCGGCGCCCGACGATCGCGGCCGCTCGCTGCAAGCTGGAGAGTGTAATGTCGTCTTTAGCGTCCAGCAGCCGGTCAACCTGCGAGCGGCTTGTCTTGAGCATTGTGGCCATTTTGTTTTTCGAGATTTTCTTTTGTTCCATGGCCTGTGCAAGCTGCCAGGCAACGACCTCCTTGACCGCCTGTACCTGTGCTTCCTCGAAGACGCCTTCGTCCTTGAGAAAATCATCGATGCTTGAACCCAAATGTTTCTTGCTCATCGCTCCAACTCCTTCTTGCGTTTGCGTGCCAATTCCAAATCCTCATCCGGCGTTATACGGGTTTTCTTGATCAACCCGTGCAGCGCAACCAGGTGCTTCCGGTAAATGCAAAGCAGCACACGCGCCGTCCGTTTCGTCGGAAGGTCCGTGCGGATTTCCCACAGGCCGCTTCCCATCGGACGGCACAGTGGCATACCCACGGGCCAGCGCCATTGAGCTCGTAACAGGTCTTTGCCAATGGCGCGGCGCTCCGCTTCCGGCAAGTCCTTCAGCCAGTCCCGCACGGGCTCATTTCCGGCCGACGTGCTGAAAAAAACCAGCGGGATTTTCTGCGCCTGCGGGGTCTCTGGCATCCTGCACCTTATAAAGTACAGTGTACATTAACAAGTGCATGCCGCGCAATGCTTACCTCCAGTGACCTCTTCAGGCAGTTCCGCCAGTCGACGCTGGAGTGATCCGCGATCGCGTTCGAACTGCTCCTTTTCCGGGATCGAAAACAGCTCGAGCTGAGGATCGATCTCTCTCAGTTGCGCGGCGATTCGCTCGCCGAGATCCTCAAGCACCGAATGCATCGCCGCAATCTCCTTGCCGGCGCGTTCATCGAGCCGGTTCTGAAGGGTCTTCGTGCGATCGTCGCTCCGGGCTTCGAGTGCGCGCAATAGATTGGCGCGATGCTCGGGCCACAAACCGCGCAAACGCTCCTGCATTGATGTCGATACGGCTTGATCGCTACCCGCTGCCAGAAGCTGTTCGAGCCGGCCCACCTGCTGGATACGCGTGAATCGTCCCTCGCGCAGTTCGCCCCCCGCAAAGATGAGCTCCTCATGCAACCGTTAGTTGTCCCCGCCGAGAACAACCAGCCTTCCGTGGGCAACGGCGACCGGCACTTCCGCCATGTTGTTCGGGATCACTCTGGCGGTAATGCGGTGAAGCTTGCGGCTGCCCGCTATGGCCCACACCTCGGCACGTAACAACTGCAGACACATCTGGACGAGGCGATGGTTCAGGTGCGCGAGGACGACATCGTCGCGGCCGACTGTGAGCGCGTGGTCAAACACGACAGGACGGATCTCGTGGGTGTGCGGGTGTTCGGGGCCCGCCGCCGACCCGGGGGCCTTCAGGCGGGCGCTGGCCTTCGCGCTCGCCAATGCCGCGATCATCGCGCTCTACACGCTGGTCGATGCCAAAGGCGCTCGCGCCTCCGGCAGCCCGGTGGCGTACACGATGTGGTTCTTCGCGGCCAACGGGGTGGTGCTCTACCTGTATGGTGGGCTGCGGCGCGGCAAGGAAGTGCCGCGTTACCTCGCCGCCAACTGGAAGCGAATGGCGGTCGGCGCGGTCTGCACCACTGGCTCGTATGCGATTGCGCTCTGGGCGATGACGCAGGCGCCGGTCGCGCTGGTGGCCTGCTTGCGCGAGACCTCGGTCATCTTCGTGGCGATCATCGGGGCGTTGTTCCTTGGCGAACGGTTCACCGGCCGGCGCCTGTTCGCCACCGCCTGCGTGCTCGCCGGGTTGTTTTCGCTGCGCTTCTGAATACGGGGTACACTGAGCAATATTTCCGGGGCCGGATCGGGGGTCGAAATGGGATGGCATGCGGTGGCCGAAGAGGGCGCGCTCGGCGATGACGAGGCGCTCGGCGTCACGGTGGGCAAGGTGCAGATCGCGATCCTCCGCGCGGCCGGCGCGCTCCATGCGCTGGACAACGTCTGCACCCACCAGTACGCGCTGCTGTCGGATGGTTACGTCGAGGACGGCTGCATCGAATGCCCGCTGCACCAGGGCAAGTTCGAGCTCACTTCCGGCAACGCGATGTGCGCGCCGGTGACCGAGCCGGTCAAGGTCTACCCGGTCAAGGTCGACGGGGGCAAGATCCTCGTCGAACTTCCCGACTGATCGCTTCGATGTCCTCCTCTCGCATCCTCATCATCGGCGCCGGCCAGGCCGGGGGCCGCGCGGCTGAGGCATTGCGAGTCGCAGGCTTCACCGGGCCGGTCACGCTGGTCGGCGACGAGATGGAACCGCCTTACGAGCGCCCCGCGCTATCCAAGGAAGTCTTGCTTGGCGCAGCCGCGCCGGAGTCGACTTACATCCATCCGCGCGAACAGTGGCGCGCAAAGGACGTCGAGCTCATCTGCGGCGTTCGCGCCGAGGCCATCGCCCCGGGCAGCCGCAGCGTGATGTTCTCGGACGGCACGCGGCTCGATTACGGCCAGCTCATCCTTGCGACAGGCAGCCGCGTGCGCCCGCTCATCGGCGTGGACGACACGCTCGGTGGCGTGCACTACCTGCGCACGATCGATGACGCGAAGCGCCTTACCAGGGACCTGGTCCCGGGCAAGCGCGTGGTCGTGATCGGCGGCGGCTTCATCGGCCTTGAAGTGGCGTCCTCCGCTTCGAAGCTCGGCCTTTCGGTCACCGTGGTCGAACGCCAGCCGGCTTTGCTCGAGCGCGCGCTGCCGGCCGACATCGCCGCCGCGGTCGAGAGGCTGCATCGCGAACAGGGCGTCGAGTTCAGGCTGGGCGCAGGCGTTTCGGCGCTCGTCGGCAGCGCGAATGGCAATGGCAACGCGAACCGGCGTGTTACGGCCGTGGGCCTTTCCGACGGCGCCGAATTGCCCGCCGACGTCGTCGTGATCGGCATCGGGATCATCCCTAACACCGAAATCGCCGAGGGTGCCGGCGCCGAGTCAGCCGATGGCGTGGTCACCGACGAGTTCGGCCGCACCAGCGTCGAGGGCGTCTGGGCCGCCGGCGACGTGACCAGCCACTACAACCCGCTGCTCGGGCGGCGCGTGCGCCTGGAGTCGTGGCAGAACGCGCAGAACCAGGCGATCGCGGTCGCGAAGAATGTGATCGGCCCGCCCGTGGCGTATGCTGAAGTGCCGTGGTTCTGGTCCGACCAGCACGGCGTCAACATCCAGATGGTGGGCATGGCGCAACCGGGCGCCGTGACCGTTTGGCGGGGCGACCCGGCTTCAGGGCGGGCGATGGCATTCTCGGTGGTGGATGCACGGATAGTCTGCGCAACGGCTTTCAACGCGGGCGGCGAGATCCGGTTTGCCCGCAAGCTCATCGAATCACACACGCCCGTGGACGCGGGCGTCCTGTCGGATGCTTCAAGAAAGCTCAAGGACCTTGCCGGGCGCGCCGATCGGCCGATTGCAACCCACGACGCGGCCGCGGCCGTCTAGGCGAATTCAGGAGTAATCCCATGTTCAGCGCAAACACAGTCATCGGCCAGACCGGCAGCTTCGCCAAGGAGAAGCCGCGCGAGGAAGGGCATGAATTCAAGTGGCCCGCCGAGGGCCTCACCACGGTGCCGGACTGGATCTACACCAGCCCCGAGATCTACGAGCGCGAGGTCGAGCGCATCTTCCACGGCCGCACCTGGAATTTCGTGGCGCTGGAGGCCGAGATCCCGAATCCGGGCGACTACAAGCGCTCGTTCGTCGGGCCGACGCCGGTCGTTGTGTCGCGCAACACCGACGGCACGGTGCATGTGTTCGAGAACCGCTGCGCCCACCGCGGGGTGGAGTTTTGCCGCCAGCCTCTGGGCAACGCCAAGGAATTCGTGTGCCCGTACCACAGCTGGTCCTACGACCTCGTCGGCAACCTTCAGGGCATCCCCTTCAAGCGCGGCGTGAAGGGCGAGGGCGGCGGCATGCCAAAGGATTTCAAGAATGCCGACCACAACCTGACGAAGCTCAAGGTGACCGTGCTCCACGGTGTCGTGTTCGCGTCGTTTGCCGAGGACATGGAGCCGATCGAGGCGTACCTGTCGCCGGAGATCCTCAAGGACTTCAACGTCGTCTTCAAGGACCGCAAGCTGAAGATCCTCGGCTACTACCGAAACGAGTTGCCGGGCAACTGGAAGCTCTACCACGAGAACCTCAAGGACCCGTACCACGCGACGCTGCTGCATTCGTTCCTCGTCACGTTCGGGCTGATGGTGGCCGGCAGCAAGAACGGCATGATCGCGGACCCCAAGGGGCGGCACGGCACGCTGGCCTCGGCCAAACCCGACAACGTGGCGACGGCGCTCGACGACGAGGTCAAGAAGGAAATGCGCGCCTACCGCGAGGACTTCAAGCTGGCCGACGGAAGATTCCTGGACTACGTGCGCGAGTTCGACTCGCCCTGGTCGGTGACCATGCAGACGATCTGGCCGAATTTCATCGTGCAGCGGGAACTCAACACGCTGGGCATCCGCCACATCGTGCCGAACGGGCCGCACAGCCAGATCATGCTGTGGACGATGTTCGGATACGACACCGACGACGAGGAGATGACGCGCCACCGCCTGCGCCAGGGCAACCTCATGGGGCCCTCAGGGTTCCTCGGCCTGGAAGACAACGAGGCGATCAAGTTCCTGCAGGAAGGCGTGCGCCGCTCTCCCTCGGAGCGCGGAGTCCTCAAGCTCGGCGGGACGTCCACGGGCAGCACGAACTCGGTGATCGACGAGGCGGCGATCCGCGGCATGTACGCGTACTACCGCGAGGAGATGGGACTTTGAAACGCAGTACTCTGGCCATTTGGGCGAACTGACCATGTATGCGGGCTACGACATGCAGGCGGTGGACGCGAAAAGCGTGCGCGAACTGCGCTTTGAAATCGAGGAATTCCACACCGAGTACTGCAACATGCTCGACCGCGGGGCGCTGGACCAATGGGTCGATTTCTTCGCCGAGGATTCGCTGTACCGGATCACCGCGCGCGAAAACGCCGATGCCGGTCTGCGCGTCGGCCTGGTGTACGCCGAGGGCCGCGGCATGATCCGCGACCGCGCATTTGCGATCATGCACACGCAGATGTTCGCGCCGCGCTACATGCAGCACTTCACGAGCAACGTGCAGGTGATTTCGGTGGAAGGGCCGGACTTGGGGCTGGGCGACGGGAGCCTGATCAAGGCCCAGTCGAATTACCTGCTGCTGCAAACGCTGGTCGACGGGCCGACCACGATCCACCAGTCGGGCCGCTATTACGACACCTTCGTGCGCGAGAAAGGACGCTTGCTGATCCGCGAGCGCCAGTGCATCTACGACACGGTGCTGATTGCCAACGACCTGGTCTATCCCGTCTGATGCGCGGTCTAGTCCGAGCGTAACGTGGCGCGCCCATACTCATTGTTGGCCTCGATCAGCCGCACCAGCGTGGCCATGAAGAGGTCGCGCTCCTTCTGCGTGAGCGGGGCGAGCAGGCGGTCCTGCGAGCGCTGCATGGCGGGGAAAAGGCTGGTCATCAGGGCGCGGCCCTTGGGCGTGAGCGAAGCCAGGCGCGCGCGGCGGTCGGCGGGGTTCTCCTTGCGCCGGACGAGCTTGCGGACTTCGAGGCGGGAGAGCACTTCGGCCACATTGGTGCGGTCGATGCCGACCTCGTCGGCGAGCGTGGTCTGGTCCTGCTCGCCGCGGATCGACAGGGCGGTGAGCACGCCGTACTGCACCGGGGTGACGTTCGCATGCCCGAGTTCCTCGAGCCACAGGGCGAAATTGAGCTGATGCAAACGACGCACGAGATAGCCGGGGCGGGACCACAGCGGCAGGCGCGGCTCGAGTTTCGCTTTGCGGGCGGGCACGGGCGCGGCTTCTCAGTGAAAGTACGAGCCGCCGTCGATCACCAGCGTCTGGCCGGTGATGAACGCCGAGTCCGGGCCGGCAAAGAACACCGCAGCCCCGACGAGGTCCTCGGGATACATGTCGCGGGCAAGCGAGCGTCCGGCGATCGAAGGGCCGCGCACCTTTGCCATGAGCGCCGGGTTGTTCTCCACGTTTTCCGACAACGTGAAGCCGGGCGCAATCGCGTTGACGAGGATCTTGTGCGCCCCGAGTTCCTTGGCCATCGCGCGGGTCATCGAAAGGATCGCGCCCTTGCTCGCAACGTAGTGCAGGTACAGCGGGTTGCCCTTGAAGGCGACGCCGGAGCAGAGGTTGACCACACGGGCCGCGCTGGATTTCTTCAGCAGGGGCAGGGCGGCCTTGGTGACGAGGAAAGTGCCGAGCGTGTTCACATCCATGACCTGCCGCCATTCGGCCGCGCTGATTTCCTCCATCGGCTTGGGCATCAAGGTGGAAAAGATCGCGGCGTTGTTGACGACGATGTCCAGGCCGCCGAACTGCGTTTGGGCGAACGCCATCGAGCGCGCGACGTCTTCCTCGCTGGTGATATCGACCTCGAGGCCCCGGGCTTCGATTCCCGCGGCGGCGAGTTCCGCGGCGGCCCCTTCGGCATTGGCCCTGTCGGCAATGAGGATGCGCGCACCCTCGCGCCCGAGGGCGGCGGCGATCGCCTTGCCGATGCCGGCGCCGGCGCCGGTGACCAATGCAATTTTTCGATCGAGCTTCATGTTGGGCATGCTCGTTGCTAGAGAGATCTTGGCAAAAGGTTAACATGGACCGAATTCCCGTCATCGACATCGAACCCTTCCTCGGCGGAGCAGCTTGGGGACGCGAAGGCGTGCCTGCCGCGATCCGCCAAGCTGCGGAGGAAATCGGGTTCTTCGCGATCGAAGGCCATGGCGTGCCGCGCTCGACGATGGACAAGCTGTATGCGACGGCACACGAATTTTTCGACCTGCCGTTGGAAGTAAAGCAGCGCGTCGCGCCGCCGCAGCCCGACTTTCCGAGAGGCTACAAGGCGGTGGGCTTCGAAGCACTTGCCGCAGGCAATTCAACATCGTCCGCCGGGAACGCGCTCTCGACGCCGCCGGACCTGAAGGAGTACTACCACTTCGGGCGCCCCGCGGTTCCAGCCGACCCGTACTTCACCGGCGAGCAGGGCCGCAAGCATTTCTTCGCCAACCAGTGGCCAGCTCGGCCGGCCGGATTTGCCGAAGCGGCCGACGAGTATTACCTCGCGATGGAAAAGCTCTCGGTGACCCTTTGCCGCATCTCCGCGCTGGCGCTCGGTCTTCCCGAGCATTTCTTCGACGCCATGATCGACCGCCATATCACCGCGGCGCGCATCAACTACTACCCGCGCCAGGACGATCCGCCTGTCGAGGGCCAACTGCGCGCCGGGGCGCACACCGACTACGGCATGCTTACCATCCTGTCAGGCGAAAGCGCGCCGGGCCTGCAGGTGCTGACGCGCTCGGGCGAGTGGGTGGATGTCGCGACCGACAAGTACCGCTTAGTCTGCAACATCGGCGACTTGCTCATGCGCTGGACCAACGACCGCTGGGTGTCGAACACGCACCGCGTGCTGAATCCCCCGCGGGAAATGGCGAAGGCCGCGAGCCGCATGTCGATCGCCTTTTTCCACCATCCGAATTACGACGCGAAGATCGAGTGCATCCCGGGATGTGCCGGCGACGCGCCGCCGAAGTACGATCCGGTGCTGTCCGGTGACTTCCGCGATTACAAATACGCGGTCACGCGTTCGCAAAAGGTGGCCTGAATGGAAATCCTGAAAGTGTTCGCCGATATCGTCGACCGGATCAACGACTGGATCGGAAGAACCGTCTCCTGGGCAATGCTGCCCGTCGTGCTGGTCGCATTTGCCGTGGTCTTCATGCGCTATGCCTTGGGCAAGGGCTTTCCCTGGCTGCAGGAGGTTTACATCTGGCTGCATGGCGCGGCGTTCATGGCCGCCGCCGCGTGGGTCCTGCAACAGGACGGGCATGTGCGCGTCGACCTCATCTACAAGCGCCTGGGGCTGCGGGCCAAGGCGTGGGTTGAAATTGTCGGCGTGTTCCTGTTCCTGATCCCCATGGTCGGGGTGATGTTCTGGTGGGCCTGGCCCGCGGTCCAGCGCTCCTGGCGGCTGATGGAGCGCTCGTCCACGGCCGACGGCCTTCAGTTCATGTACGTACTCAAAGGCTTCGTGGTGCTGTTCTGCGTGCTGGTGGTACTGCAGGGACTGGCGATGGTGGCGCGGGCGGTGCTGGTGCTGGCGGGACGGTCCAAGGTTCTGGGTGTGAGGGTCGGCCATGGATAACGCGCTGATCGGCGAGGCGCTCGCGCTCGCGATGTTCGTCGGGTTGTTCGTGTTCCTGATGCTCGGCTTCCCGGTGGCATTCACGCTGGGTGGGGCTTCGCTGGTGTTTGCGGGCCTGGGCATGATGCTCGGCGTGTTCGATGCGCCTTTGCTCGCAGGCCTGGTCGGGCGCACGTTCGACGCGATGACCAACGATGTGCTGATCTCGATTCCGCTGTTCGTTTTCATGGGGATCGTGCTGGAACGCTCCAAGATCGCCGAAGATCTGCTGGTCACTCTCGGACAGTCCTTCGGGCGCTATCCGGGCGGACTGGGCTACGCGGTTGCGATCGTCGGCGCCCTGCTCGCCGCCTCTACCGGCATTGTCGGCGCCACGGTGGTGACCATGGGGCTGATCTCCTATCCGGCGATGATGCGCTCAGGCTACGACCAGCGCCTGGCGAGCGGCATCATCACGGCTTCGGGCACGCTGGCCCAGCTGATCCCGCCGTCCACCGTGCTGATCCTGGTCGGCACTTTCCTGCAGAACGCCAATTCGCAGGTGCAGGCGGCCAAGGGCAACTACGCCGCAACCCCGGTCACGGTGGTGGAAATTTTTGTCGCCGCCCTGTTCCCGGGGCTTGTGCTGGTCGGCCTCTACCTGCTCTGGATTTTCTATATTTCGATCCGCAGTCCCGAGCGCTGCCCGCCGGTGACCATGGATGCGGAGGAAAAGCGCACCTTTCGCGTGCGCATATGGAAGGTGATCGTGCCGCCCTTGACGCTCATCGTCGCGGTGCTGGGTTCGATCCTGACCGGCGCGGCCACGGCCACCGAGTCGGCGGCGGTCGGCGCGATGGGGGCGCTGCTGCTCGCGGCAATGCGCGGGCAGGTGAGCATCGACATGCTGCGCCACGTGTGCCGGGGCTCGCTCTCGATGAGCACCATGATCTTCACGATCCTCCTCGGCGCGGCAGTATTCTCGCTCGTGTTCCGCGGCCTTGGCGGCGAGAAGGTTGCCGAGGACGTGCTGACGGCGTTGCCGGGCGGCGCACTCGGCGCGACCTTCGCGGTTCTGCTGCTAATGTTCGTGCTCGGCTTTTTCATCGACACGTTCGAGATCATCTTCATCGTGGTGCCGATCTTCGGGCCGGTCCTGCTCAAGCTCGGGGTCGAGCCGATCTGGCTGGCGGTGATGATGGGCATGGTGCTGCAGACCAGCTATCTCACCCCGCCGTTCGGGTTCGCGATCTTCTATCTGCAGGGCGTGGCCCGGGACCTGCCGATCCAGGCCATCTACCGGGGCGTGGTCCCGTTCGTGTTGCTGCAACTCCTGGCGATGGTAATTGTTTGGTACCTGCCGTCGATTGCCACCTGGTTGCCGAAAAGAATACTGTAGTCCCATCGTGTAGTTCCCACCGCTCGACCAAAAGGAGTTTTTCATGAATCGACGCAAAGCACTGAAACTCGCCGGAGGGGGCGGCCTCGCGGCCATCCTCGCGACCGGCACCGCGCCGGCCTACTCTCAGGGCAAGAAGGAGTGGCGCCTGCAACAAACCTGGGCGAAGACCTCGCCCGGCCTGGCGGTTGGCGGCAACGCCTTCGCTGAATACATTACCAAGGCCACCGGCGGATCGCTCTCGGTGAAGGTGTACAGCGCCGGCGAGATCGTGCCGCCGTTCCAGACGCTCGAGGCCGTGGCCAACGGCACGATCCAGATGGGCTACGGCTACGTCACCTACTGGGCGGGACAGTTGCCTGCGGTCAATTTCCTCGGCACCCTGCCTTTCGGGCTGACCTGCCAGGAGCAGAACGCCTGGTATGCCCATGGCGGCGGCAACGCGCTGGCAGAGAAGCTCTATGCCAAGCTGGGCGTGCGATTCATGCTCGGCGGCCAGACGCCGGTCCAGCCCGCAGGCTGGTACAACAAGGAAATCAAGACGATCGGCGACTATAAAGGCCTCAAGATGCGCGTTGGCGGCCTTGGCGCCAAAGTCCTGCAGGCGATGGGCGGCACGCCGGTTTCGATGCCGCTGGGCGAAGTTCCGCAGGCCATGCAGTCGGGCGCGATCGACGCGATCGAGTTCGTCGGCCCGCTGAACGACCTTTCGTTCGGCTTGCACAAGGTGGCGAAGTTCTACTACTGGCCGGGCTGGCTCGAGCCTTCCGGTCCGTACGACATCATGATCAACCCGAAAGCCTGGGCCACCTTGTCGGTGACCGAGCAGGAAATCGTCAAGGCCGGCGCCGCCGTGGCGATGAAAGCCAACATCGATGAAATGTGGGCCAAGAACGCAACCGCGTTCAACCAGATGACCGGCGAACTGAAGGTGCAGGTGCGCCAGATCCCGGACGATGCGATTCGGCTGATTGCCGAACAAGCCTACAAGGTGTGCGAAGCCGAGGCCGCCAAGGATGCCGACTCGAAAGAGGTTTGGGCTTCGGTGATGAAGTTCCGCAAGGAGATCCTGCCGTACATGAAGGTTTCGGAGTACGACTTCATGCGCGTGCGCGATCTCGTCAAGTTCGGCTGATCGCGGTCCATTGCGGGTAGCTGCCGGCTGCGGATTCGCCGCCGCCGGCAGTTTTGCCGTTATTCACAAAGGAGCCTGGACTATGCCCAAACCCCTCTACGAACCCAAAACCGGGTCCCCACTTTCCGTCGATACCGCGGTGTACGGGCCGATTGCGCGCGAGACCGCCGGCCGCAAGCTCGACACGAGCTTCGTCGTTCCGATCCGTTCCGGACGCGCGTGGACCATGCGCGCTGGACAGGTGTGCCGTCTCGTGCTGCTCGAGGGGCCTCAAGTCGTCGACCTGAACTTGTGGAGCCAGAGCAACCCGCGCGAGAAGTTCTGGGCTTCGCGCACCAAGCAGCTGCACGGGGCACATATGCATGTCGGCGACCGCTTCTGGTCGGTGTTGCCGTTCCTGCGGCCGATGGCCACCGTGACCGCCGATACGGTGAACTATGGATTCGATGCCGATGGCGCCGGCTGTCACGACCTGCTCGGCACGCGGTGCGACCCGTACATCCACAAGCTGCTGACCGGCGAGGAGCTCGACGTCTGCTGCCATTCGAACCTGGTGCGCGCAGTGGCGAAATATCATCTCGGTGAATACGACGTGCACGACGTGCTGAATGTGTTCCAGGTCACCGGCCTCACCAAGGAACGCAACCAGTACTTCGTCAAGCCCTGCCCTGGCAAGAAGGGCGACTTCTTCGAATTTTTTGCCGAGATCGACCTGTTGTGCGCGATCTCTACCTGCCCGCACGGCGACATGTCGGTGCCCATCTGGGGGCCGAACGCGACCGATCCGCTGAAGGTTTGCCGGCCCTTGGGGGTCGAGGTATACGACGTCGATCCGGCCCTGCTCGGTGCATGGAAGTCGCCGCCGGCCTCGGACTATGCGGGCATGCACGGAATCCGCGCGGCGTAAGCGGGCGGCGCGCAAAGAGAAGCCCAGGAGAAGCAGTCGATGAGCGAAGAGCACGGCAAACCCGGCCAGGGCATAGGCGCGCGCGTCCCCCGCAAGGAAGACTCGCGCCACCTGCACGGCCGCGGCCAGTACGTTTCCGACACGGTGATCCCGGGCCAGCGCGAAGTCGCTTTCCTGCGCAGCCCCGTGGCGCACGGCATCATCCGCGGCATCAGGAAGCCCGCGAACTCCGAGGGCCGCGTCTTTACGCGCGCGGACCTTGCCGAGGCAAAAGACATCGTCGCGCCGTCCACGCTGCCGACCTACAAGCTGTCCGGCCAGCCGCCGCTTGCGCACGGCAAGGTCCGTTTCGTCGGCGAGCCGGTCGTGATGTGCGTGGCCCGCACCCGCGCCGAGGCCGAAGACCTCTGCGAGCAAGTCGAGCTCGACATCGAGGAATTGCCGGCATTGGTGGATTCAGATGTGGCGCGCTTCGAGAAATCGAACCGTGTGCACGAAGACTGGGACGACAACCTCTTTCTGACGCTGTCGGCCGACAACGGGTTCGACGCGCTGTCGAAGAAGGCGACCGTGGTGGTCAACCGCGAAGTCGAGCTTTCCCGCCAGGCCATGGTGCCGATGGAAGGCAAGGCCGTGGTGGCGTACTGGGACGAGCGCGCCGACCAGCTCATCATGTATTACTCGACGCAGACGCCGCACATCGTGCGCACCGGCATCGCGCAATTCCTCGGCCTGGACGAAGGGCAGGTGCGGATCATTGCGCCGGACGTCGGCGGCGGGTTCGGCTACAAGGTCATCGTGCACCCTGAAGAACTTTCGGTCGCGTGGCTCGCCATGAAGTACCGCAAGCCCTTTCGCTGGATCGAGGATCGCCGCGAGCACCTCGTGTCGGGCGCCAATGCGCGCCAGCACCACTACCGGCTCACCGCCTACGCCGACGACAAGGGACGGCTGCTTGCGCTCGATGCAGAGATCACCATCGACGGCGGCGCCTATTCGAACTGGCCTTTCACGATCGGCCTCGAGCCGGGGCAGGCCACCGGCAACCTTCCGGGGCCCTACGATTTCCAGGGCTATCGCTGCAAAACCTACTGCGTCGCGACCAACAAGCCAGGCTTCATGCCGTATCGCGGCGTGGCGCGCACCGGCGTGTGCTTTGCGATGGAACTGCTCATGGACGCGATTGCGCGTGCCGTGGATCGCGACCCGTATGAAGTGCGCATGGAGAACCTCGTGCGTCCCGAGCAGATGCCCTACGACAACGTCGTCAAGAAGCACTACGACAGCGGCAATTACCCGGCGGCGCTTGCGCTCGCGCGGGAGAAATTCGACCATTCAAAGTGGGCCGAGCGGCAGAAGAAAGGCGAGCCCGACGGGCGCAAGATAGGCATCGGCTATGCGAGCTATTGCGAGCAGTCGGCGCACGGCACCAGCGTGTTCGCCACCTGGGGACTGCCCCTTGTGCCGGGCTACGACCAGTCGGCGGTCAAGCTCACGCCCGATGGCGGGCTCGAAGTGCGCGTCGGCGTGCATTCGCACGGGCAGGGCATGGAAACCACGTTTGCCCAGCTTGCGCACGAGATCCTCGGCATCGACGTGCAGAAGATCAAGATCACGCACGGCGACACCGGCACCACACCGTACTCGACGGGGACGTACGCCTCGCGCTCGATCGTGATGGCGGGCGGCGCGACGCTCAAGGCGTGCCAGGAACTGATCCCGCGCATCGTCAAGATCGGCGCGTTCCTGCTGGGCTGCAAGGAAGACGAGGCGCGCTTCGACAAGGCGCTAGGCGTGGTCGGTCCCGATGGCAGGGCGGTGGAGCTGAAGGAGATCTGCACCGTCTGGTACCTGCGACCGGATCGCGCGCCGCTCGACGTGGATCGCCGCGGGCTGGAGGTCAGCGTAAGCTACAAGCCGGACCGCGACACAGGGGCGTTCAGCTATGCCTCGCATGCAGTCGCGGTGGCCGTGGACACCGAAACCGGGCAGGTCGAGATCCTCGACTACGTGATCGCTGAGGACTGCGGCACCTTGGTGAATCCCATGGTCGTCGAGGGCCAGACACTTGGCGGCGTCGCGCAAGGCATTGGCACCGCGATGTACGAGGAAATCCAGTACGACGCCAACGGCCAGCCGAACGCTTCGACGCTGGCCGACTACCTGCTGCCCGGGCCGACCGAAATCCCCAACATGCGCATCTACCACATGGAAACGCCTTCGCCCTACACGATGTACGGCATCAAGGGCATGGGCGAGGGCGGCGCGATCGCGCCGCCGGCGGTGATCTTCAACGCGGTCAACGACGCACTGCGCGCAACCGGCGTCGAGGTCAGCAAGACGCCCCTTACGCCACATCGCTTGCTCGAGGAAATCGAGCGCGCACGGCATCAGCAAATGCCAAAAAGGGAGGCTGCATGAAAGCCGCGGCTTTTGAATATCTCAAGCCCCAAGACGTGCCGGGGGCAGTCAAAGCGCTCGCAGGCTCCGCCGGCGACGCCAAGCCGCTCGGCGGCGGCCAATCGCTCGGGCCGATGCTCAACCTGCGCCTCGCGCGCCCCAAGCTGCTCGTGGACGTTTCGCGCCTGGAGGCGATGCGGACCATCGAGGACAAGGGTGCCTTCTGGCGCATCGGCGGCGCGGTCACGCATTCGGCGATCGAGGATGCGAATCTTGCCGGCTGCACCGTAATGTCCGACGTGGCGCGCAACATCGCGTATCGCACGATCCGCAACCGCGGGACGATCGGTGGCAGCCTCGCGCATGCGGACCCGGCTGCCGACTGGCCGCTGGCCCTGCCGGCGCTTGCGGCGACGATCGTCATCGCGGGTCCGGCCGGCGAGCGCAGCGTGCCGGCCGGGAAGTTCATGAAAGGTGCGTTCGCCACAGAGCTTGCTGAGGACGAACTGGTGGTGGCGGTGGAGGTGCCCAAGCTGTCGCCAGGCGCGCGCTGGGGCTACTGGAAGTTCTGCCGCAAGACCGGCGAATTCCCCGAGGCGAGCGCTGCGATGTTGATGGACCCCGAGCGCAAGCTCGCCCGCCTGTGGGTGGGGGCGCTCGATGGCGCGCCGCAATCGCTCGATGCCCTGGCGGCCGACATCGCCATGCGCGGCACGCAGGCCGTGAGCGAGACTTCCGTGAGCGCCGCGCTCGACCTTGCGGTTCCCGGACAAGAGCCGGTCAGCCGCCGCCTGCACGTGACCGCGGTGCGGCGCGCGGTACAAAAAGGATTCAACTGATGCAACCGATATCGCTAACCGTCAACGGCGAGAAGGTCCAGGCCCACGCCGAGCCGAGGACCCACCTCGGCGACTTCCTGCGCGAAGACCAGCGCCTAACCGGCACGCACCTCGGATGCGAGCACGGGGTCTGCGGCGCGTGCACCGTGCTGATCGACGGCGCTCCTGCGCGCTCGTGCATTGCGTTTGCGGTCGCCTGCGAAGGCCGTGAGATCCGCACCATCGAAGGCTTCGGCGAAGACGCGGTCATGGGGCAGTTGCGGATCGCGTTCAACCGTGAGCATGCGTTGCAGTGTGGCTTTTGCACGCCGGGCATGCTGATCGCCGCGCGCGACCTCGTGCTGCGCCTGCCGGATGCGGACGAGCAGCGCGTGCGCGTGGAGATGTCCGGCAACCTGTGCCGGTGTACCGGCTACCGTGGCATCGTGCGCGCGATCCTCAGCGTCCTTGAGTTGCGGCGTGCCGGGAACGATCCGGCGATCGAGGTCAAGCCCGCCCAGGCGGTTCCGGAATTCAAGCCTTTCGAGGCGTCTGCGCCGGCAGTGGCTGCTGCAGGGCCCGCCGTGGCGCTGGCTGCGGTACAGAAAGCCGCCGGCACCGTGATCGAGGACGAATTCACCGTCGATCATCCGCTCGCGAAGGTGTGGGAGATCTTCGGCGACATGCCCGCGGTGGCCGCCTGCCTGCCGGGCGCCGAGGTCAGCGAGCACACGCCCACCTCTCTCAAGGGCAAGGTGAGCACCAAGTTCGGCCCGATGAAAGCCTCGTTCGCGGGCGCCGCAGCACTCGAGCGCGACGAATCCGCCAAGCGCGGCGCGATCAAGGGCAACGGCACCGACAGCCTGTCGGGCTCGCGGGCGCGCGGCGACATCAGTTACCAGCTCTTCGATGCGGGCAACGGGCGCACGCGCGTGGCAGTTGCCATCGACTACAGCCTGCAGGGGCCGCTGGCGCAGTTCTCGCGCGGCGGCCTGGTGAGGGAGTTCGTGAAGAAGATGGTGGCGGATTTCGCCGCCAACCTGAACGCGCGCCTCGGTGCGCCCGCGGGCGCCGCGCCGGCAGTGGCCCCCGTAATGACCATCAGCGCCGGGAGCGTGCTCTGGAGCTGGCTCAAGAAATTGTTCGGCAGCAATTCCTAAAGGACCTAAAGGAGAATTCGCATGGAACCCATCGCACAACTCGGCAACTACCTCCACATCTACGACTTCTACGTCGAGAAGGAGAACATCGACGAGTTTATTCGCCTGTTCAACGAATTCGACTACGGCGGCAAGAACCCGATGCACGAGTCCTCGGCGCAGGCCAAGGATGGCGCGATGTGCCAGGACGTGGACGACCCGACGCACTTCTGGCTGATCGGCGAGTGGAAGGACATCGTCGAGCACGCGCGCATCCGCAAGATCCTCGCCACCGAGTTGAAGCCCGCCTTCGTCGGGATGATCAAGGGCAGCGGCTTCGTGCCGAAGTACGCCAAGGTGGTGTCGGCCACGCCGCAGGCGATCCTCGACGCGGCGAGTAAGAAAGCTGCAGCCTAACCAGTGCAGCTCTACACGTTCTTTCGTTCTTCGACCTCGTTCCGCCTGAGGATCGCGCTCGCCTACAAGGGCCTGGCCTACGAGCCCCGGTTCGTAAGCCTGCCGAAGATGGAGCACCAGGCGCCGGACTACCTTGTGAAGAACCCGCAGGGGCTGGTGCCGGCGCTGGTCGATGACGCCGGCCGGGTGTTCACCCAGTCGATGGCGATGATCGAATACCTCGATGACGTCCATCCCGAGCCGCCCCTGATGCCTAAGGGCGCGGAGGAGAAGTGGTACGTGCGCGCGGTCTCGCAGATTATCGGCTGCGAGATGCACCCGCTGAACAACGTGCGCGTGCTCAAGTACCTCAAGGGCTACGGGCTGGATGACGCCAAGGTGAACGGCGATTGGTATCCGCACTGGGTCGCCGAGGGCTTCAAGAGCCTCGAGTCTTTCCTCGTCACCGAGAAGCGCAGCGGCAAGTATTGCCTTGGCTTGCAGTTCACGATAGCCGACGTCTGCCTCATCCCGCAAGTGTTCAACGCGCAGCGCTACAACTGCGACCTGAAGCCCTACCCGACAGTCATGAAGGTGTTCGAAGCCGGCGCGGCGCTCGATGCGGTGAAGAAGACTGAGCCCTCGACGCAGCCTGACAAGTTTTGAACGCGGAGTGCAATTTACGAACTTTTGTTATCGAAGGTCCGCGTGGATATTGGCTATTCGGCTAGTTTGGGTATTGGTACCGGTACAAATCCATTCTCGCTGTCCGGTCGAAACGGATTTCTTACCGTAAGGAGCTTTTCCAAAACCTGCCCGTCCTGCAAATCCTCCGAGTAGAGGACCGGGCACTTCGCGAGCAGCGCCGCGGCGACGATCATCGAGTCGTAGACGGAAAACCCGTAGCGTTCCGAAACCTGCAATCCCAGATCATGGGTTTGCCCGGTCAGCGGTTCCACCCGGCACACAGCCCGGACCGGCGCCATCACTTCCCGGACCTCGTCGAAGGTCATTCCAAGCGTGCGCCGCGCGACCGCGCTGCACTCGTTAAGGACCTGAACGCTGATCACCCCGCCGGCCGCCAGCGCTCCTTCCGCCCAATCGGCCTTGGCCGCGTCGGACGACAACAGGTAAAGGAGGATGTTGGTATCGAAGAACGCGTCAGCCGCGCTCATTGGCGTCCAGCCGGTCGAAGCGGAAATCGGCCGGCAACCGGCCACGGAATTTGCGGATGCGCGCAAGCAGTTCGCGGGCACCGGGCTTCTTGCTGATCTCGAACTTCCTCGCCTGGACGACCTGGATTTCGATGTCGTCGCCTTCCTTGAGCTTCAGCGCCTCCACCACCGTGGCGGGCAGGCGAACCGCAAGGCTGTTACCCCATTTGGATACTTGCATGGCAAATCTTCCGCGCGTAGATATACGCTTTGAATTGTATATCCTGCGGGCGGTCATCGCCAATCGCTCCTTCCGGATACGCGTTTACGCCCTTTCGTTGCCTTCACCCGGCGCCGCGCCGCCTTTGCGTTTTAGGATGCGCTTGAATGCGGCGAGATCCGCGCGCGATCTGCGCTCGGCAAAGTACGCCGCAGTGCCCAGCACGGCGAGCTTTTCCGCCACCGCCGTAGCAACAAACTGGTTCATGCTGGTGCCTTCGCTCTTCGCCATTTTTTCGACGGCCGCCTTGATCGAGCGTGGCAGGCGCAGCAGGTAGGCAGAGGTATCGCTCATGATTCATCCTTCAAGCAACGCCAGCGCTTCGCGCGGCAGATACAGCCCGACTCAAAAATGATTGGGGCTATACTTTTGGACAGTGTGACGCAATCTCTGCCAACCCGCTCCTTCTCGATTGGACAGGTGCAATATGAACCGTGAAGAATTGCAGAAGCGAATCTGGATCGATCCCGGCCGGTGCGGTGGAAAGCCCTGCATACGCGGACATCGCATCTGGGTCTCTCTCATTCTCGATCAATTGGCCGACGGCATGACAGTGGAAGAGATCATCGGTGAGTACCCCGGCCTGGTCCGCGAGGACATTCAGGCTTGCATCGCTTATGGATCGGAGATGTCTCGCGAGCGCTTCGTGCCGATCCCGCTTGAAGATGCCGCTTGAAGCTCAAGCTCGATTGTGGAAGTTGGCCGCTTGCGGATCTATCAGAGCGAGTAGACCGACGCAGTCGCGTGGCCGGCGGGCAACCGGCCACGGAATTTGCGGATGCGCGCGAGCAGTTCGCGGGCACCGGGCTTCTTGCTGATACAGTCAGGGGCGTCTCACCCGCGTAACGTGCGCCGCGATGCGGGTCCAGGGTACATTTGACGCACTGGCATGCGAGCTCGAACGTCGAAGGAGAAATTTCGATGCAAGTTGGCGTCTTCCACTTCCCGACCGACTACGGCATCGACCCCGGCGAACTCGCCGCGGCCCTCGAGGCGCGCGGATTCGAATCCCTGTTCGTGTGCGAGCACACCCACATTCCGGTCAGCCGCAAGACGCCGTTTCCAAGCGGCGGCGAGCTGCCCAAGCGCTACATGCACACCTACGACCCGTTCGTTGCGCTGTCCTTCGCCGCGGCGGCGACGAAGAAGCTGAAGATCGGCACCGGCATCGCGCTGATGCCGCAGCGCGACCCGATCGTCACGGCCAAGTCGGTCGCCAGCCTCGACCGGCTTTCGGGCGGCCGCTTCCTATTCGCCGTGGGCGGCGGCTGGAACGTCGATGAGATGGAGAACCATGGCGCCCGCTACGAGACGCGCTTCAAGCTCCTGCGCGAGCGCGTGCTGGCAATGAAGGCGCTCTGGACCCAGGAGCAGGCCGAGTTTCACGGCGAGTTCGTCAATTTCGACCCGACCTGGCAGTACCCCAAGCCGCTGCAGAAACCGCATCCGCCGGTGTTCCTCGGGGGCGAGAGCGACCATACGCTGAAGCGGGTGGTCGAATTCTGCGACGGCTGGTTTCCGCGCCCGCGCAGCGGTTGGGAGCCGCAGACTGCCGTGACGCGCCTGCGCCGCGCAGCCGAGGCCGCAGGGCGCGATCCGGCAACGCTTTCGATCACCGTATTCGCGGCGCCTTCGGACGCTGCGAAGCTGGCGGTTTACCGCGAAGCCGGCATCGATCGCGTGCTGCTCGAAGTGCCCGACCTGCCGCGCGACGAGGTGCTGCGATTGCTGGACGAGAAGGCGAAGCTCGTGGCGGCCTGAGTGAGCGTCAGGTGCCGTTGCCGGAGCCGACCTGGATGCCCCAATGGCCGTCCTGGCAGGTGACCACGTAGAGCGAGAAATAGTGCGCGATCACTGAGCCGTCCTCGCGGTAGCGCGTGAAATCCACCGCGACATGCGCCTTGCCTTCGGTGGCAAACACCACTTCGGTCTTGTCCCATCCGGTGTGGTGCCATCCGTCCTTGTCGACGGCCGTGAAGAAGTGCCCGAAGTTGTAGTCTTCCGGTTTTTCGTAGCGCGCCAGGTTGCCCTTGGCCCCGATGCGCAGGTGCGGGAAATTGAACGCTGCACGGATCGCCGCGGTGTCGCGCGCGTTTAGGCCAGCGAGGTAACGATCGACAACGGCGAGGGCTTCCCGGCTGGCGTCGGGCATCGTCTTTCCTTCAGGCCTCCGAAGCGGCGCAGGGCAGTATTCAGTCGGCCTTGATGCCGGCTTTCTTCGCTATCTCGCCCCATTTCACGACCTCGGCTCGCGCGAAAGCCGTGAATTCCGCCGGACCGCGCGGATCGGCGATTGCACCGCGCTCGATGATGCGCGCCTGCATGGCGGGATCGAGCAGGATCCTGCGCACGTCGCCGCCGATTTTCTCGACGATGTCGCGCGGTGTCGCGATCGGGATCACCAGTCCGCCCCAGCCCACGCCTTCGAACCCCGGGTAACCCGACTCGGCGATCGTAGGGACGTCGGGCAGTTGCGGCACGCGCGCGCTGCTGCTCATGCCGATCGCCTTGATCTTGCCCGACTTGATGTGCGGCAACGCCGAGGCAAGGCTGTCCATCATCAGCGTCACCTGCCCGCCGAGCAGGTCGGTCATCGCGGGACCGCTGCCCTTATACGGAATGCCGACGAGGTCGATGCCGGCACGGAACTTGAACAATTCGCCGGTCAGGTGCTGCGAGGTCCCGGTGCCGGGAAACGCCCAGTTGAGCGTACCGGGGGATTTTTTCGCCGCGTCGACGAGTTCCTTCACGGTGTTGTGCGGCAGGCTCGGATGCGCAACCAGCATCAGCGGCACCGTGAACACTCCGCCGACCATGGCGAAGTCCTTGACCGGATCGTAGGCCAGCTTTGCATAGATGCCCGGATTGACGCCGATCGTGCCGCTGGTGCCCAGCAGCAGCGTGTAGCCGTCGGCCGGCGCATCGCGCCCGGCGAGCGTGCCCGGGACACCGCCGCCGCCGGCGCGGTTGTCGACGATCACCGTCTGGTTCCAGACGGTAGTGAGGCGTTCGGCAAGCATCCGCGCAACGATGTCGGTCGCCTGGCCGGGCGGGAACGGAACGATCATGCGCACCGGTTTGTTCGGGAATACCTGCGCCTGCGCCGGGCCTGCGGCCAACCCATGCGCCAGCGAAAGGGCCAGCAACCAGAGGAGCGATCGGTTCATTGAAACCCTCGAATCAAGTGTGCGCAGTTAGTCCCAAGTGACGATGCTACACTCATCCGACCAGTTCCCCCAAGAACGTTTCCGAGGAGTTCGCATGGCCCCGACCGCAGCTGCAGCCCTTCCAAAAACCAAGGCGAGCACCGGCATCAGCCCGGAGGAATGGCAGCTGCGTATCGACCTCGCCGCCGCGTACCGCCTCGCCGCGATCTACGGCTGGACCGACCTCAACAACACGCACTTTTCCGCGCGGGTACCCGGCCCCGACCACCACTTCCTGCTGAACCCGTTCGGCATGCTGTTCGACGAGATCACGGCCTCTTCGCTGATCAAGGTCGACCAGGACGGCAATGTGCTGGGCGAGTCGGACTACCGGACCAACCCGGCCGGCTTCATCATCCACAGCGCGATCCACATGGCGGTGCCGCGGGCGCAGTGCATCGTCCATACGCACAGCCGGTTCGGCACAGCCGTCGCGATGCAGAAGCAGGGCCTCCTTCCGGCGAGCCAGAAGGCGCTCACGGTCATGGGCTGGCTCGGCTACCACGATTTCGAAGGCCCGGCGCTGAACGCCGACGAGCAGCCGCGCATCGTCGCCGACCTCGGCGCGCGCAACATCCTCGTGTTGCGCAACCATGGCCTGCTTACGGTGGGTGAAACGGTTGGCGAGGCTTTCGTCTGGATGTACCGCATCGAGACCGCCTGCCGGCAGCAGATCGATGCCCTGTCCGGCGGCGCCGAACTCTCGCCGCTGTCGAAGGAAACTCAGCAGAAGTCGATCGACATGGGCCTCAAGATGTACGGCAAGGGCGGATTCATCGAAGTCGGACGCGAGTGGCCGGCGCTGCTGCGTCAGCTGGAGCGCCACAGCGGCACCGGGTATCGGGATTAGGGCGCGCCGGTTGCCGACGTGGGGAAATAGAGGCCGATAGCGCCTGACGCAATACGAGGTTCAGGCGCGCGCCGCCATGCTACTTCTTGACGAGACGTGCCGCCGCAACGGTATTTCTAAGATCCAGCCTCAAGAAGTTTCGTTCGGATGGTGTCAGCATCCTCGGCGCGAATGAGATAGCGGGCTTCACTTTCGGTGAGGCAGGCGAGGCCGTACCCAAAAGTTTCTTGCCACCAGATTTCGAGTTCAGGCCCATGTTTCTCCCTCAACCGCTGCAGTGTTATTAGATCGAGAGTGAGTTTCGCGGAATAATTCTTTCCGGTCAATGTTATGGCACCGGAAACAGTTGCGCCGCCAGAGACAAGTAGACCGCGGAGATTTGCGAGGGTTCCGCCTTGCCCGACAAAGTCGTCCACGAGAATGTAGTCGTGTCCCGCCTTGACCGGTCCGTCGAATACAGGTGGCCTGGCAATTCGGCCCCAACCTGACGAACCAGTGTGACTCACAACGTTTGCCTGGACAATGTCCTCAGCCACATCCAGCCCCATGCGCTCGGCCAACAACTCGGCGAAGGCGGCGGGAATCCGATTGATTCCTTGGTCCTCGATCGCATGGACCGGCACCAACATTTGCCCGATTTCACCAACCAGGTCCTTGAGCTGCGCAACCACGTCCGGAAGCGCAAACGCCGCAGCGAGCTCCTTCGACGCGGCGACATCGCCTGTCTTTGCTGGTCCGTAGGCTGGATGTTGCTTGATGGGTCCTTCTTCCGCGACGATGATCGTGTCGGGAAATCCTCCCCAAGGAGCGCGCGGTACCTTCGGAACCTCCATGATGTCATTCTCCTTCTACCGGGCGGATCAGATCGCTCTTTTTGTGAAGCTCAGGGCCGCAACTACGGCCGAACTGCGGGCGTCTCCACCTTCATTCCCCGCGCCCGCCACATGAGGTAGTACTCGAGATCGACGAGTTCCTGCGAGCCGTAATCGTAGGCCTCGGCACGCAGGCCGCTCATGCAATTGCGTAAACGCCTTTGCAGCGATCCCACGCCCTGCCACTCCAGGCGGTAGATCGGGTAGCCGGTCGGGTGCGCCTGCGGAATCGCGTTCCCGGCGAGATGGCGTCCCCAGTTCTGATCGTGGCATTGCGCGCACGAGAGGTCGATCTGGCCGATCTTGCGGTTGTAGAGCGCTCGGCCGGCATCGAGGCTCGGCTGCGACTGTGGGTTGGGCGCGATCTTGATCGGCATCCCGCGCGACTGGCGCGCGACATAGGCCGTCAACGCAAGCAATTCGCGGCTCTCGTAAGCAAGCGGCTTCGCTTCCTGGCGTTCGACCCGGCAGGCGTTGATGCGCTGCTCTAGGTTCATCAGGCGCCCGCGCTTTGCGTCGAAAGCCGGATGCCGTGCGGCGACACCTTTCATGCTTGCGGCAGCGTCGCCATGGCACTCGGAACAAGCTCGATTGGCTGTGCCGGTCTTCTTACTCCACGACGTTTCGCCCTCCAACACCCAGAACGTCGCCGGATTGGCTGAGTCGTCGTCCTGCATGGCGCGGGTCTCGCGGCCCATCTGCTCGTAGCCGGAGCGGCGATCGCCCGGCGGAATGTCCTGCGCAAAGGCGTGCGCAAGGGCGAGCAGAAGCCCCGCGCCGGTGATGATGCGACGCACTCAGGTGACGGTGATGTAGGTCGAGGTCGACACGGCGAACCCGTTGTCGCCCAGCCAGTTGAATGCAAGCATGCCGCTTTCGGTGGCCACTGTGAAGAACGAGATGTACGGGTTGGCGGAGATCGCCGGGCGAAGCTCGGCGCTGAAGATCTCGACGCCGTTGTAGGTGCACGTGAACGTGCGCACGATGTCGCGCGTGATCGGCACGCCGCGCTCGGTGCGCCGGTAGCCGGTCTCCATGTTGTGCGCCACCAGCGTCTTGATCTCGATGATTTCCCCGCGCCGGGCGGTCTTGGGGACGGTGACGAGCGCGTTGGCCACGGTCAGAGTTCTTCCAGGCACGAGGCGATGGTCACCACGGTGGGTGCCGAGCCGTACCAGTAAGTGCCGTCGCTCATCTCCGCCACCGCGACGAGTGTCTGGGTATCCGCGAGCCTCACGCGCGTGGCCACGCTCGCCCGCCCGGCGCGCGGGCCGAGCTTGAAGGCCATGATGATCGGCTCGGGGTTGCGCTCGCTGAAGATCCGGATCGCCCGGACGTGGTCGGTCTCGGTCATCGGGCTGTCGACCGCGACCGAGATCGCGACCGTGTTGCCGTTGTCCACCAGAGGCGGCACCTCGAGGCGGACGCGTCCCTTGTTCATCTGCCCGGGGCCCGTGAAATGGGCGATCGCAATGCGCATGTCCTCTTCGGTGCCGCGCAGGTCCTTGGTGGCTTGCGCCAGGGCGCTCGCGGGCAGGCCGGCCGCCGCGGCCATCGCGACCGCAGTCGAAAGGAACTCGCGCCGCGTGCGGGTCCTCTTCATTTCAGCGTACCAAGGTAAGCCACGATGTCCTCGATCTGCTCCGCGTCAAGCAACGGCTTGCCGCGAAAAGCGGGCGCGACTCGCGCGTGTCCTTCCGTACGGTAATACGACGGCATGATCGTCAAAGGGTTCAACTTGCGCGAATCGACGATGCGCTGGCGCAACTGCGCCTCGGTCCAGCGATTTCCCGCGCCCGCGAGATCCGGGGCGAGGTCGCCCTGGAAACGCTCTTCGGGAATCGGCCCGCTGTGGCAGAGCAGGCACAGGCCCACTTGCCGGTTGGCGACGATGGCGCGACCCCGGGCTGGGTCGCCCTTTGCACCCGTGAGTGAATCCGGAATTGCATCCTGGGCCGTCGCGCCGGACACATAGAACGCCGCGACGGCCAGGATCCTGAGCACCTCTTAGACGAGGGTGATGCCGTGGTTCTTGAGCGGGAAGCTGCGGATGCGCTTTCCGGTTGCCCGGGCAAATGCATTGAGCACCGCAGGCGCAGCCACGCAGATCGTCGGCTCGCCCACACCGCCCCAGAACCCGCCCGAGGGCATGACGATCGACTCGACCTTGGGCATCTGCGCGATGCGCATCGAGTTGTAGTCGTGGAAGTTGGTCTGCTCGATCTTGCCGTCCTTGACCGTGCATTCCTGGTCGAAGACCGCGGAAAGCCCGTACACGAACGATCCCGAGATCTGGCGCTCGATCTGCGCCGGGTTCACCGCGTAGCCCGTGTCGGTCGCGGCCACGATCTTGTGGATCTTGACCTTGTTGCCGTCCTTGACCGAGATCTCGGCGCAGGCCGCGACGTAACTGCCGAACGAGCGGAAATGCGCGAGGCCCAGGTGCCGTCCCGCCGCCAGCGGCTTGCCCCAGCCGCCTTTTTCGGCGACCGCGTTGAGCACGGCGAGCGACTTCGGATGCTTGTCCATCATCTTGCGGCGGAACGCGAGCGGATCCTGCCCCGCGGCCTGCGCGAGCTCGTCGATGAAGCACTCGAGGAAGATCGCGTTCTGGTTGATGTTCACCCCGCGCCAGAAACCCGGCGGCACATGCGTGTTGCGCATCGCGTGGTCGATCAGCAAGTTCGGGATCGTGTACTCAAGCGAATGCTCGCCGGTCGGCCAGAAGCCCTGGAACGCGAAGGGGTCCTTGCCCTTGTCGAGCGCCTCGGGCCGCACGGCCGCGAGGATCGACTGCCCCGACAGGCGGATGTGCATGCCGGAGATATTGCCGGCATTGTCGAGCCCCGCGGTGAGCTTCGCGTGCATGACCGGGTGGTATCGGCCTTGCGCCATGTCTTCTTCGCGCGACCAGAGCAGCTTGACCGGCGTGCCGGGCATTTCCTTGGCGATCACGACGGCCTGCGTCACGTAGTCGGACATGCCCTTGCGCCCGAAGCCGCCGCCCAGCAGCATCTTGTGTACGTCGCACTTGTCCACCGGCAGCCCGGAAGCCTCGGCCGTCGCCGCGAGGGCGGCCTCGCCGTTCTGCGTGCCGGTCCAGACCTGACAGCGATCCGCCGTGTAGAGCGCAGTCGCATTCATCGGTTCCATGCAGGCGTGGTTCTGGTACGGGTAGGTGTAAACCGCCTCGATCTTCTTCGCCGCGCTTGCCAGGGCCGCTTTAGAGTCGCCGTTCTGGTTGTGCACGAACGCCTGCTCCGCAGACAGGCCCTCATCGAGCATCTTCGCGATCGATTCGCTGGAGACCTTGTTGTTCGGGCCTTCCTCCCAGACGATCGGCAGCGCGTCGAGCGCGGTCTTGGCCTGCCACCAGGTGTCGGCCACGACGGCCACGGCGGTATTCCTCACCACCATGACCTTCTTCACACCTTTCATTGCGGAAATTTTCGACTGGTCGAAGCTCACCACCTTGGCGCCGAAAACCGGCGCGCCCTTGATCGCCGCGGAGAGCATGCCCGGCAGCTTCATGTCCGCGCTGTACATCTGCTTGCCGGTGACTTTGTCGGCGGTGTCCAGGCGCTTGAGCGGCTTGCCGATGATCTTCCAGTCCTTGGGATCCTTGAGCGGGATGTCCTTGGGCACATCGAGCTTGGCCGCGGCTTCGGCGAGCTTGCCGTAGCTGAGCTTTTTCTTGCTCGGGCCATGCGTGACCACGCCGTTGGCCGCGCTGCATTCGGAAACCGGGACTTTCCACTGGTCCGCGGCGGCTTGCACGAGCATCATTCGGGCGGCTGCGCCGCCTTTCCTCACATAGTTCTCCGAGGTGCGGATGCCGCGGCTGCCGCCGGTGCCGTAGTCGCCCCAAACGCGCTTGCGCGCAACGTTGGTCGCCGGCGTCGGGTATTCGGTGGTGACTCTCTTCCAGTCGCACTCGAGTTCCTCGGCGACCATCTGCGCGAGGCCGGTGAGGGAGCCTTGGCCCATCTCGGAGCGCGCAATGCGCACCACGACGGTTTCGTCCGGGCGGATCACCACCCAGGCGCCGATTTCCGGCGAGCCGTCGGCTGCGCGGACGACTGTGGGGCCGCCGTAGGGCAGGCGAAGGCCGAGCGCGAGGCCGCCGCCGACGGCGGCCGAGTTGATGATGAACTGGCGGCGGGTGATTTTCGGGGTTGCGATTTTCATGGTGGTCCCCTTAGGCCTTGGCCGCGGCGTGGATCGCCTCGCGGACCTGCTGGAAAGTGCCGCAGCGGCAGATATTGGTGATCGCCGCGTCGATGTCCGCGTCGGTGGGCTTGGGTTTTTCCTTCAGCAACGCCGACACCGCCATGATCATGCCGGACTGGCAGTAGCCGCATTGGGGGACGTCGTGCTCGATCCAGGCTTTCTGCACCTTGGTGAGCAGGCCTTTGTTCGCGAGCCCCTCGATGGTGGTGATTTTCTTGCCCTCGGCGGCGCTGACGGGCATCGCGCACGAGCGCAACGCCTCGCCGTTCATGTGCACCGTGCAGGCGCCGCACTGGGCCACGCCGCAACCGTACTTGGTGCCTGTGAGTCCCACCTGCTCCCGGATCACCCAAAGGAGGGGGGTGTTCGGGTCCACATCGACGTTTACAGCTTTTCCATTGATTGTCAGGCGTGCCACAGGAATCTCCCGAGTCTGGTTACTGCGCTAGTTGCTGCGCTGAATGGCTTGCATTGGTCATTCGCGCAGCTCCGGTGCCAGGACGCGCGGGGAGTAATGTAGTCCCAATGGCGAGCCTCCCGCAACTGCTTTGGAAAGACGTCGCTGCAAGGCTTTTCGGGCAATATTCCGGATTGGAATAGAACGCGCCCCTTGAGCGTGGGGGCCTTACACTGCGACCCTGTTTTTCACGGGAGAACGCCATGCGGTTGAACCGGTTCATGATCCGCCCCCTGGTCGAGCAGGGCCTGCGCGAGGAACTCAATGCGGGGGACACCACCGGGGGGTTCCTGGTGTGGGACGAGGACCCGGTCCAGACCGCACAGATTTATGCCAAGGGCGACGGGGTGGCGTGCGGTCTCCTTTTCGCGGACGAGACCATCAAGCTGATCGACCCTGAAGCCGAGATCGAGCATTGCGTCGATGAAGGCGCCGAAATCGGGCCCGGGACGGTGCTTCTCAAGATTCGCGCGAAGGCCTCGGCATTCTTCATGATCGAGCGGGCCGCGCTCGACTGGATCCAGCAGCTCTCGGGCATCGCGACCAAGACGCGGCGTTACGTCAACCTCGTCAAGCACACCAAGGTGCGCCTCACCGACACGCGCAAGGGCTGGCCGGGCCTGCGCATGGTGCAGAAATATGCGGTGCGCGTCGGCGGCGCGCACAACCATATCTTCAACCTCTCCAACTGCGTGCTGGTCAAGGACAACCATATCAAGATCGCCGGCAACATCAGGAATGCGATCGAGATCCTGCGCTCGCGTGCACAGCACACATTCAAGATCGAAGTCGAATGCGAATCGCTCGCCATGGTGCAGGAGGCGCTCGATTGCGGCGTGGAGATCATCATGTTCGACAACATGGACCTCGACGAGATGAGGGAGGGCCTCAAGCTGGTCAACAAGCGGGCGATCACCGAGGCCTCGGGCGGCGTCAACGAATCCACGATCGTGGCAATCGCCGAGACAGGCGTCGACGTGATCTCGGTGGGCGACCTCACCCACACGGTCAAGGCGGTCGATATCAGCCTGGACGTGAAGGACATCAAGCCGAGCGCGATCCGCACAATCGAGAGGCTCAAGACGCAAGCGTCTTCCTCCCGGGCGACGGGCTGACCGATGGCGCGAGCCGTGCGATTCCGCACCAGGCACGGCATCATCGTCGCGCTCGATGCCGACACGGTCGAGGCCTGCAAGCGCACGGTCGAATTGACGACGAAGGTCGAAGGTGTGGTGGGTTACAAGCTCGGCATGACCACCGCCTTGCGGCTGGGCCTTGCCGAGACGGTGCGCCAGTTTCGCGAGCACACCGACCTGCCGCTCCTGTACGACCACCAGAAAGCCGGCCCGGACGTGTTCGACATGGCCGCCAAGTTCGCCGCGCTCTGTGCGGAGGCGAAGGTCGACGGGTTGATCCTGTTCCCGCTGGCCGGCCCGCGCGCAGTGGAGTGCTTCGTGGGCGAATCGATCAAGCAAGGAATCCTGCCGCTGGTGGGCGGCGACCTGCCGTTTCCGGATTTCAACCTGAGCGGCGGCGGCTATGTGGCCGACGATGCGCTGGAGCGGATCATCGACAAGGCGGTCGAGTGCGGCGCGAACCACTTTGTCGTCCCGGGCAACACCACCGACAAGCTGCGGCACCACTCGGCGAGGCTGAAATCCAAATTGCGCGCCCCGGTGTTCATCGTGCCCGGCATCGGCCCGCTGGGCGGGAAGATCGGCGATCTCGTCGGCGCGGCCAATGGCTGCAGCGTCTATGGCGTCGTGGGCCGCGCCGTGTACGGCGCGCCGGATCAGGCTGCCGCGGCGCGTGCGCTCGTCGACGAAGCCATGGCGGCTGCGGCCTGATGACAAACGCAGCGGGCGCGGGCGCAAGGGACTCCCGCCCGGTCGTCCTGTTCGACTGGGGCGAGACCCTCATGTGGATCCCGGGCATGATCCACGACCCGGACAGGCATCTTGCTTGCGTGGAGCGGATCTACGCCGAGCATGTCTGTCCGCACCTTGGCGAGGGATGTGCGCAGTTGCCGGTGGCGGTGTTCATCGAGTACTACCACGAGGCCTGCCGCACCCAGATCGCCGCCTCGAAGCTCACGCAGCGCGAGCATACTTTCGATGACCGGTTCGCGATGGCGCTGGACCGTGCCGGCGCCAAGCCGCTTGCCGACCGTTCGATCTACCGTCGCATGTCCGACGCGCTCGGGCGGGAAGTCGCGCAAGGCGCCCGCCTGCTTGACGATGCGGCCGAAACGGTCGCGATCCTTGCGCAGTCTTATCGCCTCGGGATCGTTTCGAATTACCCGCACGGGCCGGTGGTCGGGCAGACGCTCGAGCGATTCGGGATGCGCCGGCACTTCGAAGTGATCGTGGTTTCGTCCGACACCGGCTGGATGAAGCCGCATGCCGATTGCTATGCGCCGGCGCTCGCCGCGCTGCCCGCGCCGCCGGGCAGGACGCTGATGGTCGGGGATGACTTGAGGAACGACGTCAAGGGCGCCAAGGCGCTCGGCCTGCATACCGCGTGGATTGCGCCGAACGCGACAACCATCGACCCTGATGTGGATATTCATCTCAAGAGCCTCGCCGAACTGCCGGCGCATTGCGAGAGAATTTTCGGGTGAGAAGCGCATGAGTTTGCAACCTCACCTCCTGCAGACCCACCTGCTGGTCGACGGGAAATTCACGCCCGCAGCCTCTGGCGAATCCTTCGTTACCGCGAACCCGGCCGATTTCTCGAAGCTGGCCGATGTGGCCAAGGCCGGCGTCGCGGATGTCGATCGCGCGGTAGCGGCGGCGCGGCGCGCGTTCGATGCGGGTTCGTGGTCCGGCATGCAGCCGTTCGCGCGCGGCAAGTTCCTGCGCGCGATCGCCGACGGCATTCGCAAGAACGCGGCCTGGATCGCGGAGATCGAGACCCGCAACGGCGGCAAGACGATCGCCAATTCGTTGAATGAAGTCGAAAGCGCTGCGAACGTATTCGAGTATTACGCCGGCGCGATGGACAAGTTCTTCGGCGACACGATCCCGATGGGCTCGAACGTGCTCGACTTCACGTTGAGGGAACCGCTCGGCGTGGTCGCTGCGATCACGCCGTGGAATTTTCCGTTCCTCGCTGCGGCGTGGAAGGTGGCGCCCGCGCTCGCGGCGGGATGCACGGTGATCCTCAAGCCGGCGAGCTATACGCCGCTCACCGCGCTGATGCTCGGCGAGATCGCGCTCGAAGCGGGCGTGCCGGCGGGGGTGCTGAACATCCTGCCGGGACCGGGGGCCGCGCTGGGCAACCAGATCGCCACGCATCGCGGCATCGACAAGATCTCTTTCACGGGTGAGACGACGACCGGGGCGAAGCTCCTCAAGCTCGGCGCCGACGACATCAAGCGGATCACGCTGGAACTCGGCGGCAAGAGCCCGAACATCGTGTTTGCGGATGCGGATATCGCAAAGGCGGCAAGCCAGGCGGTGAAGGCAGGCTTCGGCAATGCGGGACAAAGCTGCTCTGCGCGCACCCGCGTGTTCGTCGAGCGAGCCGCTGCCGTGGAGTTCACGGCGCAGTTCGCTGCGGCCGCGCGCGCCGCCAAGGTCGGCGATCCGATGGATCCGGCGACCGAGATCGGCCCGCTCGTCTCGCAGTCGCAGTGGGTTTCGGTGGACGGGTACGTGAAATTGGCCAAGACCGAAGGCTGCGCGATCGTGACCGGCGGCGGCCGGCCGGTGGGCCTCGTGAACGGCGCTTACTACGCCCCGACGATCCTGTCCGGCGCGAAGAACTCGATGCGCGTCGCGCAGGAGGAAATCTTCGGGCCGGTGGTGGTCGTAATCCCGTTCGATACCGAAGCCGAGGCGGTGCAACTGGCCAACGACAGCCCCTACGGCCTGAATGCCTCGGTCTGGACGCGCAACCTCGGCCGCGGGATGCGCGTGGCGCGCGCGCTTCGCACCGGCATGGTCAGCGTAAACTCGCACGGCAGCGCGAGCCGCTATGGGTACTTTGCGCCGTTCGGCGGCTACAAGAAATCCGGGCTGGGGCGCGAGCTCGGCATGCATGCGCTGTCGTTGTACACCGAAGTGAAAAACGTATTCGTGGACCTGGAGGAGTAGTGGCAGAGCCGATTGAATCCAAGCGCATCGCCATCGTCGGCGGCACCCTGATCGACGGCAGCGGCCGCGACCCGGTGAAAAACGCGACCGTGGTGATCGAAGGCGAACGGATCGCGGGCGTTGGCGCGGGATCGCCCGTCCCCAAGGGCGCGATGGTGATCGACGCGGGCGGCCGGACGATCCTGCCGGGCATCATCGATTGCCACGTGCACGGCACCTACCGGGCGCGCGACATGCGCCAGCACCTCCTCAATGCGCCGACGTATAACGTGCTGCGCTCGACCGCGGTGCTGAAGGAAACGCTGGCTTGCGGTGTCACGACCGCGCGCGACATGGGCGGGGCCGATGCAGGATTTCGCGAGGCGATCGCCGAGGGCTACATCGACGGCCCGCGCCTCCTGATTTCGATCGCGATGATTTCCCAGACCGGCGGGCATGGCGATGCCTGGGTGCCGGCGGGGTTGCGGGTGCAGAAGCGCGCCTGGCTGCCGAGCCCGGTGGCCGACGGCGTGGACGAGGTGCGCCGCCTCGTGCGCCACGTGCTCATGGCCGGCGCTGACTTCATCAAAATCTGCGCCACCGGCGGCATCACTTCAGTGACCGATTCCTGGGATGAACCGCAGTTCACGCTCGATGAGATCAAGGTAGCAGTGGCCGAGGCGGCGATGCGCCGCAAGACGGTCGCGGTGCACGCGGAAGGCGTCGACGGAATCCGAACGGCGCTGGAGGCGAACATCCATTCGCTCGAGCACGGCTGGTTCATCGACGAGCAGTGCGCCGACAAGATGATCTCGACCGGCACCTGGTGGGTGCCGACGCTCGCCTTGGTGCCGCTGTCTTTGGAGCACCGCAAGGCCAACACCGCCTGGGACAAGCAGCAACTCGCCAACGAAGCATCCAAGGAGCACGAGATCTTCGAGCGCATGCAGAAACAGATCCCGCTCTGGAAGCACGCCGTGAAAAAGGGTGTCAGAGTCGCTTTTGGCACCGACCAGTCGCACCGCCTGCTGGTCGGCGAGAACCTCGTGGAATTGCGCTTCATGGTCGAGTGGCTCGGCATGACGCCGATGCAGGCGCTGGTTTCGGCCACCGGGCAGGCGGCGGAATGCATCGGGCGAAACGACGTTGGCGTGCTCGAAGCGGGGCGCTATGCTGACGTGCTTGTGGTGGAGGGCGATCCGCTGGCGAATATTCGCATCCTCGAAGAACGCGCGCGCCTCAAGCTGGTCATGAAGGCCGGCCGCGCTTTCACGAATACTCTGTAGAGGTTCACGTGTTTCCCAAAGACCTGCTCGACAAGGCCGCGCGCGCGCTGGACGCTGCGAAAGCGAAGGACGTGCGCATCGCCACGGCCGAGACCTGCACCGCGGGCCTCGTTTCCGGGTGCCTCACGTCGGTGTCCGGTGCGTCGAAGATCTTCGAACGCGGGTTCGTGCTCTATCACGACTCCGCCAAGGCGACCGGGCTTGGCGTGGCCGAGGAGATTTCGCGCAAGCACGGGGCGGTGAGTGCCGAGGTCACCCAGGGGCTGGCCGAGGGCGCGCTCAAGAACTCGACCGCGGGCGTGGCGGTCGCCGTCACGGGATACGCCGGCCCCGGCGGCGGCAACGAGAAGAATCCCGTCGGCACCTGCTACATCGCCGCAGCGCGGCCCGGCGCGACCACGCTCGTCGAGCGCCACGTTTTCCCCGGTGATCGCGACGGCGTGCGCCTCGCCGCCGTCGGCGCCGCCCTCGACCTCATCGTCAAACGCCTCCAGTAAAAAGGGGCCAGGCTCGATTTTTCTTTGACGTCTAATCGAATTGGCATCCACCGCGAAAAATCGAACCTGGCCCCTTTTTCCGATTCCGGTGGTGGTGCTCACTGGGGCGCTGGGGGCGGGCAAGACCACGCTGCTGAACGCGGCACTCAAGCAAGGCGCGATCAGGAATGCGGCGGTGGTCGTCAACGAGTTCGGCGCGGTGGGCATCGACAACGCGCTGATCGAGTCGTCGAGTGAAGATGTCGTCCTGCTGCCGGGCGGCTGCGTTTGCTGCCAGGTGCGGGCGGATCTTGCCGAAGCGCTGATCCGGTTGGAGCGGGGCGTGGCGCACGGCGCGATCCCCGCTTATGAGCGGGTCGTCATCGAGACCAGCGGCCTGGCCGAGCCCGGCCCGATCCTGCAGCTTTTTGCCGAATCGCCGATGCTGGCGGGGCGCTACCGGCTGGAGGCGGTGGTGACGGTCGTCGATGCACTGCTCGGCGCCGCGGCCCTCGAATCGGGGACCACCGCATTCAGGCAGGCGCTGCTTGCCGATCGATTGGTCGTTGCCAAGTCCGAACAGTCCGACCCGCAATCGCTTGCGCGGCTCGAAGCGAAGCTCGCCGCAATCAATCCCCACGCCGACCTCGTCCGCGCGCCGCGGGGCGCGGCCGTCCCGGCCTGGTTCGAGTCGACGATGCCTTTGCGCGAGCGCCTGGTTCCTGCCGAAGCTTTGCGCGCGGCGCATGACGAATCGATCGAATCGTTCGTGCTCGAGTGGGACGAGCGGCAACCGCTCGCCGCAATCGGCGAATGGCTGCACGCCCTTGCGGACACTCACGGCGCGCGCCTGCTGCGCGTCAAAGGCATCATCGCCGTCGAGGAGCATTCGCACGCCGTGGCGGTGCACGCGATCCAGCACCTCGTTGCACCACCGGAAACCCTTTCTTTGCCCGCGGGGACGAGCCGGGTGGTGTTTATTACGCGCGGCCTCGAGCCGGGCGATGTGCGGCCGGGATGGTCGACCGCAGCACGGGCCGCTCCGGCGCGGCGCCCGTAGACAACAGCGCCCACACCGACTCAGCCGCCTCTGACAGGCGCTTTTTCCGGCGCAGCAGTTCGACCGTAAGGGGAATGTCCCAGTCCACGCCACCGACGCGGCACAGGCTCCCGTCGCCGAGGTTGCGCTCGATGGTCGAGCGCGGAAGCCACGCGACGCCCATGCCCTGCAGCGCGAGTTCCTTGAGCACGAAGATCAGCGGGTCATCGAACAGTTTCTGCGGCCGCACCTCGGTCACGCGCGCGGCCACCTCGTCATCCACCGCGCGGCCGATGAACGAGGAGCGGCCGTAGGGCAGGTAGACCAGCGGCGAGCCGGGAATCACCGGCAGCAGGTAGCCCGGCATGCCGCGGCGTTGCGGGGCGCACACCGGGATCATCGGCTCATCGCCGATCTCGATTGCATCGAGCGAATCGAACCCTGCGGGCCGCGGCAGCGAAGGATGGCGGTAGGAGAGCGCAAGATCCGCTTCGCCGGCCACGTAGCGCTCGGCCACCTCGTCGATCCGCTTCACCGAGCCGCGCCCGACGATCGGGCCGATCTCGCGATTGAGGCGCGCAAGCAGCGCCGGAAAGATCCCGGCCGAGCAGGGCGTGGGCATCAGGAAAGACACCGTGGGCGCCGAATCCGAAGCGTTCGAGCGAATCGACGCACGAAAATCCAGCAGCGGCTCGACACTGCCCACGGCGATCGGCAGCAGTTGCTGGCCAGCGTTCGTGAGTTCGACCGGGTGGCCGCTCCGGTCGAAAAGCGCTGCGCCGACCCAGTCCTCGAGCGCCTGGATGCGGCGGCTGAACGCGGACTGCGTGACATGGCGTTCCATCGCCGCCTTCGAGAAATTGCCGGTGCGGACCAGCGCAAGAAAATCCTGCAGCCAGTAAAGCTCCACGCCTGCTACCGGAAGTCGGCCTGCAACTGCCCGTTGACGAGGCGCACTCGCTCACCGGTGCGGAATGCCGGTTGTGTGGCCATTGGGACCGTGCGATAGCTGCCGTCTTCCATGCGGACATAGACCTCATACGACTTCGTGGTCTTCATGTTCTTCTCGATCTGGTGACCGGCGAACGCGCCACCGGCCGCGCCGAGCACGCCGGCGATGCGCTGGCCGGTGCCGTTGCCGACCTGGCGGCCGAGGATCAGGCCGCCGATACCGCCTGCGACCGCGCCTACGCCGCTCGCGTCGCCCTTCTTCTCGACTTCGCGCATCGATTCGACGATGCCGCAGTCACGGCAGATGGGCTGTTGATTGGCGGCTTGCGCCGGGTATTGGCCTTGGGGCTGTTGCTGCGGATAGCCCGGTTGCTGCGGATAGGCTTGCGGTGCCTGCTGCGGGTAGCCGGACTGCTGTGGATAGCCTTGCGGCTGCTGCTGTGGGTAACCGGATTGCTGCTGCGGATAGGCCTGCTGCTGCTGCGGATAGGCCTGCTGCTGCTGCGGATAGGCCTGCGGCGCCTGAGTTGGCTGTTGCGGATAAGCCTGCTGTTGCGGGTAGCCGGGCGCCGATTGCTGCTGGTAGACCGGCTGCTGAGGGCTGGAGCCCTGCGCCGGCGGTGGCGTGTAGGACCGCGCTCCTGCAGGCTGCGTGTATGGATTTATGACCTGCGGCGCGTCGGTATTCGGAGCCTGCGCCAATGCGGAACCCGTCGCCAATATTGCGGCGAGGGCCAGAAGTCGGACTTTCATGAAACTCTCCCGGAAACTTTACTCATGCTGATAGCGTACTCCGCAACCCGCCCATTTGGCGTGCCGGCAGTGTTACCAGTTGTAAAAAGGGTTGGCTACGCCTCCGCCCGCATCTGCGGAAAGAGGATTACGTCACGGATCGACGGGCTGTCGGTCAGGATCATGACCAGCCGGTCGATGCCGATGCCGGCGCCAGCGGTCGGCGGCAGGCCGTATTCCAGCGCCCGGATGTAGTCGGCGTCGTAAAACATTGCCTCCTGGTCGCCCGCATTCTTCTTTTGGGCCTGGTCGAGGAAGCGCTGCGCCTGGTCTTCGGGGTCGTTCAATTCCGAAAAGCCGTTGGCCATTTCCTTGGCGTCGATGAAAAGCTCGAACCGGTCTACCAATTCCGGGTCGCGATCCGCACGACGAGCCAGTGGCGACACCTCGGCCGGGTATTCGGTGACGAACGTCGGCTGGATGAGATGCTTTTCCGCCACCGCCTCGAACACCATGAGTTGCAGCGATCCCCAGCCATGATGGCCCTCCACTGCGCCGCCGACCTGCTTCAAACGAGCCGCGAGCCACGCGCGGTCGCGAAGATCCGCCGTCGCGCTCTGCGGATCGAACTTGCGAATCGCTTCGGGAATCGGCAACCGCGCAAAAGGCTTGCCGAGCTCGATCGCGTTGCCCTGGTAGGTCACTTGTTCCGTGCCGAGCGCCGTGCGCGCCGCGGTCCGCACGATCCGCTCGGTCAGGTCCATCATGTACTCGACCGTCTCGTAGGCCGCGTACATCTCCATCATCGTGAACTCGGGGTTGTGCCGCGTGGACATGCCCTCGTTGCGGAAATTGCGGTTGATCTCGAACACCTTCTCGATGCCGCCGACCACCAGCCGCTTCAGGTAAAGCTCCGGCGCGATGCGCAGGAACAATTCCATGTCGAGCGCATTGTGGTGCGTCTTGAAAGGCCGTGCCGCCGCGCCGCCGGGGATCGAATGCATCATCGGCGTCTCGACTTCCAGGAAGCCTTCGGCCACCATCGACTCGCGGATCGATTGAACGATCTTCGAGCGCTCGACGAAAACCTTGCGCGAACCCTCGTTGACGATCAAGTCCACGTAACGCTGCCGGTAGCGCACTTCCTGGTCGGCGAGGCCGTGGAATTTTTCCGGCAGCGGGCGAAGGGCCTTGGTGAGCAGGCGAAGCTGGGAGGCCTGCACCGTGAGTTCGCCCTTGTTGGTCTTGAACAGCGTGCCCGACACGCCGAGGATGTCGCCGAGGTCCCAGTGCTTGAAGGCGTCGTGAGTCTCCGCGCCGGTGATGTCGTTCGAGACGTAGATCTGGATCTTGCCCGAGCCGTCCTGCAGGGTGGCGAAGCTCGCCTTGCCCATCACGCGCTTGAGCACCATCCGGCCGGCGATCGTCGCCGAGGGCTTCTTCTCCTCGAGGGCGGGCTTGTCCAGCGCGCCGAACTCCCTGGCGAGCGCGTCCATCGAGTGAGCGCGCCGGAAGTCGTTCGGGAACACACCGCCTGCTTCGCGCAACTTGGAGAGTTTTTCGCGGCGCTCGGCGATGATCTTGTTCTCGTCATGCGGTTGCGGTTGCGCTTCGGCTTTTTCCTCGCTCATTTTCAGACTCCCTGCTTCAGGCTCGCGGTGATGAACTCGTCCAGGTCGCCGTCGAGCACGCCTTGGGTGTTGCCTATTTCCACGCCGGTGCGCAAATCCTTGATGCGCGACTGGTCGAGCACATACGAGCGGATCTGGTGTCCCCAGCCGATGTCGGTTTTGGAGTCCTCGAGCTTGTCCTGCTCGGCCTGGCGCTTGCGTAGTTCAAGCTCATAAAGCCGCGACTTGAGCATTGCCATCGCCTCGGCGCGGTTCCTGTGCTGCGAGCGGTCGTTCTGGCACTGCACGACGATGTTGGTCGGCAGGTGGGTGATGCGCACCGCCGAATCGGTCTTGTTGATGTGCTGGCCGCCGGCGCCAGAGGCGCGGTAGGTGTCGATGCGCAGGTCCGCCGGGTTGATCTCGACCTCGATCGAATCGTCGACCTCGGGATAAATGAACACGCTCGCAAACGAGGTGTGGCGCCGCGCGTTCGAGTCGAAAGGAGATTTCCTCACCAGCCGGTGGATGCCGCTCTCGGTGCGCAGCGTCCCGTAGGCGTAGTCGCCGGTGACCTTGAGGGTGGCGCCCTTGATGCCGGCGACCTCGCCGTCGGACTGCTCGAGGATCTCGATGCCGAATTTGCGCTTTTCGCAGAAGCGCAGGTACATGCGCTCGAGCATCGAGGCCCAGTCCTGCGCCTCGGTTCCGCCCGAGCCCGCCTGGATGTCCACAAAGCAGTTTGCCGGGTCCAGAGGATTGTTGAACATGCGCTGGAACTCCAGCCGCGCGACCTGCTTTTCGATAGCTTTCACGTCGGTTTCGACGCTGACGAGGGTCGCGTCGTCGTTCTCTTCCCGTGAGAGGCCGAACAGTTCGCGCGAATCGGCCAGGCCCGAAGAGATGGCCTCGAGGCCGCCGACGATTTCATCGAGCGATTTCTTTTCCCGGCCCAGGTCCTGTGCGCGCTTCTGGTCGCTCCAGACCGTGGGGTCTTCGAGCTGGCGCGCTACCTCTTCGCGGCGCTGGTGCTTTGCGTCGAAGTCAAAGATACCTCCGAAGCTCGGCCGAACGTGCTTCGAGGTCGGAGAGCAATGAGGCGAGCTGGTTGAGGCGTTCGGCTTCCATGGGGCGGGACTTTTGCTTCGGGCAGGGGGCGCATTATACCGTCGGCAACTGGGCGTATCCTTGGCACATGGGGCCCGAAAATCGTTCAAAAAAGGTTCTTCTGTTCGACCTCGGCGGCGTGCTCGTCGAGAACGGCGGTCCTGAGGCGCTGGCGGCCATGCTTCCGCGACCGCTCGCGCGGCATGAAATGTGGCGCAAGTGGCTCGATTCGCACGTCGTGAAGCAGTTCGAAAGCGGCCGGATATCGGGCGAGGACTTCGCCTCGGAGTTCGTGCGCGAATGGGAAATCGGCCTGGAGCCTGCGGCCTTCATCAGCGAGTTCACAACCTGGCCCAAGGGGCTTTACGAGGGTGCGGAGGCGCTCCTGGCCCGGCTCAAAGGTGAGCACCATCTGGCGTGCTTGAGCAATACCAACGCTATCCACTGGGCGCGTTTTCCGCAATTGCATGCGCTGTTCGATTCGTGCTTCCTCTCGCACGAAATGGGGCTGGTAAAACCGGATCCCGGGGCTTTCGAATTCGCGCTTGATCGCCTGGGCGCTCCGGCGGGTGAGGTCTGGTACTTCGACGACTTGCTGCCGAATGTCGCGGCAGCGCGTGAAGCGGGCTTGAACGCCTTCCAGGTCGAGGGCTTCGGCCAAATCGCGCCTATACTTCGGTCTCAGGGACTGCTTAAAGACGAATAAGCGGCTGCGACCCAGACGGCCGCAATCCAGTGAGGTCTGGACCAATGCGATTCTTCTTCCGCAATTTTTCCGGCGTACTGCTGCTTTTCCTGTTCACCACGCAGGCGCAGGCGCAGCTGCCCCCGAGCGAGATCCCCATGTACGGATCGGCCGGCAAGCCGCGCAAGCTCACGCAGCGGGACGAAGCGTTCATCGCCTCGATCGAGAAGGCCGGCAAGACCCGCCAGGCGGTGGCGAAGGAGGTCATCACCGAGGCGTGGGCGGCCTACGGGAAGACCGACTACAAGAACGCCATCCGCAAGTTCAACCAGGCGTGGCTGCTCGACCCCGAGAACGGCGACGCTTTTCACGGTTTTGCGCTCATCTCGACCGTGCGCGACAAGAACGCCGACGAGGCCGAGAAGTATTTCAAGACGGCCATCGCCAAGCCCGGGGTCAGCGCGAGCGCTTTTGTCTCCTACGGGCGCTTCCTCTGGATCGTGGATCGCCTGGACGAGGCGCTGGGGCAACTGCACAAGGCTCTAGCCGTTTCGATGACGGCGCGCGACGCGCGGTTGCATATCGCAAGGATCCATTTCAAGAAAAAGGAGTACTCCAAGGCCTGCGAGTGGGCCCGGGGCGCCAAGGCCAACAATGACGATCTCCCGCCGGATTTCCTCGAGGACATGTGCAAGCT
>CANKMT010000038.1 GCA_947482825.1 Betaproteobacteria bacterium | reverse complement strand
GCGCCCTACATGGTGAAGCTCCCGCAGACGCCGCTGTTCGCGAAGTACCTCGCGGGCATTGCGAGGAAACCCACGCCCTCGGTGGACTTTCTCGTCGCGCTGATCCAGCGCCTGCAAACGGACATCCGCTACCTCATCCGCATGGAACCCGGCGTGCAGACGCCGGAGCTCACGCTCGAAAACGCGAGCGGCTCGTGCCGCGACACCGGATGGTTGCTGGTGCAGTTGCTCCGGCATCTCGGGCTGGCGGCCCGGTTCGTCTCGGGTTACCTCATTCAGCTCAAGCCGGACGTCAAGTCGCTCGACGGGCCTTCGGGTACCGAAGTCGACTTCACCGACCTGCATGCCTGGTGCGAGGTCTACCTGCCGGGGGCCGGTTGGATCGGCCTCGATCCGACCTCCGGCTTGTTCGCCGGCGAAGGCCACATCCCGCTCGCCTGTTCGCCGGAGCCGGGCAGCGCGGCGCCGATCACCGGGTTCACGGACGAATGCGAGACCGAGTTCGAGCACGCGATGAAGGTCGAGCGCGTTTGGGAGGCGCCGCGCGTGACCAAACCGTACACCGAGGACCAATGGAAGGAGATCGAGGCGCTCGGCGTGCGGATCGACGCCGACCTTGCTTCGGAAGACGTGCGCCTCACCATGGGCGGCGAGCCGACCTTTGTCTCGGCCGACGACCGGGACGGCGCCGAATGGAACACCGACTCCGATTCCCCGCCGGGCAAGCCGGTGAAGCGCAGACTGGGCGCGAGCCTCCTCGCGAGGCTCAAGGCGCGCTATGCACCCAAGGGCTTGCTGCATTTCGGGCAGGGAAAGTGGTATCCGGGCGAGCAGCTTCCGCGCTGGTCGTTGTCGCTTTTCTGGCGCAAGGACCGCGAGCCCATCTGGCAGGACGCCGCGCTGTTGGCCGACGAGTCCGTCGATTACGGCGCGAATGCAGACACGGCTCGGCAATTCCTTGCCGCCCTCGCCGGGCGCCTGTCGCTCGACACGCGGTACGCCTTCCCAGCCTTCGAGGACGTTTGGTATTACCTGTGGCGCGAGAGAAAGCTCCCTTCAAACGTCGACCCGTTCGGCTCGAAGTTGGACAACGCTCTCGAACGCGCGCGCCTGGGCAAGATTTTCACGCAAGGCCTGGACAAGGTGGTCGGCCACGTGCTGCCAATCCAAAGGAGCGGGACCGACGAGGTTCGCTGGCAGAGCGGGCCGTGGTTCCTGCGCGCGGAACGCTGCTATCTCGTTCCCGGGGATTCAGCGCTGGGCTTGCGCCTTCCGCTCGATTCCCTGCCCTGGGTCTCGAACACAGACTACCCGTGGATCCACCAGATCGACCCGACCCAGCGCTACGCGCCGTTGCCCGAGTGGCGGAACATCGCGCAACTCTTCCATACGCCGGAAGCTGCGGCCGCGAGGACGAGGATGCAGGCTCGCGTGCCCTCCCAAACGCAAGGCGGGCAAAGCCAATCGCAAAAGGCTGGACCCGGTCCGCGCGCAAAGGCCAAGCCGGCGCCCGATACGCCGCCGGTCCGCATGCAATCGGCCGGCTGGATCACACGCACCGCGATCTGCGCCGAGCCGCGCAACGGCGTGCTCTACATCTTCATGCCCCCGGTCAGCGCGCTGGAGGACTACCTCGAACTCGTCGCCGCGGTCGAGGCGAGCGCGGCGGAGCTGAAGATTCCCGTGGTCCTCGAAGGCTGCGAACCGCCGCGCGATCCGCGGCTGGAAACACTGCGCATCACGCCGGATCCGGGCGTGCTCGAAGTGAACGTGCAACCGACGCGCACCTGGCGCGAACTCGTCGACAACACGACTTTCCTTTATGAAGCCGCGCACCTCACGCGCCTGACCACCGACAAGTTCATGCTCGACGGCCGCCACTCCGGTACCGGCGGCGGGAACCACTTCGTGCTGGGCGGCGCGACGACCGCCGACTCACCCTTCCTCAGGCGGCCGGACCTGCTCGCGAGCCTGATTGCCTACTGGCATAACCACCCGTCGCTGTCGTACCTTTTTTCCGGGATGTTCGTCGGCCCGACGAGCCAGGCGCCGCGCATCGACGAGGCAAGGAACGATTCGGTCTACGAGATCGAGATCGCGTTCCGCGAGATCCACCGGCTCAAAGGCGAAGGCGCCTCGCTGCCCTGGCTCGTCGACCGCATCCTGAGGAACCTGCTGATCGATTCCTCGGGCAATACGCACCGGTCGGAATTCTGCATCGACAAGCTCTACTCGCCGGATACGGCCACCGGAAGGCTGGGGTTGCTCGAGATGCGCGCATTCGAGATGCCGCCGCATGCGCGCATGTCGCTCACCCAGCAATTGCTCCTGCGCGCGCTAATTGCCCGCTTCTGGCGGCGGCCCTATCGGCCCGCGCGGCTCAAGCGCTGGGGCACCGAACTGCACGACCGCTTCATGTTGCCGTATTTCATCTGGCAGGACTTCCGCGACGTGATCGCCGAGACCAAGGAGGCCGGGTTCCCGCTCAGGAGCGAGTGGTTCGCACCGCACCTCGAATTCCGATTCCCGCGCTACGGCGAGTTCTCGGCGCTCGGCGCGAAGATCGAACTGCGCTTTGCCCTCGAGCCCTGGCACGTGATGGGAGAGGAAGGCGCGCAGGCCGGTACGGTGCGCTACGTGGACTCTTCGGTCGAACGATTGCAGGTGCATTCAACCGGGCTGGTCGGCGACCGGCATGTGCTCACCTGCAACGGCCGCCCGGTGCCTCTTGCGCCCACCGGGGAGGCCGGTGAATCGATAGGCGGGGTTCGCTACAGGGCGTGGGCGCCCCCTTCAGCTCTGCATCCGACCATCGGGGTTCACGCGCCTCTCGTATTCGACCTCGTCGACACGTGGATGGGCCGCAGCATGGGCGGGTGCCAGTACCATGTGGCGCACCCGGGCGGGCGCAACTTCGAAACCTTCCCGGTCAATGCCTATGAAGCCGAGGGCCGCCGGCTTGCCCGGTTCTTCCGCATGGGCCATACGCCCGGCCCGGTCGGCGTGAAGGATGAGCCGCGCAACCCGAACTTCCCTTTCACGCTCGACTTGCGCAGATAGGGGTTGCATCAGCGGTGCTTCCTTTTTTGCGCCGAGGGGGGACGGGTGCTAACCTGCGCCACTGTCAATACACCCCAGCTTCACATCACAGCGGCTAAATGCCAAGGCAGCTCCTTTCCGCCTATCCGCCAGCCTCCGCGCGATACGACGAGATGCTCGACGCCGGACGCGTGCCTCGCGAGCATTGGCACACGATGTTCGAGCAGCTCTCCACTGCGCCGGCCGAACTCATGCGCGAGCGCCTGCAGGCGGTGCAACGGCAGGTGAGCGAAAACGGGATTACCTACAACGTCTACGCCGATTCACAGGGCGCCGACCGTCCCTGGGACCTCGATGTCCTGCCGTTGATCCTGCCGCACGAGGAATGGCGCACGATCGAGCGCGCAGTGATCCAGCGCGCGGCGCTGCTCAACCGGATCCTGCTGGACGTCTACGGCAGCCAATATCTGCTCCAGCAGGGGTTGCTGCCGCCGGCGCTGGTGCACGGGCATGCGGGTTTCCTGCGGCCTGCGCATGGCGTGTCCGCGCAAGGCAACACGATGCTCCACCTCTACGCGGCCGACCTCGCGCGCTCGCCCGACGGTCGCTGGTGGGTGGTCGCCGATCGCACGCAGGCGCCGTCCGGCGCCGGCTACGCGCTGGAGAACCGCCTCATCATCTCGCGTGTCTTCCCGGACCTGTTCCGCGACCTGAAGGTTCAGCACCTCGCCGGTTTCTTTGCGGCGTTGCGTGACAGCATTGCGCATTGGGCGCCCCACGATGACGAAGCGCCCCTGGTCGTGCTGCTCACGCCCGGGCCGTACAACGAAACGTACTTCGAGCACGCTTACCTTGCGCGCTATCTCGGGTTCCCGCTCGTCGAAGGGCACGATCTCACGGTGCGTAGCGGATGCGTGTGGCTGAAGACCCTGTCGGGCCTGCAGCGGGTGCATGCGATCGTGCGCAGGCTCGATGACGATTCATGCGACCCGCTCGAACTGAGAGGGGATTCGACACTCGGCGTGGCGGGCCTCGCCGAAGCCGCGCGCCGCGGCAATGTGCTGCTTGCCAATGCGCTGGGTTCGAACCTGCTGGAATCGGGCGCGCTGCTCGGATTCCTGCCTGCGCTGTCGCGAAGCCTGCTCGGGGAGGACCTCCAGATGCCCTCGGTCGGCACCTGGTGGTGCGGCGAGTCCGCAGCCCTCGAGGAGGCGATCGGACGGCTCGATTCGCTCGTCATCAAGCCGGCTTTTCCCCAATTGCGCAGGGAAGCGGTGTTCGGCGATGACCTGTCGGGCGCGCGGCGCGAGGAATTCATCGCGCAGATGCGCGCCAAGCCCCAGGACTACGTCGCGCAGGAGATGGTGCAACTGTCGCAGGCGCCGGTTTGGGATCGCCAGCATCCGCGTCGGCTGCTGGCGCGCGCGATCGGCATGCGCGTGTTCGCCTGCGCCACACCCAACGGTTATGTCGTCATGCCTGGCGGCCTGACCCGGGTCGCGACCGGTTCGAACGCGCGGGTGATCTCGATGCAGCGCGGCGGCGCATCCAAGGACACCTGGGTGCTGGCGCCCGGCCCGGTCAATACGTTCAGCTTGCTGCGCCGTGCCACCGGCCCTCAGGACCTGGTGCGCGGCGGCGCCAACCTGACCAGCCGCATGGTGGAAAACCTGTATTGGTTCGGGCGCTATTCGGAGCGCTGCGACAATACCGCGCGCCTGCTGCGGCTCGCGCTCGAGCGCATGATCGACGCCGTGCCGAGCGCCGCCGACGCCGGATGGTCGAGCATCACGGCGCTCCTGCGCCGTGCCGAGATCCTCGAGGACGAGGACGACCTCGATGACGTTGCCCTGGTGCGCGCGCTGCGGGCCGCGATCGTCGACGAGGACCGCCACGGCCTGGCCGGCAACCTGCGCCAGCTGTTCCGCGTGGCCTCGCAGTTGCGCGAACGCCTGTCGCTGGACAACTGGCGCACCGTGAACAAGCTCGTCCAGGATTTCGCCGAACGCAAGGGCCAGACGCTTGCCTTGTCCGATGCGCTTTCGGAAATCGACCGCACCGTGGTCGCCCTGATGACGCTTTCAGGATTCGCCCTCGACGGGATGACTCGCGACCAGGGATGGCGATTCCTTTCAGTCGGCCGCCGGATCGAGCGGTTGCAGTTCCAGTGCACCGCACTCGAGCAGGCGCTCGCCATGCCTCCTTGCGGGTCCGGGGCGCCGGACCTCGACTGGCTGCTCGCCCTGGCCGACAGCACGATTACGTATCGTTCTCGCTACATGGCCCGCCCCGAGTGGATGCCGGTGATCGACCTGCTGGTGCGCGACGACAGCAACCCGCGTTCCATCGCCTTCCAGCTCAAGGGCCTGCACGACTACCTCGTGCGCCTTGGGCAATCGCTCGGCGATTGCGGCGCGGGGTCCTTGGCGCCGTCCATCGAGTCCCTGAATACGCTCGATCCCGGGCGCGATCTCGATCCGGGGAGCGAGCGCTTGGCCCGGCTCCTGGCGGACCTCCAGGAAGCGAGCCACATGCTCTCCGAGCGGCTCGGGCTGCGATTCTTCAGCCATTCGGTATTGCGGCAGACTTATGCGACCTGACCGCGCCGCGCGAGGGTCCGATGCCGTCGGTGTCGAGCGCGCATGACCGACGCCCGCTATCACGTCGTCCACAGGACACGATACGTGTATGAAAGCCGGGTTGCCGTGGCGCAGCAGCTGCTTCATCTCACGCCGCGCGAGACCGCCTGGCAAAAGCTGGTCGCGCACGCGGTTGAAATCGCTCCCCAGCCGAGTGAAATCACCGAGCACCTGGACTATTTCGGCAATCCGGTGCGCCACGCGGTGCTCGATTCGCCCCACGACGCGCTGACCGTGAGTGCGGAATCGGAAGTGATTGTGTCCCCGCGTACCGGCGGCTTCGTGCCCGCGGGCTCCCCGCCGTGGGAGAGCGTGCGCGAGCGCCTGCATACTACGGCCGAAGCGCGCCATCTGGAGGCCGCGGAGTACCTGTTCGAGTCGCCGCAGATCGAGTTCAGCCCGGCCCTGGCCCGTTATGTCGCGCGTTCCTTTCCGGCCGGGCGCCCTTTCCTCGACGGGGTGCACGAGCTCAACCATCGCATCCACGAGGAATTCGCGTTCGACGACAGCGCAACCGGCGTCTCGACACCGATTGCGGAGGTGCTCGAACTGCGGCGCGGCGTGTGCCAGGATTTCGCCCATCTGATGACGGGCTGCCTGCGCGTGCTGGGGCTCCCGGCGCGATACGTGAGCGGCTACATCCTTACGACGCCCCCGCCGGGCCAGGTCCGCATGGTGGGCGCCGACGCCTCGCATGCGTGGGTGTCGGCCTACTGCCCGCAGGCGGGGTGGGTCGATTTCGACCCGACCAACGACCTCGTGGTCGATCACGAGCACATCACCCTTGCCTGGGGCCGCGATTTCAGCGACGTGGCGCCGATGCGCGGTGTCATCCTCGGCGGCGGCGACCAGGAGCTCGAGGTCCATGTGACCGTGACGCAGACCGTCGCGCCGGCGCAACGTCGGCGCTCCGAAGGCCTCGCCGCCCGATGACCAAGGTGATCCTGCTGATCGTTGCGGTGCTGGTGTTCTTCTGGCTGCTGCGGCGCGCGCTGACCGGTCGCAAGACGGGGACGGCTGGTCCTCCGGGCAAGGGGGCCGCGCAACCGGCGCCCGAACTGGTCGCCTGCGCGCACTGCGGCGTGCTCCTGCCGCGGGACGAAGCGATCTCCTCCCAGGATGGCGGTGCGCCTGCGGAAGGGATCTACTTTTGCACCCAGGAGCACCTGAAGCTGGGGCGCCGATAGTCCATGGCCGGCGAGAACCCGCCCGCAGCCGCCGAAGGGGTCCCCGATTCCTTCTGGGTCTCGCTGCGCTACTTCAATGTCTACCGGATCGCCGTGGTGGCGGTGTTTCTGGGGACTGCGCTGTTCTACCACGACGAACTGCCGCTCGGACAGCACAACCTGACGCTGTTCCTGTACGCGTGCGGAACCTATCTCCTTGTCGCGGGCATATTCCAGGCCGAAATGTTCCTGCTGCGCGAGCGTTTCAACCTGCAGTTGAGCCTGCACGTGTTCGCCGATATCGTCGCGATCACCGTGCTCATGTATGCAAGCGGGGGAATGAAAAGCGGCCTTGGCGTGATGCTGCTGATCTCTCTCACGGGGGCCGCGTTGGTGGCGCCGCGGCGTCTCACCTACTTGTACGCGGCGCTTGCGGCGATCGCGGTGCTGATCGAGCAGGGCTACTGGGTGCTCGTCTACGATGCCCCCACGAGGGACTTCCTGCAGCCGGGATTGCTTTCGATCGGGTATTTCGCCACCGCGGGCATCACGAGCCAGCTCGCCCAGCGAGTGGTCGCCAACGAGACCCTGGCCCGCCAGCGCGGGCGCGCGTTGCGTTCGCAGCAACGCGTAAACCAGCTGGTGCTGGCTGACATGCAGGACGGGGTGCTGGTACTCGACCGCCAGGGCCGGGTCACCCAGGCCAACGCGCAGAGCGCCCGCATGCTCGGGGCAGAGCGCCTGACCGGCGCCGATTTCGGCGTCTTGCTCCCCGAGGCTTCTGCAAGATGGCTGGAATGGCGCCGCGAAGTTGCGCTCCGGCTGGGCGCCGTGCGGGTGGTGTTCGACCTCTCTTCGCGCGGCCGCGACCTGCGCATTCGTTTCATCGATGCCGCCACCGAGGAGGAGTTCACAGTGGCGTTTTTCGAGGACATGACGCGGTTGCGAGAGCAGGCGCAGCAACTCAAGCTTGCCGCCCTGGGCCGGCTGACCGCAAACATCGCCCACGAAATCCGCAATCCCCTGTCCGCGATCAGCCATGCCGCAGAGCTGCTCGATGAAGAGCCGGGGCCTGGAAGGGAGGGCGGGGGCGACCGGATGCGGCTTACGCGGATCATTCGTGACAATACGCTGCGCCTCGAGAGGCTGGTATCGGATGTGCTGCAGCTCAATCGCCGCGACCGCGTGGAATCCGAGAGAATCCACCTGAACCAGTGGCTCAACGGGTTCATCGAGGAATTCAACCGGAACGAGTCCGTAGCGCGCGACAGGCTCGTGCTGGAGGTGTCCGAGGAGGCCTGGGTGCGCTTCGACCGCGGTCACCTGCACCAGGTGCTCTGGAACCTGCTTCGCAATGCCGCCCGCCACGCTACGAACGCGCCCGGCAGCGTGCGCATCGCCGTGAACGTGCTGGCCAATCAAGTAAAATTGGATGTGATCGACGATGGCCAAGGCGTGTCGAAAGCCGACCAGGGACAGTTGTTCGAACCCTTCTTCACGACCTACAGCGCCGGGACGGGCCTGGGGCTCTACCTGGCCCGCGAGCTTTGCGAAGCGAACGGCGCGGCTCTTGAATATATGGATGGCGGGTCCGGCGCGCATTTCAGGATCAATTGCGAGGAGGCCGCAGCCGCATGACGAAAGCCCTTCCGCGCGAAAGCCTTGTCCTCGTCGTGGACGACGAGCCGGACATCCGTGAGCTCCTCGAGCTCACCCTTATCCGGATGGGCATCGGGGTGGTCGTCGCCGGGTCGGTGGCTGAAGCGAGGGAGCGCCTGGCCGAGTCGAAATTCGACCTGTGCCTGACCGACATGCGGCTGCCCGATGGCGAAGGGCTCGAGGTCGTGCGGCATATCGCTTCGCTGGGGGTCGACCTGCCGGTGGCCGTGATCACCGCGTATGGCAGTGCGGAGAACGCGGTGGCGGCGCTCAAGGCGGGAGCGTTCGACTACTTGTCCAAGCCCGTCGGCCTCGATCAGTTGCGTGCGCTGGTAAAGTCGGTGCTCTCGCTGCCCGAACGCGAAGGCGGCCGACACCTCGAAGGCCAGCAGATTCTCGGCGAGAGCCCGGCGCTGCGGCAGGTGAGGGAACTCGCTGCGAAGCTCGCCAGGACCCAGGCGCCGGTCTACGTGTCGGGCGAGTCCGGCACCGGAAAGGAACTGGCAGCGAGGCTCATCCATGCCGATGGCGCGCGCCGGTCGGGGCCGTTCGTGCCGGTCAATTGCGGTGCGATTCCCGAAGCGCTGATGGAGAGCGAGTTCTTCGGCTACCGCAAAGGGGCTTTCACCGGCGCCGAGCAGGATCGCGACGGTTTCTTCCAGGCGGCCCACGGCGGCACGCTTTTCCTCGACGAGGTGGCCGACCTGCCGCTGGCGATGCAGGTAAAGCTGCTTCGCGCGATCCAGGAAAAGAAGGTGCGCAAGCTCGGGGCCACGCAGGAGGACCCGGTCGACGTGCGCATTATCTGCGCAACGCACCAGAACCTGGCCAGGCTGATCGAAGACGGGCGTTTCCGGCAGGACCTGTTCTACAGGCTCAACGTGATCGAACTGAGGATGCCCCCGCTGCGCGAATGCCGCGAAGACATCGGCCGGATCGCAGGTGCCATCCTCGCGCGGCTCGCAATCCAGGCCGGCGGGCAACCCGCGGCGCTTTCGCCGTCCGCGCTGGAGGCGCTGGCCAAGTACGATTTCCCGGGCAACATCCGCGAACTCGAAAACGTGCTCGAAAGGGCGACCGCGCTTTCGGGCGCGGCGCAAATCGGGCCGGACGATCTCCGGATCGCCCCTTTGCCGGAGGAAGAGGGCGACGCGAATGGCGGCGCACGCGAGGCGGCGGGCCTCTCGAACCTGCCGTTGCCGGACTACCTGGACCGGGTCGAGCGTGACGCGATCACGCAGGCCCTCAACCGCACCGGATTCAACCGGACCGCCGCAGCCAAGTTGCTCGGGGTCACCTTCCGCGCGTTGCGCTACCGCATGCAACGCCTTGCGATCCGCGAGCCCGAGCAATAAGGATGGGCGCAGAGGGGCTGCACTGCGCGCGCGACGGCATCGTCCGTGGTTGCCGGTACGTGCCTTCGCCCAACTGCGACGAACGCCCGGCGCACGAGACCGTCTCCCTGCTGGTCGTGCACTCGATCAGCCTGCCCCCGGGGACCTACGGTGGCGACTTCGTCGAGCGGTTCTTCACCAACCGGCTCGACCCGGACGCCCACCCGTACTTCGAGGCCATCAAGGACCTGCGCGTGTCGGCGCACTTCTTCTTGCGTCGCGACGGGGAGGTCGTGCAGTTCGTGCCGGTCGGCCGGCGCGCCTGGCACGCCGGCGCCTCGTCCTGGCGAGGGCGCGCGCGCTGCAATGATTTTTCGGTCGGCGTGGAACTCGAGGGCCTGGACGATGCCGGCTACGAACCGCGTCAGTACGAGCGCCTGGCCGAACTCGTTGGCGCACTGAGGGCCGCGATTCCGCTCGCGGGAATCGCGGCGCACAGCGACATCGCGCCGGGCCGCAAAACCGATCCCGGCCCGCTCTTCGACTGGCCGCATTTTCTCGCGCGCCTCGCGCATTCCTGATCTTTCCCGCCGCCGTTTGCGCGCGTGACCTGCGTCACGCGCGCAGGCGCGCATCCCGTTTGCAAAAAAAAGGTCTTGCAAAGTAAAAACGCGCGCACTAGAATTAGTTTCAATTCAGGATCAAAGCACTAGATATTGTGGTTTGTGGTTCGGATTGAGTCGGGCCGGCGGGGGAGCGAAGGCGCTCCCCGGGGGAACCGGCCTTGATCGGCGGCAAGCGCGCGGACAACGCGGCGCGCCAGGAAAGACAAAAGAAGACTGGAGACGAGCACATGCAGATTGCGCAAGAAGGTTCAGCCCCGAATACCGCGCAGAGCGTGAGCATCACTGAAGAATCGACCCCGGCGCAGAACCTCTACGCTGACTACAAGATCATCCGCCGCAATGGCTCGGTCGTGGGCTTCGAGCCCTCGAAGATCGCGGTGGCGATGACCAAGGCATTCCTTGCGGTCAACGGCAGCCAGGGCGCAGCGTCCGCTCGGGTGCGCGAACTCGTCGCCGGCCTCACCGAAACCGTGGTCGGTGCGCTGATCCGGCGCCAGCCCGCGGGCGGCACCTTTCATATAGAAGACATCCAGGACCAGGTCGAACTGGCGCTGATGCGATCGGGTGAGCACGACGTGGCCCGTTCCTACGTGCTTTACCGCGAGGAGCGTTCCCGGGCGCGCGCGCACGAGAAAATGGCCCAGCAAAAGCCTGCCGAACATGCCATCAACGTGCTCGAGGACGGGATGCGCAAGCCCCTGGACGAGGTGGGGCTGCGGCGGCTGGTGGAGTCGGCCTGCGTCGGACTCGAAGGCGTGGCCTCGGCCGACGCCATCCTGGAGGCCACGCTGCGCGACCTTTACGACGGCGTGCCCATCGACGAAGTGCGCAAGTCCGCGATTCTGGCGGCCCGAGCGCTGCTCGAAAAGGATCCGGCCTACAGTTACGTGACCGCGCGGCTGCTGCTCAACACGATCCGCTGCGAAGTGCTTGGCGAAGAAGCCAGCCACGCCTCGATGGAGCAACGCTATGCGGTGTATTTCCCGCAGTTCATCCAGCGCGGCATCGCCGCCGAACTGCTCGACCCAAGGCTGGCCGAGTTCGACCTTGCGCGCCTTGGCGCGGCGCTGAAGTCGGATCGCGACCTCCAGTTCGGCTACCTCGGGCTGCAGACGCTGTACGACCGCTATTTCCTGCACATCGACGAGCAGCGGATCGAGTTGCCGCAAGCATTCTTCATGCGGGTCGCGATGGGCTTGGCGCTCAACGAGTCGCATCGCGAGGCGCGAGCGATCGAGTTCTACAACGTTTTGTCGACGTTCGATTTCATGAGTTCGACGCCGACACTGTTCAATTCGGGCACGCTTCGTTCGCAGCTCTCGTCGTGCTACCTCACGACGGTGTCGGACGACTTGACGGGCATTTACGACGCAATCAAGGAAAATGCGCTCCTCGCCAAGTATGCGGGCGGCCTGGGCAACGACTGGACGCCGGTGCGCGCGCTCGGATCGCGCATCAAGGGCACCAACGGCAAGTCACAGGGCGTGGTCCCGTTCCTGAAGGTCGTCAACGACACGGCCGTGGCCGTGAACCAAGGGGGCAAGAGGAAGGGGGCGGTGTGTTCCTACCTCGAGACCTGGCACCTGGACATCGAGGAGTTCCTCGAGTTGCGCAAGAACACGGGGGACGACCGCCGTCGCACCCACGACATGAATACGGCGAACTGGATTCCCGACCTGTTCATGAAGCGTGTGATGCAAGCCGGCGAGTGGACGCTGTTCTCCCCGTCCGATGTCCCGGAGCTGCACGATTCATTCGGCAAGGCGTTCGAAAAGACATACCTCGCGTATGAAGCCAAGGCCGCGTCGGGCGAACTCAAGCTGTTTCGCAAGGTCCCTGCGCTCACGCTGTGGCGCAAGATGCTCTCGATGTTGTTCGAGACCGGCCATCCCTGGATCACTTTCAAGGACCCGTGCAATATCCGCAGCCCCCAGCAGCACGTCGGCGTGGTCCACAGCTCGAACCTGTGCACCGAGATCACGCTGAATACCAACCACGAGGAAATCGCGGTCTGCAATCTCGGGTCGGTCAACCTCGTGGCCCACATGACGGACAAAGGCCTTGATTTCGTCAAGGTCAAGAAGACGATCCGCACCGCGATGCGCATGCTGGACAACGTCATCGACATTAATTACTACGCAGTGGACAAGGCCCAGCGCTCCAATGCGCGCCATCGCCCGGTGGGCTTGGGGATCATGGGTTTCCAGGACTGCCTGCAGAAAATGCGCGTTCCGTATGCATCCGAGGACGCGGTCGAGTTCGCCGATCGATCGATGGAAATGGTCGCCTACGCGGCCTACTGGGCCTCCACCGAGCTCGCCGAGGAGAGGGGGCGCTACGGATCATTCAAAGGCTCGCTCTGGGACCGCGGCGTGCTGCCCCAGGATACGCTCGACCTCCTGGCCGAAGAGCGGGGCGGGTACGTGGAAGTCGATCGTTCCAGCGGTCTGGACTGGGGCGCGCTGCGGGAGCGGATCCGTTCTTTCGGCATGCGGAACTCGAATTGCCTGGCCATAGCGCCGACGGCGACCATCGCCAACATCGTCGGCGTTTCGGCCTCCATCGAGCCCACCTACCAGAACCTCTACGTCAAGTCGAACCTCTCCGGCGAGTTCACGGTGGTCAACGAATACCTGGTTTCCGACCTGAAGAAAGCCGGCATGTGGGACGAGGTCATGATCGCGGACCTCAAGTACTTCGATGGCAACCTGGCACGGGTGGACCGCGCGCCGGCCGAACTGCGTCGCCTGTACGCCACCGCCTTCGAGGTCGAGCCCAAGTGGCTCGTGGAGGCGGCAGCGCGCCGCCAGAAATGGATCGACCAGTCGCAATCCCTGAATATCTACATGCCCGGTGCCTCCGGCAAGAAACTCGACGAAACCTACAGGCTTGCCTGGCTGCGCGGCCTGAAGACGACCTATTACCTGCGCGCCATGGGCGCGACGCATGCCGAGAAGTCGACATCCAAGGCCGGTGCGATGAATTCGGTGCCCTCCGGTGGCGGGATGACCGAGTCGGCTTCGACGGTCGCGGAAGACGCCAAGTTCTGCTCGATCGACAACCCCGAATGCGAAGCGTGCCAGTGAGCCGATGCGTGCCACAAAAAAACTCGAGCGTGAGGAAAAGACGCCATGCTGAATTTTGAAGACGAGGGGGCACTGAGCGCCGTGCCGGGTCTGGCGATCGCCCCAGTGAGCGGCTTCATGCCCCAAGGCGCACCCGGAGCCCAGCACGTTCCCACGCAACGGGCCAATGACGGTCAGGTCCCGGCCGGCAATGCTTTTCGCCGCATCAGGGTGGAAGACAAAAGCATCATCAACTCGAAGGCCGACGTCAACCAACTGGTGCCCTTCAAGTACAAGTGGGCCTGGGAGAAGTACCTCTCGGCGTGCGCGAACCACTGGATGCCGCAGGAAATCAACATGAGCCGCGACATCGCCCTCTGGAAATCGGCCGACGGCCTGACCGAGGACGAAAAGAGGCTGGTCAAGCGCAACCTCGGTTTCTTCGTGACCGCCGACTCGCTCGCGGCGAACAACATCGTGCTGGGGACCTATCGCCACATCACGGCCCCCGAGTGCAGGCAGTACCTGCTGCGCCAGGCTTTCGAAGAGGCGATCCACACCCATGCGTACCAGTACATCGTGGAGAGCCTCGGCCTCGATGAAGGCGAGGTGTTCAACGCGTACCACGAGGTGTCGTCGATTCGCGAAAAGGACGAGTTCCTGATCCCGTTCATCGATACGCTCACCGACCCGGCCTTCAAGACCGGCACGCAGCAAAGCGACCAGGACCTTCTCAAGAGCCTGATCGTGTTCGCCTGCATCATGGAAGGGCTGTTCTTCTACGTCGGTTTCGCCCAGATCCTCGCCCTTGGACGCCAGAACAAGATGACCGGCGCCGCGGAGCAGTACCAGTACATCCTTCGCGACGAGTCGATGCACTGCAACTTCGGCATCGACCTCGTGAACCAAATCAAGATGGAGAACCCGCACCTGTGGACCGTTCAGTTCCGCGAGGAGATCCAGGGCTTGTTCCAGCGCGCCGTGGAACTGGAATATCGCTATGCGGAAGATACGATGCCGCGCGGAGTGCTCGGCCTGAATGCGCCGATGTTCAAGGAGTACCTGCGTTACATCGCCAATCGCCGGTGCCAGCAGATAGGCATCGACGTGCTTTACCAGGGCGCGACGAACCCCTTCCCCTGGATGAGCGAGATGATCGACTTGAAGAAAGAACGAAACTTCTTCGAGACCAGGGTGATCGAGTATCAGACGGGCGGGGCGCTGAGCTGGGACTGAACCCGGCTCTTTTTTTGTCCCCCCTAGGGAGAGGAATATGCATCGAGTAACGGCGTGCAAGGTGGAAGAGGACTACAAGCTCTGGCTGCGTTTCGACGACGGCCTCGAGGGCAGTGTCTTCCTGGGAAACCTGCTCGAGATCGGGGCCTTCAAGCTCTGGCGCGACGTGCGGGAGTTCGAGAAGGTGGTGGTGGACCCGGAGTCTGCCACGGTGACCTGGGAGGGCGGCATCCGGCTCGATCCGGAAGTGCTCTACCGGGATGTGCTCGCCAAGAACGGGCGGTGATGGGGTGTGGCAAAGAATTCAATCTGTCCGGCCATCCGGCCGGGCGGTTTGGATAGTCCGGGCCGTTTCGGGCCGGGCTCTTTCTGTGCAACTACTTGATAGGAGCTAGTCATGGCAAAAGCCAAAAAGAAAGCAGCGAAGAAAACGGCGAAGAAAAAGGCCACCAAAAAGAAGGCCTCGAAAAAGAAGAAAGCGGCTAAAAAGCCCGCCAAAAAGAAAGCCGCAGGCAAGAAAAAGAAGGCCACAAAAAAAAACAAAAAAGCAGCTGAAAAGAAAAAGCCGGCTGTAAAGCCGGCCAAAGCTGCCAAGAAGAAAGCGGCCAAGAAGCCTGCAAAAAAGGCTGTTCAGGTAGCCCCGACGGCGCCAGCACCGGTAGTACGGCCGTCGATTGCTGCGACACCCGGCGCGCGTACCGCGCTGAATCCAGCAGCTGCCTGGCCTTTCCCCACCGGATCCCGGCCGTAACCGGGAACCGGAGGGAAAGCGGCCCGAAGCGAAAGCTTCGGGCCCGGCCCTCGAAGCTCTGCGGACCGCCTCGGTCGCGTCGTAGCACCGGGCGACCAAGGCTGGTCCGCGAGTCTTCATTTCACCCGGGCGAAGGACTCGCCCGGATCGGCTGACGAACCCATTTTACCGGGCTTCGGTCTTTCGCAACACAGAAAATTCGTCCTCATTACGCTCGAATTTTGCGATGCGCAACAAAGGCTTGCGTCAAAGAGGTGAAGTTATTGACTAATTGAGGGAATTTCCATTACAATACTTCGCGTTGCACCGTACACTAGTGCTCCAAGTTTCTGTTTGTCCACCCAACTCCCAAGCTGCATGCCTTGGCCGTGTTGGGAAATCGGACGGATCCCGGCCCCTGCCGGAACAGGTCCTAAAGTCCCAGTTTCCATAGCCCAGATCAGCCGTTCGACCGGCGCCTTGGGGATTGCTTGATGCGGAATGCGACGGACGACGTCTCAGGAGGTAAATGATGGAAGCAGCGAACACACTGCAAGCTTGGCGTGCGTTATCGCGGGCCTGGTTTTTCCTCCGGGCGGTGCTCGCGCTGTTCGGAGTGGCCGCGCTGTTCGCGGCCGCGCATCCGGAAGCGCGCGAGGCGCTCTTGTCCGCCTCGCGGGAGGCAGTCCTCTCGCAGGCGGCGGTGGCGCTGCGTGCAACCGTGCCGCCAGGCGTCAATTTCAGCACCGGCCCGATCCAGCCGCCGGTCCTTACCGAGCGCGAGCGCGAGCAGCGCGCAGTGACTGAAATGCTCGCGAAGCGATTCCGCGTGGCGCAGGAGGCCGTCGGCGGTTTCGTGGCCGCCGCCTATCGCGCGGGCAAGGACACCTCGGTCGACCCGCTGCTGATCCTCGCGGTCATCGGCATTGAATCGCGCTTCAACCCGGTGGCCGAGAGCAGTTTCGGCGCCAGGGGCCTGATGCAGATCATCCCGAAGTTTCACAAGGAAAAACTGGTCGAGCACGGCGGAGGCGATGCCCTCCTCGATCCCGAGATCAACATCCTCGTGGGGGCGCAGGTGCTGCGCGAATACATCCGGCGGTTCGGGGGAACAGAAAGCGCCCTGCAGGCTTATGCCGGCGCGTTCGAGGAGCCTACTTCCATGTACGCCAAGCAGGTTCTCTCGGAACGCTCGCGCATCGAGCAGGTGGTCGCCAGGTTTCGCCGCCCGGGCTGACAGCGCAGGGCACTCCGGCACCGGCCGGCGCCGGCGCGCCCCGTACGAACTACCCCTCGCCCGTACAAGCGCGGCGGATCCTGTCCACCCCTTCCTCGATCTGTTCCATGCTTCGCGTGTAGGCAAAGCGAACGAAGCGCCCGGTATCGTGAGATCCGAAATCGCTTCCCGGTGTGGCGGCCACGCCGGCGCGCTCGAGTAACACGTCGAATACGAAGGCGCGCCCGTCCGCGTGGAAAGGCGAACAATCGGCATAGACGTAAAAGGCGCCTTCCGGCCGCGCGGGCACCCCGAAGCCGATTCTCTCGATCGCCGGCACGAAGAAATCCCGCCGGCGGCGGAATTCCGTCCTGCGCTCCTCGAGGATCGCGATGGTTTCCGGCCGGAACGCCGCGAGCGCGGCGCGCTGCGAAAGCGCAGGCGGGCAGATGAAAAAATGCTGCGCCAGTTTCTCGAATGCGCGAACCAGCGCTTCGGGCAGCACGGCCCACCCGAGTCGCCAGCCGGTCATGCAGAAATACTTTGAAAAGCTGTTGATCACGACGACATTGCCCGGCAGGTCGAGCGCGGTGCGGACATCGTCGGTGTAGGCAAGGCCCTGGTAGATTTCGTCGGCGATCAGCACACCGCCCTTGCCTGCGACGACCCGCGCGATGCGGGCCAGTTCCGCCGGAGCAATGAGCGTGCCTGTGGGGTTGGAAGGCGAAGCAAGGATCACGGCCTTGGTGCGTGGACCCCATGCAGCCTCGATCTGGGCCGCGGTCGGCTGGAACGCGGTGCCGGCATCGACCGGCAACGCCCGGGCAACGCCTTCGAACGCGCGCACGAAATGCCGATAGCAGGCGTACCCCGGGTCGGTCAGAAGCACCTCGTCACCCGGATCGACCAGCGCCGCAAGCGCCAGCAGCAATGCGCCCGATGCGCCGGCGGTGACTGCAATGCGCGCGGGCGCAACATTGATCGCGTAGCGCCGGGCATAGAAACGCGCAATTTCTTCGCGAAGCTCCGGGATGCCCAGCGCCGGCGTGTAGGCCGTCAGCCCGTCGCGCATCGCTTGCGATGCGGCTTCGACGACCGGTGCCGGCGCGGTGAAGTCGGGCTCCCCGATTTCCATGCGCACGATATGCCGGCCCGCGCGCTCGAGCTCGTTGGCTCGTGCAAGGACTTCCATGACCTCGAAAGGCTGGATCTGCACGGCGCGCGCCGCGACGAGGGCGCGCGTCGCGAGGCTGCCGGGGGATTCGACGATGCGCATTTCTGGAGGTCCCGGGCGAGGTGCCCGATTATACGGACGGACCGCGGCGCGCGCGTCCGCCAGCGAGGTCCCGCGAGGGCCGCAGAGGTATAATTTCAGAGAGGCAAAGTGTCGGCGGCCCGCCGGCCGCGAGGGAGTTGCAAGTGGAAGATGAGATCAAGAAAAGCGCGCTGGAATACCATCGCCTGCCGCGCCCGGGCAAGATCTCGATCCTGCCGACCAAACAGCTCACCAACCAGCGCGACCTTGCGCTTGCCTATACGCCGGGCGTGGCGGCGGCCTGCGAAGAGATCGTCCGTGATCCGCGCGAAGCGGTAAACCTCACGGCGCGCGGCAACCTGATCGGCGTGATCACCAACGGCACCGCGGTCCTCGGGCTGGGTGCGATCGGGCCGCTTGCGGCCAAGCCCGTGATGGAGGGCAAGGCGGTGCTGTTCAAGAAGTTCGCCGGCATCGACGTTTTCGACATCGAAATCGACGAGCGCGATCCCGACAAGCTGGTCGACATGATCGCGGCCCTCGAACCGACGTTCGGCGGCATCAACCTCGAGGACATCAAGGCGCCCGAGTGCTTCTATATCGAGAGGAAGCTCCGGGAGCGCATGAAGATCCCGGTATTCCATGACGACCAGCATGGCACCGCGATCACCGTCTGCGCCGCGATCATCAACGGGCTCAAGGTCGGCGGCAAGGCGATCGGCAAGGTCAAGCTCGTGACTTCCGGGGCTGGCGCCGCGGCGCTTGCGTGCCTCGAGTTGCTGGTCAAGCTCGGCCTGCCGATCGAAAATATTTTCGTGACCGATATCGAGGGCGTCGTTTACACCGGGCGCAAGACCCTGATGGATCCGGACAAGGAACGCTACGCAAAGGACGTGAGCGCCCGCACCCTTGCCGAGATCATCGATGGCGCCGACGTGTTCCTCGGACTTTCGGCCGGCGGCGTACTCAAGCCGGACATGGTCAGGCGCATGGCGGCCCGGCCGCTCATCCTTGCGCTGGCAAACCCGGAGCCGGAGATCCGCCCGGAACTCGTGCGGGAGGTCCGCGACGACGCAATCATGGCCACCGGCCGCTCGGACTACCCGAACCAGGTCAACAACGTACTGTGCTTCCCGTTCATCTTCCGCGGAGCGCTCGACGTCGGGGCGACGAGCATCACCGCGGAGATGGAGCTCGCGGCCGTGCGGGCAATCGCCGAGCTTGCGCAGGCGGAGGCTTCCGATATCGTCGCGCTGGCCTATGGAGGCGAAGACCTCAAGTTCGGGCCCGAATACCTGATCCCGCGCCCCTTCGACCCACGGCTGATCGCGAAGATCGCACCCGCGGTTGCGCGGGCGGCCATGGAAAGCGGGGTTGCAACGCGCCCGATTGCGGACCTCGAGGCTTACCGCTCCACGCTGGCCCAGTTCGTGTACCACTCCGGGCTCATCATGAAGCCCCTGTTTGCCGCGGCCAAGGATTCGCCCAAGCGGATCGTGTATGCGGAGGGCGAGGACGAAAGGGTGCTGCGTGCCGTGCAGGTCATCGTCGACGAGGGCCTGGCCCGGCCGATCCTCATCGGCCGGCCCTCGGTGATCGAGAAGCGTCTGGAACAGTTCGGCCTGCGTATCCGGTCGGGGCGCGACTACTCGCTGATCAACCCGGAGAGCGATCCACGCTACCGCGACTACTGGACCACCTACCACCGTCTCACCGAGAGGAAAGGGGTGTCCCAGGAGTACGCCAAGATCGAGATGCGCCGGCGCCATACGCTGATCGGCGCGATGATGATCTACAAGGGCGAGGCCGACGGCATGCTGTGCGGCACGTTCGGCACCCATGCATTGCACCTGCAATTCATCGACCAGGTGATCGGCCTGCGCCCCGGCGTCAAGCACTTTGCGGCGATGAACGCGCTCATGCTTCCCGACCGCACGGTCTTCATCTGCGACACCTACGTCACGCCGGACCCGACGGCCGAAAACATCGCCGAGATGACGATCCTCGCGGCCGAAGAGGTGCGCCGATTCGGTATCGTGCCCAAGGTTGCGCTGCTGTCGGCGTCCAATTTCGGCTCGATCGAACTGCCGTCGTCGCGCAAGATGCAGGCGGCGCTTGCGATCCTGCGCGAGGCCGCGCCGGAACTGGAGATCGAAGGCGAAATGCACGGGGATGCAGCGATCTCGGCCGAGATCCGCATGCGAGTGTTCCCGAATTCGCGCCTCAAGGGCGAGGCAAACTTGCTCATCATGCCGACGCTGGACGCGGCCAACATCGCGTTCAATCTGCTCAAGACCGCGGCGGGCGATGGGGTCACCATCGGCCCCATCCTCCTTGGAACCGCGCGCGCAGCGCATATCGTCACGCCCTCGGCCACGGTACGCAGGATCGTCAACATGACCGCGCTGGCCGTCGTCGATGCGAATGCTCCGCGGGGCGGCGAGCCGACGCTCTTCTGAGCGCAGCCCCGCCCCCGAGCGCATCGATGACCAACCGCGGCATCGCAGGCAACGTCTCCGAGCTCCGCCCCAGGTTCCGCGCGGGCCTGGTGCTTACGGGCGGCGGTGCGCGCGCCGCCTACCAGGTGGGCGTTGTCAAGGCGGTCCGCGACATCCTTGGCAGCCCGGTAAAGAACCCTTTCCCGATCCTGGTGGGCACTTCGGCGGGGGCGATCAACGCGGCCACGCTCGCCGCCTATTCGGACAATTTCACGCGCGCCGTAGGCAACCTGCTCGAGAACTGGGAGAACATGCATGTAGACCACGTCTACAAGGCCGATTTCCCGAGCATCATCCGCAGTGGCGCCAAGTGGCTTTCATCGTTGATGCTGATCTCGCGCCGCAACCCGATCTCGCTTCTGGATAACTCGCCGCTGGCCGACATGCTTGCCCGCACGCTGCCTTTCGAGCGCATTCAGGACAACATCGACAGCGGCGCCCTGTACGCGGTCTCGGTCACGGCTTCCGGCTATACCTCCGGGCAGAGCGTCTCGTTCTTCCAGGGGGGGTCCGGCACCGAGGGCTGGGAGAGGAACCAGCGCATCGGGGCCGCGGTCACGCTCAAGATGGAATACCTGCTCGCGAGTTCCGCGCTGCCTTTCATTTTTCCGGCGGTGAAAGTGCATCGCGAATACTTCGGCGACGGCTCGATGCGCCAGATCGCACCGATCAGCCCCGCGCTGCACCTGGGCGCAGACCGCGTTCTTGTCGTCGGCACCGGCCGGCAAACCATGGACATGGCGCGCAGCCGCTCGAACATCTACCCCTCTCTCGCGCAGATCGCCGGCCATGCGCTCAACAGCATCTTCCTCGACAGCCTGTCGGTCGACCTCGAGCGGCTCGAGCGCATCAACCGCACCGTGAGCCTCATTCCGCCGGAGCGGCTGGCCGCGGGCAACCTGCCGCTGCGGCCGATCAAGGTGCTGTTCATCTCGCCGAGCCAACCGATCGAACGCATCGCGGCGCGCTTCCTGCACGAACTTCCGCGCTCCGTCCGGGTGTTGCTGCGCCCGACGGGGGCGTTGAACCGTTCGGGCTCGAACCTGGCGAGCTACCTCCTGTTCGAGGAATCTTTCTGCCGCGCCCTCATTGACCTCGGTTACCAGGACACCGTCGCGCGCAGCACGGAAGTGGTTTCATTCTTCGAAGGCAGTCCTTCCTAGTCGAGCATTCCGCATTCAATCAGGTGCCCTCGAGGCGCCAAAGGAGCCGGTCATGGCCGATCAACCCGGGAACGCCCCCAACAGCAATTCGCAGGACCCGTTCGAGATGTTTCGCCGCCTGTGGGCGCCGCTGGGGCTGCCGGTGCCCGGGATGGCGATGCCCACGCTCGATCCGGCCGAGGTGGAGAAGCGGATCGCGGACCTCAAGTCAGTGGAGACCTGGCTTGGCATGAACCTGAACATGGTGAAGATGGCGATCCAGGGGCTCGAAGTGCAGAAGATGGCGCTGGTTGCGATGAAATCGAATGCCGGTACGGCCACCGACGCTGCGAATCCGCTCGCGAACCCGATGCTCTGGCCGTGGGCCATGATGCAGGGCTCGGCCCCCGCCCCCGCCCCCGCCGAAACGGCGCCGGTGCCGGGCGCGAAATCCGGCAAGGACCGCAAAGAGGCCAAATGAAGGACTCATTTCGCTTCGCGCACTCCGCGGGCGCCGACTGGCAGGAATGCGTTGCCCGGTGTGCGGCCGTGCTTGGCAAGCCCGCGGCGGGACTGGGCTTCATCTACTTCACCGATGCGCTCCTGCCCCATGCGGCCGAAATGGTCGAAACGCTGCGCGAACTCACCGGCGTGACCGACTGGGTCGGCACGGTCGGCATCGGCATCGTCGCGACCGGCAAAGAGTATGTGGGCGAGCCGGCGCTCGCGCTGATGGTGGCCAACCTTCCCCCGGAAAGCTATCGGATTTTTTCGGGCAAGAGCCGCGCGCCGCAACCGGGGGAGCGTACGCCGTCCGGCGCCATTGCGGCGCAATTCGGCGTGGTCCATGGCGACCCGCGAACGCCGGACATGCCCGAACTCGTTGCGGACATGGCGACGCGGGTCGCAAGCGGCTACCTCGTGGGAGGACTGTCCAGCAGCCAGTCCGAGACCGTGCAGGTAGCCAGGGACGTGCTGGCGGGCGGGCTGTCCGGCGTCATCCTCGCCTCCGACGTCCCGGTCGCCACGCGACATACGCAGGGATGCACCGCGCTTGCCGCGCGCCATGTGGTCACCCAGTGCGACGAAAACATCATCGTGACGCTGGATGGGCGCCCGGCGCTCGACGTGTTCGAGGAGGATCTCGGCGTGTCCGGGGCGGCCGACCTGCGCCGCGCCGCCCAGCTCATGCACGTGGGATTCCCCGTGCCAGGCTCCGACACCGGGGATTACGTGGTGCGCAACCTGGTCGGCATCGACCCGAAGAACAAGCTCATCGCCGTGGGACAGACGCTCGAGCAGGGAAGTGCGCTGATGTTCTGCAGGCGCGACCCGGACACCGCCCGCGAGGACCTTGGGCGCATCCTGGGCGAGCTCAAGCGCGAGGTGATCGCGCCCCGTGGCGCGCTCTATTTTTCGTGCCTCGGGCGCGGCGAACACCTGTTCGGCCGGCGCGGCGCCGAACTCGAACTGATCCGCGAAGCGATCGGCGAGGTCCCGCTGGTAGGATTCTTCTGCAACGGCGAAATTTCCCACGACCGGTTGTACGGCTATACCGGCGTGCTCACGCTTTTCCATTGATTCGATCAACCAGGAGACAAGATGACTAAGGCAATCAGGTTTCACAAGGTGGGTGGTCCGGAGGTCATGCAGCTCGAAGAGGTCAGCGTCGGCGATCCCGGCCCGGGACAGGCGCGCATCCGGCAGACCGCAATCGGCGTCAACTACATCGACACCTACCACCGCTCCGGGCTCTATCCGATGCCGATGCCCTCCGGCCTGGGATCCGAAGGCGCGGGTGTGGTCGATGCGGTCGGCCCCGGCGTCACCGAAGTGAAGATCGGCGACCGCGTTGCCTACACCGGAAACCCGGTCGGTTCTTATGCCGAGGCGCGTCTGTATGCGGCCGACCGGCTGGTGAAGGTCCCGGCCGGGATCACCGACCAGCAGGCGGCGAGCATGATGCTCAAGGGAATGACGGTCCAGTACCTCATCCATCGCAGCTACAAGGTCAAGGCCGGCGACACGGTCCTGTGGCACGCGGCCGTCGGCGGCGTGGGGCTGATCGCGTGCCAGTGGCTCAAGGCCCTTGGCGTGACGGTCATCGGTACGGTCGGTTCGGACGAGAAGATGGCCCTTGCGAAGCAGTCCGGCTGCGCGCATGTGATCAACTACTCCAGAGAGAACTTCACGCAGCGCGTGAAGGAGATCACCGGCGGCAAGGGCGTCCCGGTGGTGTACGACTCGGTGGGCAAGAACACGTGGGACGGATCGCTCGACTGCCTGCAGCCGCGCGGCATGATGGTGTCGTTCGGCAACGCGTCGGGCGCCGTCCCGCCGGTGAACATCGGCATCCTTGCGCAGAAGGGTTCGCTCTTCCTGACCCGGCCGACGCTCGTGAACTACACGGCCACGCGTGCGGAACTCGACGAAACCGCTCAGTCGCTGTTCGACGTTGTCGCATCGGGCAAGGTGAAGATCGAGGTGAGCGGCACTTACAAACTGGCCGATGCGCAACAGGCGCACCGGGACCTCGAAGGCCGCAAGACCACGGGATCGATCATCCTCGTGCCCTGATTTTCGCCGCTCGTGGATCTGAACGAACTGCGGTTGCGGTTCACGGAGCCGCGCACTCCGCCCGAAACCATCTATGGGGATCAGGGCACGCGTCCGGGCGGCGGCGAGCTGCACGCGGCCTCGGTGCTCGTGCCCATCGTCGCCAGGCCGGCGGAGCCCACGGTCCTCTTCACGCAACGCACGGCGCATCTAAAAAAGCACTCGGGCCAGATCAGCTTTCCCGGCGGGCGCGCCGAGCAGACCGATGCCAGTGCGGAGCACACCGCGTTGCGCGAGACCTGGGAGGAGATCGGCCTGGCGCCGGAACGCATCGAGTTGCTCGGCAGGCTGTCGGACTACCACACTCGCACCGGCTTCAGGGTCACTCCCATCGTCGGGATTGTGCTGCCGCCGTTTGACCTGAACCCCGACGACAACGAGGTGGCGGAAGTGTTCGAAGTACCGCTGTCCTTCCTGCTCGATGAGCGCAACCTGCAGCGGCATTCGCGCGAGTTCGAGGGCGTGCAGCGCCATTTCTTCGCGATCCCCTACGAGGAGCGCTATATCTGGGGCGCCACGGCGGGAATGCTCGTCAATCTCCAGCGCCACTTGTCGCCCGGCTAGGTGAGGACGGCGCCCCGCGCCGCCGATCGGGCTCTCGCCGCGCGGGGGATCAGGGGGCCATGTGATATCTTGCGCCTTCCCCGTTTTGCGCCCACCTTCCCCCGGTTCCAATGAGCGTCATCGCGATCATCGCCGCACTGCTGCTCGAGCAGTGGCGGCCCCTCGGGGAGCGCAAGGCCTATCACGCATTGCTCACGCGCTGGGCCAACTGGCTGGAGAACACGTTCAATGCCGGCGAATCGCGGCATGGCCGCATTGCGTGGCTGGTCGCCGCAGCGCCGCTGGTGCTCGGCGCGCTCGTGCTCTATTACGCGCTGGCCTGGATGCACCCGCTCTTTGCGCTGGCGCTGAATGTCGCCGCGCTCTACGTGACGCTGGGCTTCCGGCAATTCAGCCACTACTTCACGGCGATCCAGGCGGCCTTGAAGGCCGAAGAACTCGATCGCGCACGCGAGCTGATCGGCACCTGGCGCGGCGAATCGGCGCAACATCGCACCAAGGAAGAGATCGTGCGCCTTTCCATCGAAGAAGCGCTCGCCGCGTCGCACCGTCACGTTTTCGCAGTCTTGTTCTGGTTCATGCTCCTGCCTGGCCCCAGCGGGGCGATCCTGTACCGGCTCGCCGGCTTTCTCGCGCGACGCTGGAAAGGGCAGGGAGCATTTGGCGCCTTTGCCGCTCGCGTGAACGACGCGATGGAGTGGCCGGCGGTGCGCCTCACTGCGATCGCCTTCGCCGTCGTCGGCGATTTCGAGGACGCGGTCTACTGCTGGCGCATGCAAGCCGCGGCATGGAAGGAGCCCGGGCTCGGCATTGTCCTAGCAGCCGGGGCGGGCGCGATCGGCGTGCGGCTCGGAATGCCCCTCGCGGAGGCGGACGGTACGGTGGAACCCCGGCCCGACCTGGGCGTGGGGGAAGCAGCCGATGTCGCATTCCTCGACAGCACCGTGGGCCTCCTCTGGCGCTCGCTGGTGGTCTGGGTTTTCCTGCTGGGGATACTGACCGTAGCGAGAGTGGTCTAGTTTCTATAGTCGCCGCAGAGCCAGCATTGGGTGAACTGCGCTTCCTGGATCTCGCCGCATCCGCATTGCCAGAGCTTGCCCTTTTCGGCGGGCGCGAGAATGCCTTCCTTGAGAAGCCTTCTGGCGCGCTCTTCGTCCGTGTCGTCGACGAGCCAGAGTTCGGGCTGGCAGTCGCCAAACGGCAACTGCCCGACGGCCGAGGCGAGGGCCTCGTTCTTCACGAAAGTGCGAATGCCTATCGTGTCCAGAAGGTTTTTCGCATGATGCACTTCGGCGAGGTTGATTGAAGCGAAGATGCGCGTCACCGGCGCCCTCCCGCCGCTTCCTCCGCGAGGACGATCCGCTGGTAGAGGGCGAACCTGCGCGGGTGGATTGCGCCTCTCCCGGCCGCTTCCTGCAGCGCGCAGCCCGGTTCAATCAGGTGCCTGCAGTTCTGGAACCTGCAGGCGCCCCGCAGCGGCGTGAATTCACGGAATCCGGCCGCGATATTGAGGTAGTCCATGCCCGCGAGCCCGAATTCGGCGACGCCGGGCGAGTCGATGATCTCGGTGCCCGGCGACAGTGCATAGAGTTTCGAAGCGGTCGTCGACTGCTTGCCGGCGTCGAGGAAGGCCGAAATCTCGCGGATCCGGACCTCCGCGTCAGGTACCAGCGCCTTGACCAGAGTCGACTTTCCCATCCCCGACTGCCCGGTGAAGAGGCTTCGGAACCCCTTCAGGTAAGGCCGCAACGGCTCGATGTCGATCTTGCCCGCCAGTTCGACCAGCGGATAGCCCAGCCCGCGGAAGGGCGTGAGCATGGCGAGCGCGTGAGCGCGTTGCTCGACGAGGTCGACCTTGTTCAGCACCAGCACCGCCGGCAGCCCGGCATGCTCGGCCACCACGAGCATCCTGCAGATCAGTTCATCGGAAAACGACGGTTCGCACGCGATGAGGATCACAAGCTGGGAAAGGTTGGCTGCGAGCACCTTGCGCCGGAATTGGACGGCACGCGAGAACTCATTGGTTCGCGGGCCGATGGCTTCGACCACGCCCTGATCGGCGGAACTGCGCGCGAGCTGGACGCGGTCGCCGCAGACCGCCTGCAGATCGCGGCCCCGCACCTGGCAGCGCAAGAGTTCGCCGGAATCGAGCCGCGCAAGGCATTCGCGGCCGAATGCGGCAACGACCGTCGCGTGGGAAAGCGCCCCGGTCACGCTCCGCCGCTTGCAGCCGGACAGCCGGCAGAGCCGCCGGCCGGGGTCGTGTGGGTCATAGCGACTTCAGCGCGTCGCACTTGGCTGCGCAGATGAAGTCATTCTCGGACAGCCCGCCAATGGCATGGGTGCTGTATCTGACCCGGCACTTGTTGTAACTCACCTCGAGGTCGGGGTGGTGGTCTTCGCGATGCGAGATCCACGCCAGCGCGTTCACGAAAGCCATGGTCTGGTAATAGTTCGTGAACGGGTAGACCTTGACCAGTGCGTTGTTCTCGATGATCCAGCCCTTGAGCGAGCGCAGCATCTCGCGCGCCTGCTCATCCGTATAAGGCGCGGCGCCGCCCTCGCAGGGCACGCACTTGCGCCTGGACAAGTCTTCCACGTGCGCCTCAGCCCGTCGCCATCTGCTGCAGGCGGGCGATTCGCGTTGCCGCTGGTGGATGGGAGTCATAGAAGGCGGAGTGGAGCGGGTCCGGCGTGAGCGTGGCCGCGTTGTCCTGGTAGAGCTTGACCAGGGCGCGCACCAGGTCTGCCGGGCTCGCATGCAGCGCCGCGTACGCATCGGCCTCGAACTCGTGCCGGCGGGAATACAGGCTCGTCAGCGGCTGGAGGAAAAACGTGAAGACCGGCACGACCAGGAAAAAGAGCAACAGCGCCATCGCCGTGCCCCCGGACTGCACGTTGAGCCCCTGGTAGAACCATGCTTCGCCGATCAGTCTGCCGAGGATCCAGAGCATGCCAAGGCTCATGGCGAACAGGACCGCGACCCGCTTCCAGACGTGGTGGCGCTTGAAGTGCCCCAGTTCGTGCGCGAGGACGGCTTCGATTTCCGCCGGCGCAAGGCGCGTGAGCAGCGTATCGAATAGGACGATGCGCTTGGCTGCGCCGAACCCGCTGAAATAGGCGTTGCCGTGCGACGAGCGCTTCGAGCCGTCCATGATGAACAGGCCCTGGGCCTTGAACCCGCAGCGCTCGAGCAGGTTCTCGATACGCGTGGCGAGCGCCGGATCGGCAAGCGGCGTGAACTTGTTGAAAAGCGGCGCGATGAAGGTCGGGTAGATCATCAGGACGAGCAGGTTGAAACCCATCCACGCCAGCCAGACGTAGAGCCACCACATCGGGCCCATCCTCGCCATCAGCCACAGCACGACCAGCAGCAGCGGCACGCCGAGCGCGAGCCCGAGCAGCGTCTGCTTGGCGAGGTCGGCAAGAAAGAGTGCGGGCGTCATGCGGTTGAACCCGAATTTCGCCTCGACCACGAAGGTGCGGTACAGCGTGAGCGGGAGGTCGATGACCGACAGCAGAACGATCACGCTCATCACGAGGGCCACGCCATGCCAGTAGTCCGATGGGTCGAGCACGCGCGCCCAGGCCTGCGAGACCCACTCCAGGCCGCCGCCCAGCGTAAGCATCAGCAGGACCGCGGCGCCGAGCAGGATATCGGCGATACCCAGGCCGCTCTTCGAGATGCTGTAGTCGGCGGCTTTCTGGTGCGCGGGAAGCGTAATCGTCTCGGAGAAACTGCCGGGGACCGCGTCGCGATTGCGCATTACATGGGCGATCTGGCGTCGCGCGAGCCAAAGACGCGTCAACGTTGCGAGCGCAAGCGCGCAAAGGAATGCGGCGGTAAAGGCGTTCGGCGCGAATGATTCCATTGGCGTGAGAGAATACCTCTTAACGGACGGGCCAGTAAGATCGTGGACGCGGCAGGCCACGCCGTCCGAGCACGAACCAAGGAGATTCGGATGGCGCAGGACCGGAACAACCTGGTGTGGATCGACATGGAAATGACCGGGTTGGTTCCCGATTCGGACCGCATCATCGAGATCGCGATGGTCGTCACCGATGCGCAGCTCAACACGCTTGCCGAGGGCCCGGTGCTCGTGATCCGCCAGCCCGATTCGTTGCTCGACGGCATGGATGCATGGAACAAATCGACGCACGCCAAGTCGGGCCTGGTCGAACGGGTCACGGCCTCGAGCATGGACGAAGCGGCCGCCGAGGCGCTCGCGATCGATTTCATGAAGCAGCACGTGCCGGCAGGCGCCTCGCCGATGTGCGGCAACTCGATCTGCCAGGACAGGCGCTTCATGGCGCGCTGGATGCCGAAGCTCGAGGCCTATTTCCACTACCGCAACCTCGATGTCAGCACCCTCAAGGAACTGGTCAGGCGCTGGAAGCCGGAGGTGGCCAAAGGCATGGCCAAGCACAACAAGCACGAGGCGCTGGCCGACATCCTCGAATCGATCGAAGAACTGAAGTACTACCGCCGGACCGTGATGACGATCTGAAAGTCCGGGATTTGTTTGCAGAGAATCAATATCCGCGCGGCTCTCCGGCCAGTTTCAATACCAAAAACGAAATAGTCGCTTAAGCATTCCTCAGGTGACCGTATAACGCACGGCACCCTGGCCCGAGGCGAATGCGCCGCGGCGCGCGGATTGCCGATCCAGAATTTACGCGGCTTGCAGCAATGCCTCAAATCCGGCCTGTGCAAAGTGTAGGTCTGTGCTCAGCGCTTGGGTGATCGTGCGGTCGCGCATGACGACGAACGAAATGCAGTCGGTCAAGCTCCATTCCTTGTCCGCACGGCTGGCAAACAGGTCAAGTGCACGCCGGTAGGTGTCGTCATCGAGAGGCACAACCGTAACGCCGGGGTCGCGATCGAGCGCTTCAAGAATGGCTATGGCGGCAGCACGATAAGCAAGGCGTGAAAACGCAGCGCCGATTTCGAGTTGTACCGCCCGTGTTGTTACGATCGGCACGTAGTCGGCGCGGACGCGCCGCTCCCATTGCAACGCGGTGTTGTGATACCGGTCGCGCGGCGAATTCAGAGCGATCACATAGCCTGTGTCAAGAAATAGCGGGCTTGCCACCAAATCACCGCGCGGTGCAGAAAACTACAGGCGCAGATCGTTTTCGAAGCTCGTGGAGAAATCCTCCGGCGCGTCTATCGGGTTTGCGCGCATGGCGTCGAAAGAAGCGTACGGCTTGCCGAGCGCCGGTCTGGCGTTGACGAGTACGATCACGTCCGCCTGGCTGCCCGGTTCGAGCAGAGGGCTGGTTACGTGGACGCTGCGGTCCGGCGCGACGCGAACCTGTTCACGAATGGCGATGGACATAACGGCTGACTCCAGTACCAATTATTGCCGCATTTTAGCGCAATAAATATGGCTGCGAAATCTCGCGGCGACTTCAAATCTGTGCACCGGACCACTACTTAGCGACAGCGTCGGTACCCAGCTGAGAAAGATGGCCTAGCGGCGGGTCGTGCGCGGCGGGGACTTCTTTTTCGCCGCCCTGGCCGTTTTCGCGGGCTTGCCCGCGGCCGCCCTGCGGGCACGGACGGGTTCGACTTCCACGATCATCTCTATCTCGACCGGGATGCCCATCGGCAGCGAGTTAAGGCCGACCGCCGAGCGTGCGTGGCGTCCCTTTTCTCCGAAGACTTCGACGAACAGGTCCGAGGCGCCGTTGATCACTTTCGGCGGGTCGGTGAAGTCCGGCGTGCAGTTCACCATGCCGAGCACCTTGACGATCCGCCTTACGCGATCGAGGCTGCCGAGCTCGGTGCGCATGACTGCGATCAGGTCGAGGCCAGTCGTGCGCGCATGCTGGTACCCCTGCTCGATCGTGAACTCGCGCCCGAGCTTGCCCGCGGGGCGCTTGCCGTCCACGGAGAGGGGCCCCTTGCCTGACAGGTACAGTAGGTTGCCGGTCTGCACGGCGTTGACGTAGGTTGCCACCGGCGATGAGACCGGCGGGAGCGTGATGCCCAGTTGCTTGAGTTTTTTCTCGGCGCTCATGGTTCAGGTTCCCTGGTGATGTTGCTATTGCATCGGGATCAGCTTGCCCGGGTTCATGAGATTGTCCGGGTCGAACAGCCGCTTGAGGTCGCGCATCACGTCTACGGCCTCGCCGTGCTCCTGAACGAGCGAGGATTGCTTGCCCAAGCCGATGCCGTGCTCCCCGGAACAGGTGCCTTCCATCTCGATCGCGCGCTTGACCAGCCGCTTGTTGAAGGCTTTGGCCTGTTCCAGTTCGGCCGGGTTGTTCGGGTCGACGAGGAACATCAGGTGGAAATTGCCGTCGCCGATATGGCCCATGAGCGGCACCGGCGCGACATACGACTTGACGTCTTCCATCGATTCGGCAACGCATTCGGCCAGGCGCGAGATCGGCACGCAGACGTCGGTCGAGACCGAGCGCGAGCCGGGCCGCAACTGCAGGCAGGCGAAGTAGGCGTTGTGGCGCGCCTCCCAGAGCTTGGTGCGCTCCTCGGGCTTGGTGGCCCAGATGAAGTCCATGCCGCCGTTTTCCCTCGCGATCTCCTGGACGATCTCGGCCTGCTCCACTACCGAAGCCGCGGTTCCATGGAACTCGAAGAACAGCGTGGGCGCAACGCGATAGCTGGTCTTGTTGTACTTGTTGATCGCCTTGATCGTTTCCTCGCACACGATCTCGGAGCGCGCGATCGGCACGCCGGCCTGGATCGTCTGGATGACGGTCTTCGTGCAGCCGTCGATCGTGTCGAACGCGCAGACCGCCGCCGACATGGCCTCCTGGACCGCGTACAGCTTGACCGTCACCTCGGTGATGATCCCGAGGGTCCCCTCCGAGCCGACGAACAGGCGCGTGAGGTCGTACCCTGACGCGGATTTCTTTGCCCGGCTCGCGGTGCGGATGATGCGGCCGTCGGCGAGCACCACGGTGAGGGCGAGCACGTTCTCGCGCATGGTGCCGTAGCGCACGGCGTTGGTTCCCGAAGCGCGCGTCGCGGCCATGCCACCGAGCGTCGCATCGGCGCCCGGGTCCACCGGGAAAAAGAGACCCGTGTGGCGGATGTGCTCGTTCAGCGTCTTGCGCGTGACGCCGGCCTGGACCACGGCGTCGAGGTCTTCCTCGTGCACATGCAGGACCTTGTTCATCTGCGACAGGTCGACGCACACGCCGCCCTCGACCGCCAGCGTGTGGCCCTCGAGCGAGGTGCCCACGCCGTAGGGGATCATCGGCACCTGGTGGCGGCGGCAGATATTGACGATGTCGCGCACTTCTTCGGTCGTGTGCGGGAACACGACCGCATCGGGCGGCGCGATTGGGAAGTAGGACTCGTCCTTGCCATGGTGTTCGCGGATGCCGGGCGAGGTGGTCAGCCGGTCCCCGAGGAGCGCCTGCAATTCCGTCACCACGCTCTGGTCAAACTCTCTCGCCTTGTTCATGCGAATCTCCGATTGCGCGTTGAATGCCGCTTCAGCGTGCATTCCAACGCGCGAAAATTTTGCCAGTTCATTTTAGCTTGATCTCGCCCTCGAACGGCACCTTCAGCCCGATCTCCGGGATCTCGAGCAGCACCCGCGCCCTCAGGGCCTCATCGCCCTTGAGCCTGCCCGATTCGATCGCCTTGCCGACCGCCTGCTCGATCTCGCGCTGGGAGTTGACCCCGACCATCTTGAGGAACTTGCGGATGCCGAGGTTGAAAGTTTCATGGTCCATGAGGGCCTCTCCTTAGGGTTGGTGGCCTGTTGGCTGCGCAAGCCTCTGCGCCGCGAGTTGCTTGCCGTATTCGACGCCCCACTGGTCGAAACTGTTGATGTCCCAGAGGACGCCTTGCATGAAGACCTTGTGCTCGTACAGCGCAATCAGGCGCCCGAGATTGCGCGGATCGACGCGCTCCAGGCCGATCACCGACGAGGGGCGCTCGCCCGGATAGCGGCGCCAGGGCTCGAGCGCCGCTTCATGGCGCCCGAGCGCCAGGGCCTCGGCCTGGGCGTAGGCGTTTGCAGCGAGGATCGCATGCCTTTCGCGATCGTAAGCCCCTTCGCGCACGACGATGAAATCGGCCGGCACCGCCGCCGTGCCCTGGTGGAGCAGCTGGTGGAAGGAATGCTGTCCCACGGTGCCGGCCGCCCCCCAGACGACGGGCGCGGTCGCGTAGTCGAGCGGCTCCCCGGCGCGACTGACCGACTTGCCGTTCGACTCCATCTCGAGCTGCTGCAGGTAGGCGGGGAACTGCGCCAGCGAATGGGCGTAGGGCAGCACCGCGAGCGTTGGCGCCCCCTGGAAGTTGATGTTCCACAGACCCAGCAGGGCCATCAGCGCCGGAATATTCTTATCCAACGGGGCCGACAGGAAATGCGCGTCGACTTCGGCCGCGCCGGCGAGAAATTCGTCGAACCGCGCGGGCCCGATCGCAAGCATGAGCGTCACGCCCACGCTCGACCAGATCGAATAGCGGCCGCCGACCCAGTCCCAATTGGGCAGGACGTTGTCCGGCAGGATCCCGAACGCAACTGCCGCTTCGACGTTGGCAGTCGAGGCCAGGAAATGTGCGCCGGGCGCGGCCCCCGAAGGCAAACCGGCAAGCAGCCAGTCCCTCGCGGCGGTCGCGTTCAATAGCGTTTCCTGTGTCGTGAAGGTCTTGGAAGCGACCACGAAAAGCGTGCGCTCCGGATCGCAACGCGCAAGGACTCGACCGAGGTCGGCCGGATCGACATTGGCTACGCAATCGAACCTGAGCGCCGCGTCGCGGAACTCGTCGAGCGCGTCCAGGGCCATGCGCGGCCCGAGATCGGAGCCGCCAATGCCGATGTGAACGACATGGGCGATGGTTTTCCCGGTCGCGCCCTTCCAGTGCCCGCCGCGCAGCGCTTCGGCGATTCTTCGAGCGGCGGTCAGCGAGTTTCGGACTTCTTCGGGCGCGTACGCCGCGCGCCGCAGCGCCACGTGCCAGGCAGCGCGGTCCTCGGTGACGTTCACCGGGTCGCCTGCGAACAGCTTTGTCCGCCAGCCGGTCCAGTCCTGCTGCTGCGCCAGGCGCGACAGGAGGACGAGGGTTTCGTGGCCGGCTTTCTGCCGCGACCAGTCGAAGGTCAACCCCGCGCCGCGCACGGTGCAATGAACCTCACGCGCCAGCTCGGCCATCAGCTGACCGAGCTTGATCGCGCTCAGTTCGGCGGCGTGCGACTGCAACGCACGCCACGCGGTGGTTTGCGTGAGGGAGGTCATGGATCCTTCCGGTAGAGCCTGAAGCGCTCGGCTTTGTCGCCCGGCCGGCCGACATCGGCGACCTTGGACCAGCCTGCGCCCGGCGCGTCTCGCTCGTGCTTGGGCGAGCCCTGCACGACCATGAGCCTGCATAGGGATTCGGGACCGTCCAGGCGCAGCCCGGCATGGTAGCTGAGCGCCGCGCGTTGGGGCGTGCCCAGATTGCGGCCGGCGATGCACGGGCTGCCGAACGGCAGGTTGGCCTTGAGGTGGATTGCGACGCTGCGATAAGACTTGAGATGGTCGGCCCAAGGCATCCACAAAGTCGCGAACGTACCCCAGAACAGAACGACGCCCGCAGCCCATCGCGTGGCGCTGCGAGACGGCGCCGGCGCCAGGCGCAACACCAGCAGCAACCAGAGCAAGGTGATTGCCAATGCGGTGACAAAAGGCAGCCAGGCGAACTGCGGCTCGAAGCCCGGCGCGAGCTTCGAGAAGTTGCGCGCCACCTTGGGCGGCCAGCCCGTCATCATCGCGATGTATCCGCCCCAGATCAGGAAAGCGAAGAACCCGAAGGTCATTACGCCGAACCAGTCGAAGGCCGCGCCGGCGCCGCGGCGTAGTGCCGGCAGCCCCCGGGCGCAAAAGAGCACGAGCGGCGGCACCGTGGCAAGGAGATTGATGTCCTGCCGCGGGCCGCTCAGCGAGACCCCGATGAAGAGGCACACGAACGCCGCGAGCGGGGCAAACAATCCCGGCTCGAGCAGCGCGCGGCGCTTTGCCCACAGTGTCCAGAGCGCAAGCGGCCACATCGGCCACAGGAACCAGGCAGAGATCTCGAGAAAGTAGGCGAAATTCGCGCCGAAGTCTCCGCGTTGCCGGATCGCTCCCGCGAGCCACGCCGAAAAGACTTGCGGCGAATGCGCGTGCAGGGCCAGGGGCCAGCTCGACGCCACCGCGAGCGCGACGACGGCGCCGACGGCAAGGAACAGTGCGTGGCGCCGGTTGCGCCACTGCGCGCAGGCTACTGTCGCCGCCAGCGCCCCGAGCATCATGCCGATCGCAGTGACGAAGCCGGTCGAGAGGAATGCAATGCCGAGCGCCGCCCCGAAAGCGAGTCCCATGAGCACCGGCCGCTCGCCGGCGCGGATGAGCGCCGCGAACGCCGCGCTGCATGCCGCCAGCGTTGCAAGATCGGTGATCGCTTCGTGCGCATGGACCATCAGGCCGATGGTCCCGACCAGCAGGAGGACCGCGGTCGCCGCTTCCGAACGCGTGTCCCCATCGTCCTGCCGGGGCGCGCAGGCGGCTGCGTAGAGGAAACCGCAAGCCGCAAGCACCATCAGGCCGCTTGCCGCCCGGACGGCGTCGTGGAACGGCAGCGCGAACGAGGCAAGGCGCACCAGGATCAGCGACACCCAGTGAAAGAACGGCGGGTCTTCCAGCCAGGGCTTACCGGCCACGCGAGGCACGAGCCAGTCGCCCGACAAGTGCATTTGGTGGACCACTTCGACCCCGATCGCGTCGAATGACTTCCACGGATCATGGTTGAACAGGCCGGGCAGGACGAAGGCGAGCACCAGCAGGCTCAGCAACCCGAAGGACGGGGGCAAGGCGATCAGGGAGCGGCTCGGGAAACGCAAGGGGTTCAGGGCAGGCTCGAGCAGATCGTGGTGCGGGAGGGCAGGTCAGTCCGCTGCGGCTTCATCCGGCAATTCTAGCACCCGGCCCGCAAGAGGTCAGTCCAAGCTTTTGTTTTGAAAAAGAAAAAGCCCCCGGACTCACGCCGCGGGGGCTTTTGGTCTTGCAGTTGCCGCGATTCAGGCAGCGGGCTCGGCGGTCTTCGCTTTGGTCGCGTAGCGACGCTTGAACTTCTCGATCCGGCCCGCGGTATCGATGATTTTCTGCTTGCCCGTGTAGAAGGGATGCGATTCGGACGAGATTTCGATCTTGACCAGCGGGTACTCGTTCCCGTCGGTCCACTTCATGGTCTCGCGACCCTTGGTGTCGATGCACGAGCGGGTCATGAACGAGAAACTGCAGCTCGTATCGAGGAAAATCACGTCCTTGTATTCGGGGTGGCCGGCGGTCTTCATTTGGAATCCTTTGAATCCTTTTGCTTTCTTTTGCTTTCTTTTGCTTTGGTCGCCACGCGATTTTGCCGTGGCCAAGGTGAAAATCGAGGCGCGAATTATACGTAAATCAGGAGGTTAAGGCAAACCCCCGGTTTCGAGGACTAGCCGCGGCGCATCGAGTCGAAAAAGTCGGCATTGGTCTTGCTGGCGCGCACCTTGTCGATCAGGAATTCGGCCGCTTCGAGCTCGTCCATCGGGTACAGGAGCTTACGCAGCACCCAGATCTTCTGCAGGATGTCCTTCTCGATCAGCAGTTCCTCGCGGCGCGTGCCGGAGCGGTTTACGTTGATTGCGGGATAGATGCGTTTTTCGGCCATGCGGCGATCGAGGTGGATCTCGAGGTTGCCGGTGCCCTTGAATTCCTCGTAGATCACGTCGTCCATGCGGCTGCCGGTTTCGACCAGCGCAGTGGCGATGATGGTGAGGCTGCCGCCTTCCTCGATGTTGCGCGCGGCGCCGAAGAATCGCTTGGGTTTCTGGAGCGCGTTCGCATCCACGCCGCCGGTGAGGACCTTGCCGGAAGCCGGCTGCACGGTGTTGTAGGCGCGGGCAAGGCGGGTGATCGAGTCGAGCAGGATGATGACGTCCCTTTTGTGCTCCACGAGGCGCTTGGCCTTCTCGATCACCATCTCGGCGACTTGCACGTGGCGCTGGGCCGGCTCATCGAAGGTCGAGGCGACCACCTCGCCCTTCACGGTGCGGGTCATCTCGGTGACTTCCTCGGGGCGCTCGTCGATGAGCAGCACCATCATCACCGCTTCGGGGTGGTTGGAGGTGATCGCGTGCGCGATGTGTTGCATGAGGACCGTCTTCCCGGCCTTGGGCGGGCTGACGATCAGGCCGCGCTGGCCCTTGCCGATCGGCGCGACGATGTCGATGATGCGGCCGGTGATGTTTTCCTCGGCCTTGATCTCGCGCTCGAGCTTGAGGCGCTCGGTCGGGTGCAGCGGGGTCAGGTTCTCGAAGAGGATCTTGCCCTTCGATGCCTCGGGCGCTTCGCCGTTGACCTTGTCGACCTTGACCAGGGCGAAGTAGCGCTCGCCGTCCTTGGGGGTGCGGATCTCGCCTTCGATCGTGTCGCCGGTGTGCAGGTTGAAGCGGCGGATCTGGGAGGGCGAAACGTAGATGTCGTCGGTCGAAGCCAGGTACGAAGTGTCCGGGGAGCGCAGGAAACCGAATCCGTCGGGCAGCACTTCGAGCGTGCCGTCGCCGAAGATCGCGTCGCCCTTCTTCGCGCGGTTCTTGAGGATCGCGAAGACGAGGTCCTGCTTGCGCAGGCGGTTGGCGCCCTCGATTTCGTTCGTGACCGCGAGCTCGACGAGCTGCGTGACGTGCTGGGTTTTCAGTTCTGATAAATGCATGGCGAACGCCGAAAGGAAGGTGCGTGGAACGCAGAGTGCACGAAGAAGAAATGCCGCGGAGGGGTTGCACCGCCATCGGGTGCCGGGGGTGCTGGGACCTGCCTGATGCCGATGCTTGGGACTGCGGGTCTTGCCTTGAAACCTGTCTTACTGGCCGCGCCGGAGGGGGGATTTCTCTCTTCTGGCGGCGCGGCAACTCAGTGCCTGAGCCTAAGACCTTTAGATATTGCTGTCAAGAAACGCCGTAAGCTGCGATTTCGAGAGGGCGCCGACCTTGGTGGCCTCGACGTTGCCATTCTTGAAGAGCATCAGCGTCGGGATCCCGCGGATGCCGAATTTTGCCGGCACGGCCTGGTTCTCGTCGACGTTGATCTTGGCGATCTTGAGGCGGCCCTGGTAGTCCTTCGCGACTTCTTCGAGGATCGGGGCGATCGATTTGCAGGGGCCGCACCACTCGGCCCAGTAGTCCAGCAAGACGGGGAGGTCGGATTTGAGGACGTCGGGCTCGAAACTGGCGTCGGTCACGTGGTGAATCGATGAACTGCTCATGTTTCCTCGGAAGTGAATTGGGGGCGCGGCGTTGGGGCGGGTCGCCGCAGGAAGCAATTATGGGGGCGACCCCGGGGAACGCAAGGGTGCATGCTAAACTGTGGATTCATAAACCAATTTCCCTCAGCCTCGGAAGCTGCTGCAGACCAATATGACTTTTGTCGTCACCGAATCCTGCATCAAATGCAAGTACACCGACTGCGTCGACGTCTGCCCCGTGGACTGTTTCCGCGAGGGCCCGAACATGCTGGTCATCGACCCGGATGAGTGCATCGACTGCACGCTTTGCGTCCCGGAGTGCCCGGTCGAGGCGATCTTTGCCGAAGACGACGTCCCGGACACTCAAAGAGCGTTCATTGCGCTGAATGCCGAACTGGCGCCGCTCTGGAAACCGATCATCGAGCGCAAAGACGCGCCGGCCGACGCCGACCACTGGTCCAAAGTGACCGACAAGCAAGGCCTGCTGGAGCGCTGAGCGCCGCACCGGCCGGCGGGGATGGTCTCCTCCCGCTGTTCTTCGCCTAGGCCCCGAGCCGCTCCGCGAGTTCGGGGAAAGTATCCACCACCAGCGTGTGTGCCGGGTTGGGGACCGGGTCCGGAGGGCCTTCGCCGCCCCACTCCGTCGGGCGCCTGACGAAAGCAGTCTTGTAGCCGCAGGCCAGCGCGGCGTTCAGGTCGAAGTTGTGGCAGGCGACCATGAGGATCTGCGCAGGCTCCAGCTGGAGCCACTTGGCCGCCGTCTGGTAGGCCTCGGGCCGCGTCTTGTAGGTCCCGATCATCTCGCACGAGATGATCGCGTCCCAATCGATCGAGTTCTTCTTCGACACGTCGATGACGAGCGAAGTGGTCAGCAGCGTAAAGGACGCGACCACGTAGCGCCGCCGCAACCGCGCCAGCGCTGCCGGAAAATCCGGCCACGCCTCCAGGTCGTGCCAGGTGCGCCAGATCGCATCGCGATCCCCGGCGGTCAACGCTTCGAGCCTGAAGTCCGCGATGACGGAATCGAGCATCGTGCGATGCACGTCATCGAAATTGAAATCCGGATCGACCTGCCCGACGATGCCCTTGAGCGAGCGGCGCCGGTATTCGTTGGTGATCGCCGGCCAGTCCGCGCTCAGCCCGCGTCTTGCGCCGGCGGCTGCGAAGGCCCCGCCGATGCCCGCATGCCAGTCGAGGATCGTGCCGCCGGTGTCGAATGTCAGTGCCTTGATGTCCATGGATCCTCTCAGGATTTTGGCGGGCCGTCGTCCGGCTCCGGGCCGGGATATTCGCCCGCGGCGCGGTGCAGGAACGCGAATTGCGTCTTTACACGCGAGCACGCCGTGCAGATCATCAAGTGCAGGCGCAGTGCGGCGCGCTGCCCGAACGCGAGATCGCGGTCTTGCCCTTCGGACATCAGGCGGCTGGCCTCCTTGCAACTGAGCTTCATGACCGGCCGCCCGCCTTGATCCAGTTCTTTTCGAGGCATTCGCGCAATTTCATGCGCGCCCGGTAGAGCAGGACCCAGCAGTTCGAATTCGTTATGCAGAGGTTGGCGCAGATTTAGCCGGTCTCGAGGCCCATGATTTCACGCATGGCAAAAGCCTGCGCGGTGGTCTTGGGCAGGCTCTCCATGCATTGCTCCATGACTTCGAAAAACCGGTGCCGGGACAAGGCTTGCTCCGGGTCGCCCCAGTCCGCGGGCCGCTCGGCATAGTGGCCGTCGGGCTGGAACATCGCATCCATGTCGTCGGGCGATGTTTCGTACTCGTCCAGGCTCTGCTCCCGGCCGGACTTGCGCATCGAATCGACGATCTTGTGCTTGAGGATGCCGATCAGCCAGGTGCGCACCGTCGAGCCGCCGGCAAACGTCTGCGCGCCTCGGACCGCCGCGAGCAGCGTTTCCTGCACGGCGTCCTCGGCCTGAGCGGTATTGCGCAACTGGAGCATTGCGTACTTGAGCAGCTGGGGACGATGCCGGGCGAGGTCCTGCGCGTCGAGGGTGCCCGGGGATTGCTTGGCCATTCGGTTCGACCGGAAAGTGGTGCGGATCGCTGCAATCTATGGCTTTGGTCGCCGGCGCGCAAGCCGTTCCCGCGCAATCTCGCAGCTCATCAAAAGGCTCGCCTTGTCCCTGGTTCATTCTGGGTGGTCGCGCGGGGCACGGATTCCCTTACATCAGCGTCAAGTCGCGAAGTATCATCTTCGCGGCGCCGCCCGGATGTGCGGGCAGGGAGAAACTGCCGCCGGCCGCGCCAGTCGAATACGGAGTGAATCCCATGCTGCAGTTGTCACGCCGCCTTTTTGTCCTCCTCGTTCTGGCCCTCGGCGCCTGCGCGCAGCTGCCTCCCGGCTTACCCCCGGAGGGCGGGTCGCAGCCGCCGATCGTGTTCGTGCACGGCAATGGCGACACCGCGGCGCTGTGGACTACGACGCTCTGGCCCTACTTTCGCGGAGCGCAGTAATAAATGGCTACGACCGGTCGCTGCTGCACGCGATCGACTTTCGTCATCCGCTTGCGCGCAACGATGACGCCAAGCCGCAGCCGCTGCGCTCTTCGGCCGCCGAAGCAATGCAGGAGCTCGCCGCCAAGGTGGACGAAGTGCGCAAGCTCACCGGGCGCGACAAGGTGGTCCTGATCGGCAACTCGCGCGGCGGCAATGCGATCCGGAATTACGTCAAGAACGGCGGCGGCGCGGCCAAGGTGTCGCACGCGATCCTCGGGGGCACCCCGAACCATGGCGTCTTCGACTGGGAACAGACGCGCGGCAGCGAGTTCAATGGCAAGGGTGCGTTCCTCATGCAGCTCAACGCAGGCCCGAACGAAGTGGTGCCGGGCGTGCGCTTCATGACCAGCCGCAGCGATACCAACGACAAGTTCGCGCAGCCCGACGGGGCTTTCGTCGGCGCCCCCGGACGCGCTACCGGCGTGGGGTTCGACGGGCCCGAGCTGAAAGGGGCGGAAAACGTGGTGATCCCGAGGATCGACCACCGCGAAACCTCATTCGATGCGCCTGCCTTCGCTGAAATGTTCCGCTTCATCACCGGCCGGGCGCCGGCTCAACTGGCGATCGCGACCGAGCAGCCGCCGGTCCTCAACGGCAAGGTGAGCGGGATGCCGGGCGGGGTGCCGACCAATTTGCCGGTGGCCGGGGCGAAAGTGGAGGTGTACGAAGTCGATCGCAACACCGGTGCGCGGCGCGGTGCCGCAGTACACGCGAAAACAACCGGCGCCGACGGCCTGTGGGGGCCATTCAACGCGCGGCTCGAGACTCACTATGAATTCGTCGTTGTTGCGCCGGGCCACTCGATCACGCATGTCTATCGCTCGCCTTTCCCGCGATCGAGCAATCTCGTCCACGTGCGCCCGGCGGACATCGCCAAGTCCGACCTGGCCGCCGGCAGCGTCGTCACGATCACGCGCCCGCGCGGCTATTTCGGCCACGGCCGGGACGTATTCACGCTCGACGGCAAGGTGCCGCCGGGAATCAACCAGGGCGTGCCGGGAGTGTCGACCGGCAAGTTGCTGCTTCCCGAAGCACCGCTGCGCGCCGTGCCGGCCCGCTTCAACGATGAAGCGATGACCGTGCAGAACTGGCCGGCGAAAGACGGCCACATCGTGTTTGCCGAATCCCACTACTAAGGAGGCTCCTTTGCCAAAAGCACTCTGGAACGACAAGGTCATCGCCGAGTCCGAGCAGGTCGAGATCGTCGAAGGCAATACGTACTTTCCGCCCGGCGCAATCCGCAAGGAGCACATGGGCCCGAGCGACACCCAGACCAGCTGCCACTGGAAGGGCATCGCCAGTTACTTCGACGTGGTGGTCGATGGCAAGGTCAACAAGGACGCGGCATGGTTCTACCCCGACCCCAAGCCCGAAGCGAAGCACATCAAGGATCACGTCGCGTTCTGGCGGGGCGTGAAGATCGAGCAATAGGGGCGCGGGGCGATGAAACCGAGACTGGAAATGTACAAGGCCTCCCCCGAGGCCTACCAGGCCATGCGCACGCTGTCGGCCTATACGAACGAGTGCGGCCTGGACCACAAGCTGCTCGAACTCGTGAAGACGCGGGCTTCGCAGATCAACGGGTGCGCGTTCTGCATCCACATGCACACGCGCGACGCGAGGAAGCTCGGCGAGACCGAAGACCGCCTCCACTTGCTCGCCGCGTGGCGGGAAGCGCCGTGCTATGACGCGCGAGAGCGCGCCGCGCTTGCATGGACCGAGGCCCTTACGCTGCTGACCGAAGGGCATGCGCCAGACGAGGTTTTTGAGGAGGTGCGCGCCCAGTTCAGCGAGGAAGAGATCGCCAAGCTTTCGCTTGCGATCGCGACCATCAATGCATGGAACCGGCTCGCGGTGGGGATGCGCTTCGTTCCGAAGGTCTAGGGCCAGGGGCGGCGGACGCAGATGGCAGCATTTCGGCTGGAGAGTCAATACAGACGCGGGGGTCCGCTAGAATTTGGCAGTATTTAACCGGCCGGCGTAGGATCGGGCCGCCCACGCTTGGCGAGCAGTCTGGCCTCGTAAGCCGCCCACTTGTATTGGATGCTGCCTTGCCGGTCGCGGTGCGCGAGGTCCGCGTTTTGGCTGTGCAGGACCCGGTGACAGGGTACTGCGAAAGAGAACCAGTTCCGCGAGCAGGAACTGGCAACCGCGCGCATCGCCTTTGGCGCGCCGATCGCTTCGGCAATTTTCGAATACGTCGAAGTCTTGCCGAACGGGATCTTGCGCACTTCCTGCCAGACTCGCTGCTGGAATTCGGTGCCGCGAATGTCGAGTGCAAGTTTGAACCGACCGGCCGGGAGGGCGACATACGCGATGACTTTCGCGACGGCCACCCGGCAGGCCTTCTCATCGCGGATCAGGTTTGCCTTCGGGAATCGTTGCCGTAACTCGGGCACCAACGAGGCCGCCTCGCCCCTGATCATGATCGTCACGATGCCCTCCTCGCTCGAGGCCACCAGGACCGGCCCGAGCGCGCATTTGCCGGTCCCGTAGCGGATTTCTTCCGGCGGCCTCGCCCTGAGCGGCCCATCGTCGAAGGCGCGGACCGCGAAAGCGGGCTTCCTCGGATTAAATGGGGCCAGGCTCAATTACCGAGATTAAATGGGGCCAGGCTCAATTACCCAGTGCGGCTGCAGAAAGTCGGGCACCTGTGCGGGTAATTGAGCCTGGCCCCATTTAATCAATCCCATTCAATCCGCCTTCATGCCCGAGGCCTTCACCACGCGCGTCCACTTGGCCAGTTCGTCCTTCACGTAGGAGGCGAACTGTTCGGGAGTGCTGGTGACCGGGTCGGCGCCCTGGCTGCCGAGGCGCTCGCGAAGCTCGGGCAACCGCATCGCCTTCACCGTTTCGGCGTTCAGTGCGTTCACGACCGCGGCAGGGGTGCCCGCCGGCGCGAAGAAGCCGAACCATGCGCTCACCTCGTAGCCAGGCACGCCGGACTCGGCCACGGTCGGCACGCCCGGAAGCGCAGCCGATCTTTCGCGTCCGGTGACGGCGACCGCGCGCAAGGATGTCCGCAGAGCCGCCGGGCGGGTAGGGGACGATGAGGCGCACCGGTTTCGCCGGCCAGGCCTGCGCGAGTGCCGAACTCGCGGGCGCAAGAAGCGCAACGGCACAGAGCGCCGCAACCGCCTTTGCGACCGTGCGTTTCAAGCGGCGGCCTTCTGGAGGCCATCGACTTCGGGAATCGCCGGGATCGGCACGTTCCACGGCGCCACGTCTTCGCGGATCTTGTCCAACGCGGTCTTGATGATGCCCATCTCCTCGTCCGGGTGCGTTGCCCCAAGGCCGTACTCGGCCGCCAGCGCCCGATTGCGCGACGAGCGTTTCCTTTCGTCCTCGGGGAGGTTCACGACCGCGTATACGCCGTTGAGCAGCGAGCCGCGCAGCTTCTTCGACACTTTCGCGCCGAGCAGGGCCTTCTCCTCGGTGGAGAGCGCCGGGAAGAAGCGCCGCATGACGATGCGGCCGAACTGGATATGCCGGGCCTCGTCGCGCAGGATCAGTTTGCAGGCTTCGCGGATCGACTCGAAGCGCGCGTTCTCGTAGCGGGCCTGGAGGAGCTCGCCCGAAAGCTGCTCGAACAGTGTATTGACCGCGAGGCCGCCGAAAAAGGACATCGCCTTCTCGTCCTTCTCGTCGTGGAATTTCGGGATGATGGTCTGGAAGTAGTCGGCGCGTGGCGTGGCTTCGTAATCGGCCACGCTGCCGCCGATGGCCCGCGCGACGCGGAAAGACGCCTCGTGATGGCGCAGTTCCTCGGCGATGAAATTGACGATCTGCTGCTTGACCTCGAACGGCTGGTGCGAGGCCACCGCGTCGCGGTAACGCTCCGCACCGTAGGGCGTCGCGCCATGCTCCATCCACGCGCGCAGGCTCCACCATTCCGCGCCGGCCCGCCGCACTTCGTCGGGCAGGTTTGCGCGGGCGAGGTCCGAGTAGTCGATCTTCGCCGGGTCCCACGCGAGGTCGCGCGCCTGCTGGCAGAGCTGCCAGACTTCGGGCAGTTCCATTTCGGCCACGATCGGGTAGGGATTCGGGTTTTGGACGATCTCTTCGAGCATCGAGGGTTGCATGGCCGACTCCGCGTCATTGGATTCGGTCGCCGATTCTAGCGCCATCTGCCCTCTTGGATCAGCCCGCGCGAGCCAACTCCTCGGCGGCAATTTCCTCGAGCGTCCGGTTGCGCGTCTCGACGCCGAACATCGCGGTCAGCAGCGCAGCAAGCGCCATCGGAATCGCGCCAACGAGAGCTACACCGGCGATCGATGGCGTAGCGAGGCCTGCAATGACCAGCGCGATGATCGCAACCCCGCCAAACTTGCTCGCGCCCGCCGCAAACCCCGCACCGCGGGCACGGATCCGGGTGGGGTAGATCTCGGAACTGTAGACCGAGAGTACTGCAACGATCGAACTGATTCCCCAGATCGGTACGATCAGCAGCGCATAGAGCAGCGTCCGGTTTGCCACGATCGCATCGCCCGCAATGACGAAGCCGAACAGGGCGGCCGCCGTGAGGGACGAAAGGAGAATGATTGTTTTCTTGCTGCTCCAGAAACCGTATAACCAGGCCACCGCGAAAGTCAGCGGAAACCCCATCAGCGCCGCGTTGCGCAGGATTGCGTCGGCCTCCGCGAATCCGAGCTTGCGAAGGTTGGTCGGAATCCACAGGTTGAATCCAAAAAGTACGAGGCCTGAGCCAAGCGCAAGGCACCCCACCACCAGCGAGCCACGCATGCACCGGGGGCCGAAAAGTTCTGCCCAGTGACTCTTCACTGCCGCTTCGATTTCCATCCCGGATTCGGCCTGCGGAACGATTACGGCGCCGTAGCGCTCCATGACCGCGTGTGCCTCGGCGTCGCGTCCATTGGCAAGCAGGAAACGTGGCGACTCCGGGATCCAGCGATTGAGCAGGATGAAGATCACCCCCGTGGGCAGGCCGATCAGCCACAGGATGCGCCAGCTGTAGGTGGGCACCAGCTCGGCCGCGAGCCAGCTGGTCAGCAGATAGGCGCCTGCGATGTCGGCCCCGATCAGGATCATCAGCCAGCCTCGGTGGCGGGCAGGGATCACCTCGGCCAGAAGCGCGTAACAAATCGGCAGCATGCCACCGACCGCGAGGCCCATCATGAAGCACATCACCAGGTTCCAGTAGAACCCGGGCATGGCGCCGCAGATCGACGTGCCGATAAACCCAATCCCCGCATACAGAATGGACGCGCGCCGCCCGATCCTGTCTCCCAGCCAGCCCCACACAAACGAGCCCAGCACGGTTCCGACGATGCCCGACAACGAAACGTACGCGACGGGGATGGTTCCGCCAGGATTGAGGGGCGACTTCAGGTCGTACTCGAGCGCCATGCCCGGCATCACGAATGCGAGCGCCGTCGGCTTCATGATGTCGATCATGACCGCGACCGCCATGGTCAGCAGCAGGCCCACGTGCGCAAGCGTGATCGGCGCGTCGTCCATCGCGCTCACGCGAACCTTGGGTGCGCCGCCGGGGGGCGTCGCGGCCGCCCCCGGATAGAGCCCGTACAGGCTGGCGAGAAGGCCGACCACGATCGCCGCCATCCCGATCATCATCGGCAGGTCCATCGGCATGCCCACGAGGCGATAACCACTCTCCTTGCCCATCAGGTACATGGGCAGGTGGGCGATCACTCCTGCCGTGACGGCGAGGGCCCCAAACCAGAATGCGCCCGCATGGTGAAACGTTACGCCGCCGAGCCTGGGAGGGTGCGCCATGGATTCGCTCCGCGTGAGCATATGGGGCGCTTAGAATACGATAGGATTGGATTCGTTAAACACATAAATCGAGCATGCCGTTGCAGGTTGCGCGATCGACCCAAGAGTGACCCGTGACACTTGGCATCCTCCAGCGGCTTGAAGCCGAGGCCATCCACATACTGCGCGAAGCGGTCGCGGAGGCTGCAAACCCGGTGATGCTTTACTCCGTCGGCAAGGACAGTGCCGTGCTGCTGCACCTGGCACAAAAAGCGTTCTTCCCCGGCAAATTGCCTTTTCCCCTGCTGCACGTCGATACCACCTGGAAATTCCGCGAGATGTACGCGTTCCGCGACCAGACCGCGCGCGAGCAAGGGCTGGACCTGCGCGTTCACACAAACGCGGAGGGGCTGGCGAAAGGCATCAACCCGTTCACGCACGGGTCAGCGGTCCACACCGACATAATGAAGACGCAGGGTCTGAAACAGGCGCTGGACCAGTACGGCTTCGACGTCGCTTTTGGCGGCGCGCGCCGCGACGAGGAAAAGTCCCGGGCCAAGGAGCGCATTTTTTCGTTTCGCTCCGCGATGCATCGCTGGGATCCCAAGCGGCAGCGGCCGGAGCTTTGGCGCCTGTACAACGTGCGCAAGAACAAGGGCGAAAGCCTGCGCGTGTTCCCCCTCTCGGACTGGACGGAGCTCGACGTCTGGCGCTATATCGAGCTCGAGCGCATTCCGGTGGTGCCGCTGTATTTTGCCAAGCCGCGCCCGATCGTCGAGCGTGACGGCGCGCTGATCATGGTCGATGACGAGCGCATGCCGCTGGCGGCCGGGGAGGCGCCAGAGCTGCGAACGGTGCGCTTTCGTACATTGGGCTGCTATCCATTGACGGGTGCGGTCGAGAGCGACGCGCGGACGGTGGCCGATATCGTGAACGAGGTTCGCGCGGCGAGGGTCTCCGAGCGTCAAGGCCGGGTCATCGACCACGATGGCGCGGCGTCCATGGAAAAGAAAAAGCAGGAGGGTTACTTCTGAGCGCGGACGGCGAATTGTTGCGGGTGGTCATCTGCGGCGGCGTGGACGACGGCAAGAGCACCCTCCTTGGGCGCCTGCTCTACGAGACCGACGGGATCCTGGACGACCAGCTCGCCGCGCTCGCCACCGACTCCGGCCGGTATGGCACGCAAGGGGCGAACCTAGATTTCGCGCTGCTCGCCGATGGCCTGGCCGCGGAGCGCGAGCAAGGCATCACGATCGACGTTGCCTATCGCTACCTGTCGACGCCTCGGCGCCGTTACCTCATCGCCGACACGCCGGGTCACGAGCAATACACGCGCAACATGGTGACCGGTGCGTCGACCGCGGACTTGGCGGTCATTCTGGTGGATGCGCGCAGCGGGCTGCTCGTACAGACGCGGCGGCATTTCTACCTCGCCGCGCTTATGGGCGTCAGGCAGGTGGTGCTTGCAGTCAACAAGATGGATCTCGCCGGATACTCCGAGGAGACTTTCCGGAAAATAGAAAAGGATGCGCTGGCGTTTGCCGCGCGTGTAAACGTGGCGCAGGCGGCGGTCATACCGGTTTCGGCGCTGACCGGAGACAACCTGGTGGCGGCCGGCGACCGGATGCCTTGGTACGCGGGCCCGACCGTGCTTGCAGCCCTCGAAGCGGCCAGTACCGCCCAGCGCTCGGAAGAACTCCCCTTCCGCTACCCGGTTCAGTGGGTAAACCGGCCGAATTCCGAATTCCGTGGCTACGCGGGCAGCGTAGCGTCAGGCCGCGTTTGCGCCGGTGACCGGGTACGCGTCTATCCGGCTGGGCGCGAGACCACCGTGGAACGCATTGTTACCCGTGACGCAGACCTGCCCGAGGCCGTCGCGGGCCAGTCCGTAACCCTGACGCTGGCGGACAATATCGACGTATCGAGGGGAGACCTGATCGCGGGATTGGCCGACGGGCCCGAGGTGGCGGACCAGTTCGAAGCCACGGTCGTCTGGATGGGCGACGAGCCCATGCTCGGGGGGCGCGGCTACCTCATGAAGCTTGGCACCGCTACCGTTACCGCGGTTCCGGGCGCGCCGAAATTCCGCGTCGACACCGATACGTTCGAGCACCTGGCGGCAAAAAGCCTTGCGGCAAACGAGATCGGCGTGTGCAACCTCTCGCTCGACCGGGCGCTCGCTTTCGACTCTTACGCAGCCAATCGCGCGACCGGCGGGTTCATCCTCATCGACCGCCTGACAAACGACACCGTCGGCGCGGGGCTCCTGCATTTCGCGCTGCGCCGAGCGCACAACATCCACCTACAGCACGTCGACGTCGACCATGCCGCCCGCGCACGCCAAAAGGGCCAGGCGCCCGCGGTCATCTGGCTCACCGGGCTGTCCGGCGCGGGCAAGTCCACGATCGCCAACCTCGTGGACCGCGCCCTCTACGCGCAGGGAAAGCACACCTACCTCCTCGACGGGGACAACGTCAGGCATGGCCTGAGCCGCGACCTCGGCTTCACCGCGGCGGACCGGGTGGAAAACGTCCGCCGGGTCGCGGAGGTCGCAAAGCTCATGGCCGACGCCGGGCTGATCGTCCTCGTGTCGCTGATTTCCCCTTACCGCCTGGAGCGGCGCATGGCGCGCGAGCTGGTCGAGGGGGGAGGCGTTCGCTTCGTCGAGGTGTTCGTGGATACGCCGTTGGCCGAAGCAGAAAGGCGCGACCCGAAGGGGCTTTACAGGAAGGCGCGCCGCGGCGAGCTCGCAAATTTCACCGGCATCGATTCGCCGTACGAGGTTCCGGAAGCCGCGGAAGTGCGGCTGGACGGCGGTGCAGGGCCGCCGGGGGCCGCCGCCGAGACGCTGCTGGAATTCCTTGTTTCCGAAAAAATAATCGGCAGATAGTCAAGTAACTTTGCACGATCTTTACTTTTCTTCTCAAGAGTACCGAGTTCTCCCCCGATATTACCGCGCCCCGGACTGGGGGTATTGGTCGTCAATCCAACGCTCAGTCAGCCGGTCCAACTGGTCTAATTGCTCCGGTGAGTAGCACTCGGAAGCATAGTCCATCTCAAGCCATGAAATCAGGCGGGATTCGATGAGCTGGCGGGGAAAGTCTGGATAGTCGGCGTGGATATGTTGCACCGACTCATCAAGATC
>CANKMT010000037.1 GCA_947482825.1 Betaproteobacteria bacterium | reverse complement strand
TCCCCCCTCTGAACTGGTCGTGACCACGGCCCTACGCCAGTGCCTGCCGCAATTTCTCTTGGATACCGCAGAAACCAATTCCTTCGCCAAATTCATCGTCGATCGGCAAGACCCTCATAAAATGGAGCTATTCCGACTCACTGGATAAGTGACCTACTTTGACTCCTGGGACCACTTGAAGCTGCTGCTCCAGCCGAACGTGGTCAACCTCCAAGAAATCTCTGAAAACATGGGCAGGTGGAATGTCCGGCGCAAGGAGCACAACGTCGCTGCCTGGAACCTTGTTATGCGGTAACCGATACTGCTTGAGTCAGGATCGCGCCCCTACTCCCGCCCCCTCCCCAACTTCACCACATCCTGCAACCTCCTCAGCGACCGCATGACCCGCGCTAAGTGCCGCCGGTTCGCCACTTCCACCACGAACAGCATCGTCGTGTAGAGCGAGCGGTCCTCGTCCATGGTGATCGAATCGATGTTCGACCCGGCATCGGCGATTTCGGAGGCGACCTTGGCGAGCACGCCGCGCTGGTTGGTCACGGTCACCTGGATGGCGGCCTGGAAGAGCTTTGTCGAGGCCGGGTCCCAATCGACGTCGATCCAGTTGTCCGGCTCGTTCTTCCTTGAGCGCTCGATGTGGTGGCAGTCGGCGGCGTGGACGACGAGGCCCTGGCCCTTCTTGATCGAGCCGGCGATTGCGTCGCCGGGGATCGGGCGGCAGCAGGTCGCGAGCTGCACGGCCATGCCTTCGGTGCCGCGGATGACCACGCTGCCCAGCGGCCGCGCCGGCGTCTTGCCCTCGTCCTTGGGCGCTTCGCGCGATCGCAGGAGCCGCCGCGCCATCACGGCGGGCAATTGCTTGCCCAGGCCGATATCTGCAAGCACTTCCTGGCGCGATCGGGCGCCGCTGTCGCGGATTGCGCGGTCCCAGCCTTGCGCGTCGATGTCTGCGAGGGCGACGCCCAGCGGGCGCAGGGCTTGTTCGAGCAGCCGCTCGCCCAAGGCTGCAGATTCGTCGTACTGCATGGTCTTCAGGAAGTGCCGGATGTTGGAACGAGCTTTCCCAGTGCGCACGAACTGCAGCCATCCCGGGCTGGGCTTAGCGTGGCTCGCGGTGACGATCTCGACGCGGTCGCCGTTCCTCAACTCGGTGCGCAGGGGCACCAGCTCGCTGTTGACCTTGGCCGCCACGCAGCGGTTGCCGATGTCGGTGTGCACCGCATAGGCCATGTCGACCGCGGTCGCGCCGCGCGGCAGCGACAGGATCTTGCCCCTGGGCGTGAACACGTAGACCTCGTCCGGGAACAGGTCGACCTTGATGTGCTCGAGGAATTCGGCCGAGTCGCCCGACTGGTTCTGGATCTCGAGCAGCGACTGCAGCCACTGATGCGTCTTTTTCTGCAGGTCCGAGAGCGTGGACGCCTCGTCCTTGTACATCCAGTGCGAGGCGACGCCGGTCTCGGCAATGCGGTGCATCTGCTCGGTGCGGATCTGCAGCTCGACCGGCGTGCCGAACGGGCCGATCAGCGTGGTGTGCAGCGACTGGTAGCCGTTGGCTTTCGGGATGGCGATGTAGTCCTTGAACTTGCCCGGCACGGGCTTGTACAGGCCGTGGAGCGCGCCGAGGGCGAGATAGCAGGCGGGCACGCCCTCCTTCACGATGACCCGGAAGCCGTAGATGTCATGCACCTCGGAGAACGTGAGGTGCTTTTCGAGCATCTTCTTGTAGGTGCTGTAGATGTGCTTCTCGCGGCCGTTGACGACGGCCTCGATGCCCGCGTCCTCCAGCCGGCCCTTGATGGCTTCCTGCGTCTTGCCCAGTACCTCGCGCCGGTTGCCGCGCGCCGAGCGCGTGGCTTTTGCGAGCACGCGATGGCGCAGGGGGTACAGGTGGGCGAACGAAAGTTCTTCGAGCTCCTGGTACAGGTTGTTCAGGCCGAGGCGGTTGGCGATCGGCGCGTAGATTTCCTTCGTCTCGCGCGCGACGCGGCGCCGCTTGGCCGGGGGGACCGCGCCGAGCGTGCGCATGTTGTGCAGCCGGTCGGCGAGCTTGATGAGGATGACGCGCACGTCGCGCGCCATGGCGAGCAGCATCTTGCGGAAATTCTCGGCCTGCGCGTCCTCGGCCGACTGGAACTCGATCTTGTCGAGTTTGGACAGGCCATCGACGAGCTCGGCCACCGGGCGGCCGAACGTGTCGGAGATCTCGTCCTTGGTGACGGAGGTGTCCTCCATCACGTCGTGCAGCAGGGCGGCCATCAGGGCCTGGCTGTCCAGGCGCCAGCCGGCGAGGATTTCGGTGACCGCGAGGGGGTGCGAGATGTAAGGCTCGCCGGATTGGCGGGTCTGGCCCGCGTGGGCGGCCTCGCTGAAGCGATACGCGTCGCCGAGCTTGGCGATGTCGGCCGGCTTCAGGTAGGTGAACAGGCCCTCGTTCAGCGCGGTGACGGCAGCCATGGGGGAGCTTGGGGCCTGAAGGATGGGTCTAAGTCGATGTCCGGTGCGGCGGTCCCCCTCGAGCTTGCCGTTTGCCGGGCACCTCTATGGTCAGGGCGTCGCGATCGGCATCGGCGAGCCCGGGTTTTTCTTGAGGACTTCGAGGCCGACCTTGCCGGTGGCGATCTCGCGCAGCGCAATGACGGTGGGCTTGTCCTTGTTCGGCTCCACCAGCGGCGAAGCGCCGGTGCTTACCTGGCGCGCGCGATAGGTTGCCGCGAGGGTGAGCTGGAATCGGTTCGGAATGCGTTTGAGACAGTCGTCTACGGTAATGCGTGCCATGGTCTAGTTCCCGAGTCTGAAGATTTCCGGATGCCGCGCGAGCTGGCGGTCGGTGCCCAGGCGCGCGCTGCGAATGATTGCGACGAGGTCTTTCGCGGCCTCATCGAAGTCCTTGTTAATAATAGCATAATTGAACTCGGGCGAGTGGCTGATCTCTTCCCTCGCAACCATCATGCGGCGCCGGATGACTTCGGGCGAGTCCTGGCCGCGTTTCTGCATGCGGCGCTCGAGCTCCTCGATCGACGGCGGCAGGATGAAAATCCCTATGCAATCAGGGTACAGGCGCCGGACCTGCTGGGCGCCTTGCCAGTCGATTTCGAGGATCAGGTCGTGGTTGGCGGCCAATTCGTCATTGATCGCAGCCTCCGCGGTTCCGTAGCGATGGCCGTGAACTTCGGCCGATTCGAGGAACTCGCCCCTTGCCAGCATCTCGATGAACGCCTTTTCATCGACGAAATGGTATTCGCGCCCGTCCTGCTCGCCGGGGCGCGGTGCGCGCGTGGTGTATGAAACCGAAAGGCGCAGCGCGGGGTCGACCTTGAGCGCCTCCGCGATCAGCGAAGACTTGCCCGCCCCCGAGGGCGCAGTGATGACGACCAGCAACCCAGTCATGGCGGCCTACTCGATGTTCTGGACTTGCTCGCGCATCTGCTCGATCAGGAGCTTCAGTTCGAGCGCGCAATCCGAGATCGCCTGCGATGCGGCTTTCGAGCCCAGCGTGTTCGCCTCGCGGTTGAGTTCCTGCATGAGGAAGTCGAGCCGCTTGCCGGCGGCGCCGCCTTTTGCGAGCACGCGCTCGACTTCGTCCAGATGCGTCACGAGGCGCTGCAGTTCCTCATCGACATCGATCTTGATGCCGAACACGGCGATCTCCTGGCGAACCCGCTCGTCGTCCGCGGCGCCCAGGGCGTCACGCAGGCGCTGCGCCATCTTTTCCTGGTAGGCCGCAATCGCCTCGGGCACGTGCGGCGCAACGGCGGCCACGCTCTTTCTCATCGCGGCGACACGCTCGCGAATCACGCCGGCAAGTTTTGCGCCTTCGCGTGCCCGTGCCGCGGTCAATTCGGCGATTGCTTTCGCGCCAAGTTCGGCCGCGCGCTCGCGGAGCTCCATTTCAGACACGGAGCCTTCGGCGAGCACGCCGGGCCAGCGCAGCACGTCGACGGTGCGCATCGGCGTCGCATCCGGCATCGCGCGCCGGACGATCGCCGCGAGCTTGCCGAGTTCTTCGAGCGCGGCAACGTTTAGCGCTTGCGCGCGCGGCCCAGTGGCCGTGGTGGAAATCGAAAGCCGGCAGTCCACTTTCCCGCGCGACAGGCGCGCGCCGATCGCTTCGCGCAATCCGGATTCGAGCATGCGCAACTCTTCCGCCACGCGGAATTGGATATCGAGGTAGCGCGAGTTCACCGACCGCAGCTCGATATTGAGCGTCCCGCCGGTGATCTCCGCCGAAGCGACGGCATATCCGGTCATGCTGTGGATCATGTGACGCGCAGAGTAGTGGGCAAAGTGGCGTGCGGAGTGGTGTGCGCGGTGGTGTGCGAAGTGATGTGATGCGTAGGGCAAGTGTGCACTACTGCGCAGCCCTCCCGGATCAAGCGCGTATCATAGCAGCCTGCCGCACCGCACCGCCCCTTCCCCGCGCGCATCCCTTCATGACCTCGCAACAAGCCAACCAGTCGCTGCCGGAAGGCTTCCAGCTTGAAAACTACCGGGTCCTGCGAGTGCTTGCCTCTGGCGGTTTTTCTTTCGTTTACCTCGCGCACGACGAAAACGACGTGCCGGTGGCAATCAAGGAATACCTTCCTGCATCGCTCGCACTGCGCACCGGGAGCGATGCTTCGCCGGTCGTGCCCGAGGAGAAGCTCTCCATCTACCGATTCGGGATGAAATGCTTTTTCGAGGAAGGCCGCGCGCTTGCCACGCTGTCGCACCCCAACGTGGTACGCGTGCTTAATTTCTTTCGCGCCAACGACACCGTCTACATGGTGATGCGTTACGAGCGCGGCCGCACCTTGCAGGAGCACATCCAGGCGCGGCGCGGCCCGTTGTCCGAGGCGTGGATCCGCCGCACTTTCAGCCAACTGCTCAACGGGCTGCGCGAAGTGCACGCAGGCAAGCTCCTGCACCTCGATATCAAGCCCGGCAACATCTACGTGCGCAACGACGGCTCGCCGCTGCTCATCGATTTCGGCGCCGCGCGCCAGACGCTGACGGCCAAGGGCACGCAACTGCCGCCTATGTACACGCCGGGCTACGCGTCGCCGGAGCACTACGCGAACCGGCAGAACCTCGGGCCGTGGAGCGACATGTATTCGGTCGGCGCGGCCCTGTATGCCTCCCTCTCGGCCGATGCGCCGCAGCCCGCCGACCAGCGTCTGGCGCAGGACAAAGTCGAGCCGGCGCGCAAGGCCTTCAGCGGCAAGTACACCAACCAGCTCCTCGACACGGTCGACTGGTGCATGCGCCTGGACCACATGGAGCGGCCGCAAAGCGTGCTGGCGCTGCAGAAGGCGCTGCTCGGCCAGAAGGATCCGGCGCACAAGGGCGAAGGGCCGCTGATCGACCAGTTGAAAGACCTGCTATCCAGGTTCACGCAACGCACGGACGCGGGGGCGGACAAGCCCCCGGCGGGAAACGAAGCGCAGGGCAGGCAACGGTAGCCGCGCGTATGAAATTCTCGATCTTCCAGGAAAGCCGGGTCGGCGGACGGGACTACAACCAGGACCGTCTCGGGCATTGGTCCACGCGCGATTCGCTGCTGCTCGTCCTCGCCGACGGCATGGGCGGCCATCTGCTGGGCGAGGTTGCCGCGCAGATCGCAATCGGCACTTTCGCTGCGGCCTTCAAAAAGGACGCGCAGACGCGCCTCGCGGACCCGGACCTGTTCCTGTTCCGCAACGTCGGGCGCGTGCACGCGGCGATCGACGAGTACACGCGGCGGCTCAACCTCCCGGATTCGCCCCGGACCACGCTGGTGGCCTGTGTAGTGCAGGACGGCGCGGCCTGGTGGACGTACATCGGCGATTCGCGCCTGTACCTGGTCCGGCGAGGGACCGTCGTCGCGCGCACGCGCGACCACACCCGCGTCCAGCAACTGGTCGATCAGGGCCGCATCCGCGAGGAAGCCGTCAGCTCGCACCCCGATCGCAATGTGCTCCTGCAATGCCTCGGCGGGCGCCACACACTGAGGGTCGAGCCTTCTGCCACGGCGGGCCTTGCGAAGGACGATATCCTCCTGCTTTGCTCCGACGGGTTCTGGGGGCCGCTCACCCAACGCCAGTTGCTGGGCAAGTTCGCGGAAAAAGAATTCACGCAGGCCATGCGCGAACTGATGTCGCTTGCCGAGGTGCGCGGCGGGCCCGGGTGCGATAACCTGTCCGCGGTTGCGATGTCGTGGGGCGAAGAAGCCCTCGAGCGCCAGAGCGCACCGGCAGCACCGGTAACGGTGCCCACCTATGATTTGCCCACCGATGTCCAGGATTTCTCCGCCGCCGAGGCGCAAGCGGCCGGCGAAGAAATGACGGACGCCGAAATCGAACGCGCCATCGCCGATATCAAGTCGGCGCTCCAGAACTACAGCGACGGAAAAAAATGAGACCAAGCAAACGACTCCCCGACCAAATGCGCGCCGTGTCCATCGAGCGCAACTACACCAAGCACGCCGAAGGTTCGGTGCTGGTCAGTTTCGGCGACACCAAGGTACTTTGCACGGCCAGCGTCGACAACAAGGTCCCTTCATTCCTTAGAGGACGCGGCCAGGGCTGGCTCACCGCCGAGTACGGCATGCTCCCGCGCGCGACCAACACGCGCGGCGACCGCGAGGCGGCGCGAGGCAAGCAATCCGGCCGCACGCAGGAGATCCAGCGGCTCATCGGCCGCTCGATGCGCGCGGTGGTCGACCTTGCACAGCTCGGAGAACGCACGATCCAGATCGACTGCGACGTGCTGCAGGCCGACGGGGGCACGCGCACTGCGTCGATTACGGGCGCGTTCGTTGCTGTTTACGATGCGCTGGGCTGGCTGAAGGCGCGCGGCGCGCTTGCCGAGCTGCCGGTCAAGGAATTCGTTGCCGCGGTCTCGGTCGGGGTCTACAAGGGCGAGCCGGTGCTCGACCTCGACTATGCCGAAGACTCCGAATGCGACACCGACATGAACGTGGTGATGACCGGTGCGGGCGGGTTCGTGGAAGTGCAGGGCACGGCCGAAGGCGCGGCTTTTTCGCGCAAGGAATTCGATGCGCTGCTCGACCTGGCCGAAAAGGGCATCCGTGAACTGGTCGCGGCGCAAAAGCGGGCCCTTGGCCTGTAGGTCGCGGATGCGGCGGGGCGACCGGTGAAGAAGCTCGTCGTCGCGAGCGGCAATCCCGGCAAGCTCGCCGAAATCCGCGCGCTGCTCACGCCGTTGGGCATCGATGCGGTCTCGCAGGGCGAACTCGGCATCGACGAGGCCGAGGAGCCCCATTTCACCTTCCTTGAAAATGCGCTCGTCAAAGCAAGGCATGCAAGCAGCGCCTCCGGCCTGCCGGCGCTCGCCGACGATTCGGGCATTTGCGTGGACGCGCTCGGCGGCGAGCCCGGCGTGAACTCGGCGCATTTCGCCGGGAGGCAGGGCAGCCGCGAAGAGCGCGATGAGCGCAACAACGCCAGGCTGCTCGAGGCGATCGCGCGCGAGGCGAACAAGGCGGCGCACTATGCCTGCGTGATGGTCCTTGTCCGCCATGCGGCCGATCCGCAGCCGCTGGTGGCCGAAGGCAACTGGCGCGGCGTGATCACCGACCGGCCGCGCGGCAGCAACGGCTTTGGCTACGATCCGCTGTTCCTTCTTCCCGACCTCGGCAAGACGGCCGCAGAGCTCGTGGGCGCGCAGAAGAATCGCATCAGTCATCGCGGCATCGCATTGCAACGGCTGCTCCAGCGCCTGCGGGAAGAGGCCTGATGCACGCGCCGGTCGTGCTCGCAAAGCCGGGCGCGATCCGCCTTGAAGCGCTCCCCCCGCTCTCGCTCTACGTGCACATGCCCTGGTGCGTGCGAAAGTGCCCGTATTGCGATTTCAATTCCCACGAGAAGAAGGGCGACTTGCCCGAGGACGCGTACTGCGCCGCCCTCGTCGCCGACCTCGAGCACGCCTTGCCTTGGATCTGGGGCCGGCGCGTTTACAGCATCTTCTTCGGCGGCGGCACGCCCAGCCTCTTTGCAGCCGGTTCGATCGACCGGCTGCTATCGGAGTTCCGCTCGCGCCTCAGCATCGCCGCGGATGCCGAGATCACGCTCGAGGCGAATCCCGGAACGTTCGAGGCGGAAAAGTTTCGCGACTTCCGCGCCTGCGGCATCAACCGGCTTTCGATCGGTATCCAGAGCTTCAACGACGCGCACCTGAAAGCGCTCGGGCGCATCCACAGCGCGGACGAGGCGCGCCGCGCGATCGGGATCGCGCAGGCGAATTTCGACAACATCAACCTCGACCTGATGTACGGCCTGCCAGGCCAGTCTGCCGAGGAGGCTCGCGCGGACATCGAGGAGGGCATCCGCTGGGGCACCACTCACCTGTCGGCCTACCAGTTGACCCTGGAGCCGAACACCGCGTTTTACAGCCATCCGCCGCGCCTGCCCGAACATGACGCGGCGGCGGCGATGCAGGAATCGGCCGAGGCGCTGCTCGCCGCAGCGGGGTTCGAGCACTACGAGACTTCGGCTTTTGCAAAGGCCGGCCTGCGCTGCCGCCACAACACCAACTATTGGAAATTCGGCGATTACCTCGGCCTTGGCGCGGGCGCGCACGGCAAGATCAGTTTTCCGGACCGCATCGAGAGGCATGCGCGCGCAAAGCAGCCGCGCGAGTACATGGCCATGGCGCCGGAAGGCCGCTCCATCGTCGAGCACAAGAGGGTCGCGGCCACGGAGTTGCCTTTCGAATTCATGCTCAATGCGCTGCGCCTGGTCGAGGGGTTTCCAGTGGCCTTGTTCCGCGAGCGTACCGGCCTCGAACTCGCGGCGATCGAGCCGGCGCTCGTCAAGGGAGAGTCGCTCGGATTGCTGGAGCGCGACTGGAAGGACATCCGCCCGACGCCCAGGGGGCAGCGGTTCCTGAACGAGCTTCTGGAGTTGTTTCTGCCTTGAATCTGAGAGATTTATTTCCGAGAGTCCGCGTGGATATTGACTCTCCGGTAAGTTCATGTATCGGCGCCAGTACATTCAACCCTGCTTCCTGAGAAACACCAGGTCGCGCACCGCGTGCCCGAGTTTGAGTCCGCGTGCTTCGAACTTGGTCTGCGGCCTCCAGGCCGGACGCGGCGAGTAGCCGGCAGCAGTGTTTTCGAGCAGCGGCTCCGCCGCCAGCACCTCAAGCATGTGTTCCGCGTACGGCTCCCAGTCGGTCGCCAGGTGCAGGTAACCGCCCGGCCCCAGCCTGCTCGCGGCCAGAGCGACGAGCGGCGGCTGGATCAGGCGGCGCTTGTTGTGGCGTTTCTTGGGCCACGGGTCCGGAAAAAAGATGTGCAGGCCGGTGAGCGAACCCTCGGAAATCATCTGTTCCAGCACGTCGACCGCGTCGTGCCGGATCACGCGCAGGTTCGCGAGGCCTTCCTCGTCGATCGACTTGAGCAGGCTCCCGACGCCGGGCAGATGGACTTCGATGGCGATGTAGTCGTTTTCCGGATGCGCCTTGGCGATCGCAACGCTCGTTTCCCCCATCCCGGAGCCGATCTCGACGATGAGCGGTGAGGCGCGTCCGAAGATCGACTGCGCGTCGATCGGCTGGCCTGAAAACGCGATACCGTAACGTGGAAACAGGGTGTCCCAGGCGCGCTGCTGGGCGTTCGACGCTCTTCCCTGGCGCAGGACGAAGCTCTTGACCGTCCGGCGCGGCGCTTCCACGCGGAAGGCCTAGGCCGCTTTGACTTGCGCGGCCCCGCTGATCATGCCCCCGGTCGGGGATGACGGCGACGCCGAATAAAGCTTCTTCGGCATGCGGCCCGCAAGGAAAGCCTCGCGGCCGGCTTCGACCCCCTTCTTCATCGCGCCGGCCATCAGCACCGGATCGCGCGCGGCGGCGATCGCCGTGTTCATGAGTACGCCGTCGCAGCCGAGCTCCATTGCGATGGCTGCGTCCGACGCGGTCCCCACGCCGGCATCGACCAGGACCGGCACCGATATGCGCTCGATGATCAGCTGCAGGTTCCAGGGATTGAGGATTCCCATGCCCGAGCCGATCAACGAGGCCAGCGGCATGACCGCCACGCAGCCGAGGTCTTCGAGCATCTTTGCCTGGATCGGGTCGTCGGCGCAGTAGACCATCACCTTGAAGCCTTCGGCGACGAGGATTTTCGCAGCCTTGAGCGTCTCGGGCATGTTCGGGAAGAGGGACTGCGGGTCGCCCAGCACTTCGAGCTTCACCAAGGTGTGCCCATCGAGCAGTTCGCGCGCCAGGCGCAGGGTGCGCACCGCGTCGATCGCCGTGTAGCAGCCCGCGGTATTCGGCAGCAGGGTGAACTGCGAGGGCGGCAGCGAATCGAGCAGATTCGGCTCGTCGGGGTTCTGGCCGATGTTGGTCCGGCGGATCGCCACCGTGACGATCTGCGCGCCCGAGGCGTCGATGGCCGCTCGGGTTTCGGCGAAGTCCTTGTACTTCCCGGTGCCCACCAGCAGGCGCGAGTCGTAGGCCTTGCCCGCGATAACGAGTTGGTCTTGCATGTTCAACCTCCGCCCACGGCGACGACAATTTCGAGGCGGTCGCCGTCGGCAAGCAACGTGGCGCGATGTGCGCTGCGCGGCACGATTTCGCCATTGCGCTCGACCGCAATCTTTCGGCCGGCGAGCTCCAGCCGTTCGAGCAGGCCGGCGATGTCGACCGTGTCGTCAAAACGGTGCGCCGCTCCGTTCACAGTGACTTGTATCATGGGCAGGATGATACCGCTCCACGAGGGCGGACGGGAGGGAGCGCGAGGCGGAAATAGGACAAGCGGGCAATACGCCGCCCTGTTTCGTACCTTAGAATGCAACCAAAGGGAATGCCAGAAAAAATGACTGCCGCCGGAACCGAAACCCCGGAAGAGTTGCTGCTTGCCGCCCAAAATGCGGTGCGCGACATGCAGCGCGCCATGGTATCGATGCATGGTGAGCTTGAGATGGCGCATGCGAAGCGCGAGCAGGCAGTGCAGCAGGCGGTCGCCCTTGCACAGGACGAAATCAAGCTGCTGAAGGCTACCGCTGTGAGCCTGCGCGAGGCGCTCGAGCAGGCCGCGATCAAGCGCGATGCGGATGTCCAGGCGGCGCACGCGGCAGCGGCAAGCGAAATCGGCCAGCTCAAGGCGGCCTCTACCGCGCTGCGCGAGCAGCTGGAGCTGGCCCACAATGAAACCGAAGGCCGGGTGCAGGCCGCCCATGCGGCCTCGGCCAACGAGATCACGCAACTGAAAGCTACGGCCGGCGCCTTGCGCGAGCAGCTCGAGTTGGCTCGCAATGAAGCCGAAAGCCGCGTACAGGCTGCGCAAGCCGCCTCGACAAACGAGATTGCGCAATTGAAAGCCACTGCCGCGGCGTTGCGAGAGCAGCTGGAGATGGCAAGGATTACTGCCGAGACAGGCGTGCAGGTGGTGAAGCAGGCCGCACAGGACGAAATCGCCCAGCTCCATTCGGCCATCACGGCGATGCGTGAAACCATGGAAAGACAGGTAACCAGACAATGAACGACAACACCCTGACTGCCGATAAAGCCCGCGCCAAGGACGCTTCGGCGCCGAAGAAACCGCCGCCCGCGCCCAAACGCGACCAGTCGAGCATTTCGCAGAAGCGCCGCCTGCGCGAAGCCGAACTGCTGCTTGAGGTCTCACGCAAGATGTCGATCACGGACTCGCTCGACGAGGTGCTGAGCACCCTGCTCGACGCGACGACGGCCGAGCTGGGCACGGAACGCGGCACGCTGTTCCTGAACGACCCGGAGACCAGCGAGCTCTATTCGCGCGTGGCGCAAGGCTCTTTACGGCGTGAAATCCGCATCCTAAACACGACGGGGGTCGCCGGCTACGTATTCACCACGGCGCAAGGCGCCATCGTCGACGACGCTTATGCCGACCCGCGATTCAACCGTAGCGTGGACGAGCGCACCGGGTTCGTGACCCGGAACATCCTCTGTGTACCCATCAAGACGGCCAAGGGCCTGGTCATCGGCGTCGCGCAACTGTTGAACAAGAAGCGGGGCAAGTTCACCCACGCCGACCTCGCCCTGCTCGAGCAGATGGCGGCGCAGGGCGCGGTGGCGTTGCAGAGCGCACAGATCATCGAGCGCGTGGAGCGCGTGCGCAAGCAGGAGCTCGAGTTCGTCAACATCGTCTCCGAGATGACCTCGGACATCAAGCTCGGATCGCTCCTGCAAAAAGTGATGGGCGAGGCCACGCGCATGTTGAATGCGGAGCGCTCGACCCTGTTCCTGACCGATGAAAAGACCAAGGAACTCTGGTCCGAGGTCGGCCAGGGCCTCGAATCGCTGCAGATCCGCCTGCCGAACCACCTGGGCATCGCCGGCGCGGTGTTCCAGTCGGGCAAGACGATCAACATCCCGTACGCCTACGCGGACCTGCGCTTCAACCCGGCCTTCGACAAGAAGACCAACTACTTTACGCGCTCGATCCTGTGCGTGCCGGTGGTCAACAAGCTCGGCAAGACCATCGGCGTGACCCAGGTCCTCAACAAGCACGGCGGACCGTTTTCGAACGAGGACGAGGCGCGGCTGCGCGCCTTCACCGCGCAGGTCTCGATCGCGCTGGAAAACGCAAAGCTCTTTGCCGACGTGCAGGCGATGAAGAACTACAACGAGGCGATGCTCGAATCGATGTCGAACGGGCTCATCACGCTCGACGCGCAGGAGACAGTCGCCACGATCAACGCCGCGGGCCTGCGCATCCTCCAGGTCGCCCTGAAGGACATTCTGCATGTCGCGGTCGCCGATTTCTTCGGCGCGAAGAATGCCTGGGTCCTCGACAAGCTCAAGTTGGTGGCCGATACGGGCGAGCAGCAGATCAGCGTGGATGCGCCGCTTCAGGTAGGCGACGCGATGCTATCGGTCAACTTCACCGTGCAGCCGCTGCTCAACGTCGACCAGCAAAGGATCGGCTCGATGATCGTGCTGGAGGACATCAGCTCGGAAAAGCGGCTCAAGTCGACCATGTCGCGCTACATGGACCCGGGGATTGCCGACCGCCTGCTGGCCGCCGGCACCGACCTTCTCGGCGGGCAGGACCTCGAGGCAACGGTGCTCTTTTCGGACATTCGCGGATTCACCACGCTGACCGAACAGCTCGGCCCGCAAGGCACGGTCGCGCTGCTCAACGAGTATTTCACGCTTATGGTCGACTGCCTGCAGAAAGAAGAGGGCATGCTCGACAAGTTCATCGGCGATGCGGTGATGGCGGCCTTCGGCATCCCGGTTCCGCACGAGGACGACCCCGACCGTGCGATGCGAACGGCGATCGCGATGCTCACGACGCTGGCAAACTGGAATGTGCAGCGGGCAGGGGAGGGCAAGCTTCCGGTCAACATCGGGATCGGGCTGAACACCGACCGCGTCGTCTCGGGCAACATCGGTTCGCAAAAGCGCATGGACTTCACCATCATCGGCGACGGCGTGAACCTCGCGGCGCGCCTCGAGTCGGCGTGCAAGATGTACGGCGCGAAGCTCCTGATCAGCGAATTTACTTTCCGCAAGCTCAAGGGCACCTACCGAACCCGCGAAATCGACCTGGCGGTGGTCAAGGGCAAGACCAAGCCCGTGGCCGTCGTGGAGGTGCTCGATTTCCACGACGAGGAATCGTTTCCGCACATTGTCGAGGTGCTGCCCATCTTCAAGGACGGCCTCTCGGCGTATCGTGCGCGCCGCTGGGAGGACGCGACGAAGCTTTTCCGTGAAGCCCTCGAGCTCAACCCGAAGGACAAGCCCAGCCTGATGCATATCGAGCGCGCCGAGTATCTAAAGGAAAACCCGCCTCCCGAGGATTGGGACGGCGCCTGGGTACTCGAGAGCAAGTGACCGGCGGGGTATCCCGGGACTGACGCCGATGAGCGACGGGTTGCCGGCGTATATCGGCTTCGCAGGCCTTTGGCGGCTTGAACTGTCCGGGCTCGAGATCGCGCGGCTAGGGCCGATGCTCGAAGCGCGCCTTGCGGCCGACCCGGCCAACGCCGAAGCGATGATGGATATCGCGACGCTTTCGATCCTCACGCTGATCCCCGAAAACCGCGCGCCTGCCTTCGCGATGCAGGCAAAGGCCCTGGAACTGCGGCAGGTGTTCCGCATTGCCGCTGCGCGCCAGCCGCCCGGCCTGCGCGTGCTTGCAATCGCCAGCACGGGCGACATGACCGCGCTCACGCACCTGGACTGCCTGCTCGAAGATTCTGACGTGGATCTCGAGATGCTGTACGCGCGGGCCGATCGCCCGATGCCCGGGCAGTTGCCAGATCACGATCTGGTGTTCATCGTCGCAGGCGAAAGCGCGCCAAACCGGCCGGTCCTCGAGCGGATCGCGCAATTCACCCGGGATTTGCGAAAGCCGGTATTGAACCGGCCCGAGAAGATCCTGCAGTTGTCGCGCGACAGCGTGTCCCGAATGCTCAGGCCCGTTGCGGGAGTGAGCATGCCGGCGACCGTCGGCGTAGGCAGGGCATCCCTCGAGCAAGTGTCCCGCGTTGTGTTGCCGGTCTCGGCGGTGCTCGAGGACGCGGCCTTCCCGATCATCGCGCGACCGGAAGATTCGCAAGGAGGCAAGGATCTGGCAAAGATCGACACTGCGGCCGGCCTTGCCGACTACCTTTCGAAGACTGCCGGCGACGGGTTCTTCATTTCGCGCTTCATCGATTACGGCGGCAAGGATGGCCAGTTTCGCAAGTATCGCGTGGTCATGATCGACAGCCGGCCGTTTGCATGCCACATGGCGATTTCATCCCATTGGATGATTCACTACGTCAATGCGGACATGGACCAGAGCGCGGCGAAGCGCAATGAAGAGGCGCGCTTCATGGCGGGCTTCGACGCGGAGTTCGCCGTTCGGCACCGCCATGCCCTGGCCGGAATCGACCGGGCGCTCGGCCTGGATTACTACGCGATCGATTGCGCCGAGACGCGGGAGGGCGAGTTGCTGGTCTTCGAAGCCGATACCGCGATGCTCGTGCACGCGATGGACCCGGCCGATCTTTATCCGTACAAGGCGCCCGCGATGCGCAAGATCTTCGATGCCTTCAGGCAGATGCTCGAAAAGCGCCGGGCGGCGGCGAAATAAAAAAAGGCTGGCCGATTGGGGCCAGCCTCGAAGCAGGTTCCGACTTTGGGGGGTTAGCGGATCCTGCTCAGATCTGAACCCGTCAGCGACGCAAGTAACTCCATGAATCCAGGAGCCGCAGGCCTGGCCGAGGCCATCTGTTCGGTTTCGAGGGCCTGGTCGAATCCGCGGGCGCGCACAACCAGCGTGAAGCCCTTGTTGTTTGCGTTGGTGCTGCGGCCGCGCAGGTCCGAGAATCGGCCGCCGATGCTGTGACCGGCCAGGTCCCGGATGATGGCGCCGCCCCTGGCGGGTTCCTCGTAACCGACGATGGCACCCGAATCGCTGAGAATCGGCGTGAACAGGTTGACCTGCGCCACGACCTCGCCGGTCTCGGTGTTCCGCAGCATCTGCTTGAACCCGACAACGTGGCCCTGGTCGTTCTTCACGACTTTCCTGCTCAGGGGGCCGCTCTTGGCGACCGGCCCGAAGTCCGAAAGCGTGGAGCAACCGCCGAGTGCTACAGCTGCTGCGAGTATCAGTGTTCTGGCAATCATTTTGTTTCTCCTGTGTTCCTGTCGTGCCCCCACACCTGAGAATGTACTCTCGGCTTCTTCGGACGGACAGGAAAAAGTACCGAAGCAACGTCTTTTTAGGTTTGAGGTAAATTCCGCAGTTATTATTTAAACTATTGAATATGTGTAAGAAATTTTATTGTCTTCAGCCGACGGCATCGACCGTTCGTCGGATCGTCCGCGGATGAAAGGTAGAATTCGCACTATGCGGGTGTAGTTCAATGGCAGAACACTAGCTTCCCAAGCTAGTTACGAGGGTTCGATTCCCTTCACCCGCTCCACGCCCCCGATCAAGCGGATTTCCCTCGAGGGCGCAGCAATCGAGATGTTCTTCGCGCGAAACGCCGCGAGGATGGCTTGGTGGATTTCGCCGACTGCGCTGTTGTAGTCTGGAACATTCACCCATGGGCACACGCCAATGACAACCGATGAGTCGGCGAGGCTCGACACGCCCGTCAACGGCTTGGGGTCGGCGAGCACGTGCTTGTTGGCGCCGAGGATCTCCCTGATCGTCTCCAGGGCGCTCTCGATGTCGGTTTCGCAGGGCACGCGGACTTCGATGCCGAGTTGCCTGATCCTGCCGTAGTTGTGAAGGATCTCTCCCGCGATCTTGCGGTTCGGGATCACGATGCGCGACAGGTCGGCATGGCCGAGCACGGTGTTGAGAATGCTGATCTCGAGCACCTCGCCTTCCTCGTGCACGATGGAGATGTAGTCGCCCACCCGGAAAGGCCGCGTGAAGATGATCGTCAGTCCGGCAGCGACGTTGCCGAGAACGCCCTGCAACGCCAGGGCGATTCCCGCCCCCGCTACGCCGAGGCCGGCGATCAGCGGCAGCAACTCGATGCCCAGATTTTGCAACGCGACGATCGCGAAGAGCCCGAGAACCAGAAGGCGGACCGTGCGCACGATGAGCATCCGCACGGGCGGTTCGAGCTGCAGCCGGTGCAGCGTCCTTGCTGCAATGGCCCCTATCCAGCGACCGCAAACATAGCCCGCGACCAGCATCGCCGTCGCGACCAGGACCTTGGGCCCGAACTTCATGCCCATGTCGATCGCAAGGGCCCTGACCTGCTCGATGGCCTGCAATTGGTTTTCCATAGCATCTCTCAAGAAATTTCGCGGTGAAAGAATTTTAACGGCAGGATGCGAAAACTAGGCCCGCGTCGCAAAATGAGCGAATCACGCGATCTGGGAATCGCAAAGTGAAGGTAGACTTTGGCTGCTGAGAGCGCCCTCTGGAACATGGATCCCATCGACATCAAGCAGTTCACCACCGCGATGCGCCGCGCCGCCACGCCGGTATCCGTGGTCACCACTGCAGGGGCTGGCGGGCGCTTCGGGGTCACGGTGAGTTCGATCTGCACGGCGTCGGCCGCGCCGCCGCAAGTGCTGGTCTGCGTGCATCTTGGCGGCCCGACGGCCGCGGCGTTGCGGACCAACCAGTGCTTCGCAGTGAACATCCTCGACCGCAAGCATCGCCATGTCGCCGATTCCTTCGCCGGGCGCATCGAACGCTGGCGCGACGACCGGTTTGCCTGCGACGCATGGACAAGCATTTCCACCGGGGCACCGGTACTACTGGACGGCCTGCTGGTGCTCGATTGCGAGCTCACCCAGGAAATCGTCGTCTCCACTCACGCAGTGTTCGTCGGCACCGTGGTCGGCCTGCAGTCGCGCGAAGGCGCGCCGCTCCTGTATTCCGACCAGGCCTACCGGACGCTCGAAAATCAAGGGCAGATCCCGAGCGAGGACATCCAGCTATGACCTTTTCCGTGATCGCGCGCTGCGCCCAAACCGGCAGCTTCGGCGTGGTCGTCACCTCTTCGAGCATCGCGGTCGCCAGCCGCTGCGGGCGCTGGGCGCGCTCTGGCGTCGGTGCCGTCGCGACCCAGAACATCACGGATCCGGCGCTCGGCCAGCTCGGCCTCGACCTGCTCGCCGAAGGCTACGGCGCCGAGGCCGTGCTGCGTTCGATGGTCGCCGCCCGGCCTCACGCAGAGTTTCGCCAATTGGCCGTGGTCGATGGCAATGGCGCGACGGCGAGTTATTCCGGCGCCAAATCGCTTGGCCTGTACAAGGAGCAACACGGCAAGGACTGCGTGGCTTGCGGAAACCTTCTTGCCAACGATTCGATTCCCGCGGCGATGGTCGGCGCCTTCGAGAAGGCGCCTGGCAAGCACCTTGGAGAGAGGCTCATGGCCGCCCTGGAGGCCGGTCTCGCGGCCGGCGGCGAGACCGCGCCGGTGCGTTCAGCCGGCCTTTACGTGGTCGATCGCTTCGTCTGGCCGGTGATCGACCTGCGTGTGGACTGGCACGACCAGCCGGTGGCCGAATTGAGAAGCCTGTTTGGGGAGTATTTTCCGCAGATGAACGACTACATCCTGCGTGCGGTCGACCCAACCCAGGCGCCGGGCTACAAGTGATCGCATCATGAGCCAGGCGGCGTCGAAGGCGGTCTATTTCCTCAACGGGCCGAACGCGAATCTTTACGGCCTGAGCGACAAGGGGACTTACGGAAGCGATACTTTCGAGACCCTCCAATTGCGATGCGCCGCCGAGGCGCAACGATTGTCGATCGAGCTCACGTTCCGGCAGAGCAATTCGCAAGGGCAGCTCATCGACTGGATCCAGGAGGCGATTGCGAAGGCCGACGGTGTCATCATCAACGGCGCCGGCCTGACTTACACGTCGATCGCACTGCTGGATGCTTTGCTCGCATTTCCGGGGCCCGTGGTCGAAGTGCACATGAGCAACATCTATCGCCGGGAACCGTTTCGCCACCACTCCTACATTTCCAAGGCGGCCACCGGCATCGTCGCGGGCCTGGGCGCGGACGGCTACGAGCTGGCGATCACCGCGATGCGCCGGCTGCTGGACCGGAAGAAATAATGGCGCTCCTTTTCTACAGCGAGTACGACGACCCCGCAGACTGGGGCAAGCACCTGCGCGAGGCTATTCCGGGCCTGGACTTTCGCGTGTGGCCGGAGGTCGGTGATCCGGGAGAGATCGACGCGGCCATCGTCTGGAAGGCGCCGCAGGGCGAATTGCGCAAATACCCGAACCTCAGGTTGATCATCAACCTCGGCGCGGGCGTCGATTCCATCGTCCAGGACCGTTCGCTGCCGGCCGGCATCCCGATCGTGCGCATCGCCGACCCCGACATGAGCCGCATGATGGCGCAATTCGTGCTCGCCGCCGTGCTGCGTCATTACCGGGACTTCGTCTCATTCGCGCGCGCGCAGAAGACGCGCCGGTGGCACTACCTTCATCCGCGCGAAGCGCCCACGTGCAGCGTCGGCGTGATGGGTCTTGGAAATCTGGGCGCGACGGCCGCAAGCGAACTCGCGCGGCAGGGGTTCAAGGTGGCCGGTTGGGCACGCTCGCCAAAGGCCATCGAGGGCGTCGAGTCGTTTCACGGCCCGGCCGGGCTGGCGCCGTTCCTCGCCAGGACCGAGATCCTCGCCGTCATGCTGCCGCTGACGCCGCAAACCGATGGCCTCCTCGACGCCAAAGCGCTGGCGATGTTGCCGCGCGGCGCCAAGATCATCAATGTGGGGCGCGGCAGGCTCGTTGACGAGGACGCATTGATCGCCGCGATCCGGTCAGGTCAGATCGCCGAAGCGACGCTCGATGTCTTTCGCACCGAACCGCTTCCGGCTGATTCGCCGCTTTGGGATTTCGACCAGGTGCTGGTCACACCGCATTTGGCTTCGGTGGCGATTCCGCGCACCGCGGCGCGGCAGGTGGCCGAGAACCTGCGCCGGGTAAAGGCCGGCGAACCGCTGATCAACGTCGTCGATCCGCAGCGCGGCTACTAGGCGGTTACCGCGCGGCAAGCCTGGCTCGCCTGCCTTTTGACCGCTCCTTGGGCGGGGTCTGCATGAGTTTGGGCCAGACCTCGGCGAAATGCTGCTTCGCGAATCCGGCAAAGGCGGTTACCGCGGGTCGTGCCACCAGCTTCTTCAGGCGCAGGCACACGACCAGGATGTTGGGCAATTCTTCCGCGATCGGCACCGCGACCACCTTGTTGCCGTCGTACGTCCACGGCAGGCGCGGGATGGCGTTGAGGATCCCGAACCCGAGGCCGCGCGCGGCGAGCCCCCGGACCATCTCGTAGGATCGCGTCCGGTGCGCGATGCGCGGCTCGATCCTCACCGAGCGAAACAGGGAAAGAAAATAGTCCCGGGTATGCGGCAGGTCGAGCAGGATCATCGGCGCGCCGGCCAGCTCCCGCAGGCTCACCTTGCGCCGGCGCGCCAAGGGGTGGCCTTGCGCCAGGATGACCCTTGGCGGGAGTTCGGCGAGCAGTTCGATTTCGAATTCATCCGAAAGCCCATAGGCGTAGGTCAACGCGATTTCGCACCGGCCGCTGCGAAGACGCTCGAGGACTTCGGCCTGGTTGCCTTCTTCGATGGAGAGCGAAATCTCCGGGTAGCGGGCGGCGAACGCAGAGAGCAGGCCGGGCAGCAGGAAGGGGGCGAGGGTGATGAAGCAGGCGGCGTTCACTTCGCCCCGTTCCGCGCCGCCCATGGCGCCGGCGAACTGCTCCAGTTCGCGAGCATGGGCGAGCAGGCCCCTCGCCTGCACCAGCAACCGGTCTCCGGAGAGCGTCAGCGACAGTCCCTTTGCGTGGTGCCGAATGAAGAGCTGCACTTTGAGGTCGGCTTCCAGGCGAGCGATGGCGGCTGACACCGAAGGCTGCGAAACCCGGACAAGCTGCGCGCCGGAAGTCACGCTGCCGGTCTCGGCGACCGCAACGAAATAGCGCAAGGCCCGCAGGGACAGGCGCGGGGAGCCGTCGGCATCTTGCATAGGATCACCCTATACAGTTGACCAGAAAAAAGTATTTTATCCGATGCCGTCCCGGGGCTACCTTGGCTGCTTCATTTTTCAAGCGGAGCTTTCGCGATGCTGCGTACGGGCGAGCAATACAAGGAAGGTATTCGCGACGGCCGCGAAGTCTGGATCGATGGCGAAAGGGTCAAGGACGTCACCAAGCACCCGGCCTTCAAGCCGATCGTCGACGTCAAGGCCCGCATGTACGACATCCAGCACGAACCCCGGCACAAGGACGTCTTCGGCTACGAGGATGGCAAGGACCGCAATGCGGTCTTGCTCAAGCCGCCGCACACCCAGCAGGACTGGTGGGACAAGTGGAACGCCCTGGACGTATTCTTCAAGGACATCCGGGGTGTGGTCACCCGCACCGGTGACGAGACCGTGGGGGAAATGTGGTCGCTCCATGACGGCCGCGACGTCCTCAATAAGATCGATCCGCGGTTCGCGGAGAACATCGACCGCCATATCGACAAGGTGCTGATCGACGACATTTTCCATGTTTCGGCCAACACCGATCCCAAGGGGGACCGCTCCAAGCGGCCGCAGGACCAGGATCCGGACATGCTGTGCCACGTGGTCAAGGAGACCGACAAGGGCATCATCATTCGCGGCGCGAAATACGAGACCGCCGCCGCCTACGCCGACCAGGCGTTTCTCAAACCGACTGTCGGCGCGTGGGCCGATGAAAAGCTCTCGGACTATGCGCTGGGATGCATCGTAAAGATGGGGGCGCCGGGGGTAAAGCACATCTGCCGCGCGGGTTTTGCCGGACGCGCCTCGAAAGAGGACTACCCGCTGAGCAATGGGTTCGACGAAGTCGATACCCTGATGGTGCTCGACAACGTCCTTATCCCGTGGGAGGACGTGTTCTTCCACCGATTCACCGAAGGCGCAAGGTACATCCGCGGGACGTTGCACCGCTACTCGGCTTTCCCCTACGTGCTGCGCATCCTCTACACCGCCGACATGATGATCGGCGCGGCAATGTGGAACTGCAAGCAGACCGGCCTGGACAAGATGCAGTCGGTGAAGGAGAAGCTCGCCGACATGGTCGCCTACCGCGAGGGCATCCGGGCGCACCTGGCCGCGTCGATCGCGCTTGCGGAAGACAGCCCGGGCGGATTGCTGATGCCCAACCAGTCGCTGCTCTACGCCGGCCGCATCCACGCTTGCGCCAACCTGCCGCAGATCATGCATATCGCACGCGAATTGTGCGGCGGGCAGCTGTGCGTGACGCCGAACTACTCAACCTTCGTGTCCGATGGCACCAAGTCGTGGATGGACAAGTTCTATTCGCTTAACGACAACTGGATGGCCGAGGACCGGAGAAAGCTGCTGGCGTTCGCGCGCGACCTGCTCAACTCGGACTATGCGAGCCACCGCCTCACTTTCGTGCAGTTCGCGCAGGCGCCGCATTTCAACCACCTCGCCGCGTTGTACGGCTCGTTCGATTTTTCCGGCCCGCTCGACCTGGTCAAGAAGTGCGCCGGGCTGTCCGACCGGATCGACGCGCCGGTCCAGGCTCATCCGGCTGGCATGAAATCGGCGGCATGACTATTGCCAGGGGATTCCCATGGTCCACGCAAGAATAAGGAAATTCAACACACGCGATGTCTGGAAGGGCCAGGACATCGACAACGACCTCGCAATGGCGGTGCGTGCCGGCAATATGGTCTTCGTGCGCGGGCAGACCGGGATGGACCTCAAGGGTAAGATCCACGGGATCAACGATCCTGCAGCCCAGACCGAAAACGCAATGCGTTGCCTGAAGACCCTCCTCGAGGAAGCCGGCTCGAAACTCGAGGACGTTTGCAAGATCGTGATCTACGTGACGGACCGTGCCTACCGCGAGGCGGTGTATCGGGTAGTCGGAAAGTGGCTCAAGGGCGTGCACCCGGTGTCTACGGGAATCATTGTCCAGGGACTCGCCCGGCCCGAGTTGCTGATGGAAATCGACGTATTTGCCGTCATCCCGGATCGGCCGGCGGGCAAGACGGGCCCGGCAAAGAAGCCAGTGCGCACCAGAAAGAGGCCGAAGTAATCACCTGACGTTTATCCTTGGAGGAAGCTATGACCGGAACTACGAAGGCTGGATCGAAGCGGCGCGTGCTTGGTGCCGCGCTGGCGGTTTCGCTGCTTGCAGCGACGCTGAGCACGAACGCACTGGCGCAGGACCCCCTGCGCATCAGCATCTGGGGCGGTAGCTGGAAGGACTTCGCGGCCGAGAACATCGGCAAGCGGTTCACGGCGGAGACCGGCGTGCCGGTCGAGTACATCACCGGCGGGACCATCGATCGCCTCAACAAGGCCAAGCTCTCCAAGGCGAATCCCGAAACCGACCTGATCTTCACGACCAGCCACGTGGGCTGGCTGTATGCGTCGGACGACCTCTACGAAAAGCTCGACATGGCGAAGCTGCCGAACGCGAAGACGCTGTTTCCCGAAGCGATCATCAGCCCGTTCCACGTCGGCACCTGGTCTTATGTCTACACGATCGCCTATCGTCCCGACCTCGTCCCGGCGGATATCAAGTTCACCTCGTGGAACGACCTCTGGAATCCAAAGCTCAAGGGCACGATCGGCTTGCCTGATTTCGATCCGAGCCATGTTATCTATGCCGCGGCGCTGCTTTCCGGCGGCAAGTCGGCCAAGGACTGGGCGATGGGCCAGAAAAAGCTGCTCGAGCTCAAACCGAACATCAAGGCCTTCTACAGTTCGGACGCGACCAGCCAGGAAAAGATCGGCTCCGGTGAAACGCCGGTGCAGGTGCTGCTCTCCGGCAACGCATACCACATGATGACGCAAGGGGTGAAGATCAACCTGGTCGTGCCGAAGGAAGGCGCGATCATCGGTATCGATACCGTGGGCATCAACAAGGGCACCAAGAAGAGTGACCTGGCCTACAAATTCATCAACATCGCGCTGGACCCGGCCACACAGACGCTGGTGGCCAACAAACAGAAGATGGGTCCGGTCAGTCCCCAGGCGAAAGTGGACCCGGCGGTCGCCAAGCTCCCGGGCATGTTCACCACCGCGCAGCAATGGAAGGACCAGGCGATCGTCATAGACCACAAGCTGCGCGCCGAGCTGCTTGGCGAATGGCGCAAGTGGTTTACCGAAAACCTGATCGCCCGCTGAACACCGCGCGGTCGCGGCGCGCAGGCGCCCGCACGGGATGACGCCGGATCGCAGGCCGGCGTATTTCGCCTGGTTCATCCTGCCTGCGCTGTTTTTGGCCGTCGCGCTCGTCGCCTCGCTGGCGTCGCTTCTCCAGTTCGGGTTCCGGGAGCACATTCCCGGATCGCTGAAGGTCGGCGGATTCACGCTCGAGAACTTCGGCCGCATGAGCGACTGGGTCTACCTGCGCGTGTTCATCGACAGCCTGCTCCTTTCGGGTTGCACCGCGATTGCGAACCTGCTGCTGGGCTACCCGCTTGCGTACGCGCTCGTGCGCTCGAGGTCGAGCCTGCTCAAGTCCACGATCCTCATCACGACGATCGTGCCCATGTTCACCGGGGACATCGTGCGGACCTATTCGTGGCTCGTCGTCCTGGGCAAGAACGGGTTCATCAACGGGGGGCTGAAATCGATCGGCGCCATCGACACGCCTTTCGAGCTTCTCTATACGCCCCTGGGCGTGACCATTGCGCTGGTGCAGTACTCGCTGCCCATCATGGTGATCATCCTCGCTGCGGCGATCAGCCATATCGACGTGGCCTTCGAAAAAGCCGCGGCAAGCCTCGGGGCGAGCCCCCTGGAGGTCCTCTGGAACGTAACTCTTCCGCTGTCGATGCCGGGAATCCTGTCGGGCACCGTCACCATATTCGCTTGGACTCTTTCAGCGTTTGCCACGCCCCAACTGGTGGGCGGAGGCAAGGTGAACATGATCTCCAACATGGTCTACCAGCTCGGATTTTCGAACTTCGATTTCCCCTTTGCGGCCGTCCTAAGCATGGTTGCGCTTGCCCTGGTATTCCTCGTCCTGTACTTCATGGGCCTGGGCCTGCGCCGGCTTGAACGTGTCGGCCTGCATTGAGAGGCGCCGATGAGGGATAAAGCCCTGCGAGTGCTCTACGGGTTGCTGATCGCGGCGACGCTCGTGTACGTCGCGCTGCCTTCGTTCGTTGTGGTCATCACCGCCTTCAGCGACAAGGCCCTGCTGATGTTTCCGCCCAGCGGGTTCTCCCTGAAATGGTTCGAGCGGGCGATCACCTACGAAGATTTCAGGAAAGGGCTGGCAAACGGCCTGATCGTCACCGCGTGGGCTTCGGGGATAGCGCTCGTCTGCGGTACGCTCGCGGCTTTCGCGATCGAGCGATTCGAGTTTTCCGGCAAGCGCGTCCTCGAGTCGGTCCTGCTCTCCCCGCTGGTGATCCCGCATTTCACTCTGGGCGTCGCGATGCTGATCCTTGCTTCGGAATTCAATATTGCAAGGACGTTTTCCCTCGTCGTCGTCTGCCACGTGATTCTCGTGCTGCCTTTCGTGATGCGTGCGGTTTATGTTTCGCTGAAGAATATCGACCCGGCACTCGAGCGGGCCGCAGCCAGCCTCGGGGCCTCGCCGCTCACGGTGTTTCTCCGGATCGACCTGCCCCTGCTTGCTCCCGGCCTCGCGGGCGGATGGCTGTTTGCGGCGATTCTCTCTTTCAATGAATTCACCGCCACGCTGTTTGTCACCGGCCAACGGACGCAGACGCTGCCCGTGGCGATGTATACCTATGTGCGCGAATATGCCGACCCGACCATGGCCGCGCTATCGTCGATGCTGATCGCGGCCACAGTGCTCTTCCTCGTCGCCGCAAACCGCTGGCTGGGCCTCGAGCGGATCCTGTCGATCGAGCACGCCCGCTGAGACCAGGCACGCGACCCAAGACCAAAGGATGATAATAGGAGCAAATCAGACAGCACGCAGGCCCCTCGACGGCCCGGATGCCTGGCAGGGCAAGGCCATGGAGGCGCGCACGGACTGGATCCATGTGCTCGACAGGGAAGCAGTCGAGGACCTTCAGCGCGCAATAGAGGAAGTGCGCCGCGCCCGCTCCGAAATGTATTCGGTGACCGCGGAGAATTTTCCGCTGCCGGTGCTCTCGCGCCGCTTTGCCGCCATCGCCGATGCTCTCGAGAACGGATGCGGCGTGGCGAATATCCGCGGCATCCCGACCGGCGCGTTCTCGATGGATGACCTGCGCTGGGTCCTCTGGGGGATCGGCGTGCACCTGGGCACGCCGGTGTCGCAGAACAAGGCGGGCGAATTCTTCGCCGAGGTGCGGGACTACGGCGAGCAATTGGGGCGGCCTGACTCGCGCGGGTACCGCACGGCGTCGTCGCTGCGTTTCCACACCGATCGATGCGACGTGGTTGCCCTGCTTTGCGCAAGGCAATGCAGGGAAGGCGGCGACAGCCGCATCGTGAGTACGCCCGCCATCCACAACGCGATGCTCGAGCGGCGGCCGGATCTCCTCGAGGAACTTTTCGGCAACTACCACCATAGCCGCCAGAGCGAGGAAGTGCCGGGCGAACTGCCCTATTACGTGAATCCGGTGTTCGGCGTGCACAAAGGGCGGTTCTCCAGCCAGTATTCGCGGTCCTATATCGAGTCGGCGCAGAATTTCCACCGCGCGCCCCGACTGCGCAAGGAGCAGGACGAAGCCTTGGACATGCTTGCCGCGCTTGCCGAAGAGCTATGCATGCAGACACGGATGGAGCCTGGCGACATCCAGCTGCTCAACAACCACGTCACCTACCATTCGCGTACGGCGATCGTGGATTTCGAAGAGCCCGACCGCAAGCGCCTCGTCTACCGGCTATGGCTCTCGACGCCGCAAAACCGCGAGCTGCCGGCAAGCTATGACGTCCTGTGGGGGGCGACCGCCGCTGGTGCCGTCAGAGGCGGGGTCACGCCCCCAAGCGGCCTTCGCAATATGGACGACTGGCGCAAGGGCGCCGGGCGTTCGGCCTGAGCCGGCTCCAACCGATGGGCGAGACATTCAGCGTTTCGGTCGAGGGTGTACTGAAGTCGTTCGACGGGACGCCTGCCGTAAACGACGTGTCGCTCAAGGTCAGGAAAGGCGAGTTCCTGACCCTGCTCGGGCCGTCGGGCTGCGGCAAGACGACGCTCCTCAACCTGATCGCGGGGTTCCTCCAGCCGGAGCGGGGCGAGATCTTCATCGAGAACGAGCTTGTTACGCATACGCCGCCTTACCTGCGCTCGATCGGAATGGTGTTCCAGAACTACGCCCTGTTCCCGCACATGACGGTCGCGCAGAACGTGGCGTTCGGGCTGAAGATGCGGAAAGTCCCGGCGCCCAAAATCGCCAAGCGCGTTGCCGACGCCCTCGAAATGGTGCGCTTGCCGCACCTGGGCGCTCGCACTCCGCGCCAGCTTTCAGGGGGGCAGCAGCAAAGGGTTGCGCTGGCAAGGGCGTTGGTCATCAACCCGAAGGTCGTCCTGCTGGACGAGCCGTTCTCGGCGATCGACAAGAACCTGCGCGCAGAAATGCAGGTGGAGTTGAAGCAGATCCAAAAGCGGGTCGGCATCACCACGCTGTTCGTCACGCACGACCAGTCCGAGGCGCTCTCGCTTTCGGACCGGATCGCGGTAATGTCGCACGGGCGGATCGAGCAGCTTTCGGAGCCTGCGCAGCTGTATCGCAACCCGGCGACCAGTTTCGTGGCCTCGTTCATCGGCGACATAAACAAGCTCCCGTGCCGGCTGGTCTCGGTTTCGGATGCTGAGGCGGCTTTCGAGTTCGGCGGGATCCAGGCCCGGCTCGCGGCTTCGCACGCAGAAGGGTTCTCGCCAGGCTCCGAGGCCGTTCTCTACGTGCGCCCCGAGGAGCTCACGCTTCTCGACGCCGGCGACCCAGCCGCCAATTTCGGTGCCGCGACCGTCGACACGCATGTGTACCAGGGCACGCACGTCGATGTGTATGTCCGTTACGACGACGGGCGCGTCCTGCGCGCGCGACATCCCGGCTTCGAAGCCATTGAGCGATTCCCGGCCGGAGGCCGCGTCGGGGTGAGTGCAAACCTGGAGCGGGCTTTCCTGTTCCCGGCTTCTTGATTTCCCACGAGGATCCTATGCCCTACACAAAGCCATTCCTGAAACTGACCCACGAAGGCGCGCTTCGGGCACTCGACGCGGCCCTCAAAAAAGCCGAAGCCCTGGGCGTGCCGCAGAACATCACCATCGTGGACGACGGCGGCAACCTGCTTGCGTTCCTCCGCATGGATGGCGCGAAAACGATGTCGATCCGCACCTCCCAGAAGAAAGCGATCTCCGCTGCTTCGCATCGCCAACCGTCCGGCCAACTCAAGGCGGACCTGGAACTCAAGATGGCCATCGCGACCGACGGCGGCCTCACCAATCTCGAGGGCGGTTTCCCGATCGTCATCGAGGGCGTGTGCGTCGGTGCGATCGGCGTCGGTTCGGGCACCGGAGCGCAGGACTGCGAGGTCGCGAGAGCAGGGCTGGCCGCGATTGGCGCGCAGGCGCTGTAGCCTGCCTGCACCTCGCGCGGTTACCCGCGCTTAGTGACCTGCGGCAGTAGAATCCGGCTGCGTGCCGCTCCGAGGCGCGCCTGGACTTCAAATGCCCGTATCGTTCGATGGCAAGCTCGTGGTGGCCATATCGTCGCGCGCGTTGTTCGACTTCGAGGAGGAGAACAAGGTCTTCGAGAAGAGCGGCGACCGCGCCTATATGGAATTGCAGCTCGAGCGGCTCGAGGACTCCGCCAGGCATGGGGTTGCGTTCCCTCTCGTGCAGAAACTGTTGGCGTTCAACACGCCGGACGCCCACCGCGTTGAAGTCGTGATCCTTTCGAAGAACGACCCGGTTTCGGGCCTGCGCGTATTCCGTTCGGCCAAGCACGCCGGGCTGAAGCTCGAGCGGGGAGTCTTCACGCGGGGCCGCAATGCCTACCACTACCTGGAGGCGTTGCAGGCCAACCTGTTCCTGTCGACCAACGAGGACGACGTTCGCGGTGCGCTGGAAGCACGTTTCCCGGCCGCCCGCGTGATCCCCGAGTCCGCGCAAGCGGAGAACCGCCATGCAGGCGAGGTCCGAATCGCCTTTGACGGCGATGCAGTCCTTTTTTCCGACGAGGCCGAGCAGGTGTACCAGCGCGAGGGCCTGGACGCGTTCCAACGGCACGAAACCGAGCACGCGCTCAGGCCGTTGCCGCCCGGGCCGTTCAAGCCGCTGCTGGAGGCGCTGCACAAGCTGCAGAACGCGGGCGCCGAGGTGCCGATGCGCGTTCGTACCGCCCTCGTCACCGCGCGCAGCGCCCCGGCCCACGAGCGCGCCGTGCGTACGCTTATGGACTGGAACATCGGCGTGGATGAGGCGATGTTCCTTGGCGGCCTGGACAAGAGCGCGTTCCTTACCGCGTTCCAGCCGGACATCTATTTCGACGACCAGCGCGGGCACGTCGAATCGGCGCAGAAGCACGTGGCCACCGGCCACGTGCCCTTCGGCGTGGCTAACCGCCGGACGCGCTGAGGCGTCCTTCCTCCACGGCGTGGCAGGCCGCGCTTCGGCTGCCCGGCAAATCGATGCGCATCGGCCTCTCACTGCGGCAACGCTCGTTCGCGTGCGGGCAGCGCGGGTTGAAAGTGCAACCGGGAGGCGGTGAAATTGGATTGGGCACTTCGCCGGCGACCGGCGTACGCGCCTTGCCGCTCATCTCCAGATCCGGGATGGCGTCGATCAGCATGCGTGTATAGGGATGGCGGGGCTGGGTAAACAGGTCGCGCGCATCGGCGATTTCGACCAGCCTGCCCAGGTACATCACCCCGACCCTTGTGGCGATGTGGGCGACGACCGCGAGGTTGTGCGAAATGAACAGGTAGGTCAGGCCGAGGCGTTGCTGCAGGTCCTTCATCAGGTTGAGGATCTGCGCCTGCACCGAGACATCGAGCGCCGAGGTGGGTTCGTCGCACACGAGGAACTCGGGGTTCGAGGACAGCGCCCGCGCAATCGAAATGCGCTGGCGCTGGCCGCCCGAAAATTCGTGCGGATACTTTTCGCCGTCCTGCGGTGCAAGCCCCACCTGGCTCAGCAACTCGCCTACGCGGGCTTCCAGGGTTGCGCGATCCGGCGCGAGCCCGTGGGCGACGATGGGTTCGGCCACGATGTCGCGCACGCGCCAGCGCGGGTTCAGGCTGGCGTACGGGTCCTGGAAGATCATCTGCATGCGACGACGCATCGGCGAGGAGGCCGGATCGGAAAGGTCGGCGCCCTCGAATTCGATCTTGCCTTCTGACGGCGGGTACAAGCCTACGATGAGCCGCGCCACCGTGGACTTGCCGCACCCGGATTCGCCCACAAGGGCAAGTGTTTCGCCGCGCTTGATGGTGAACGACACGCCGTCGACAGCACGCAGGCTGCGCCGGCCTTCGCCTTCGAGCACGCGGTCCAGCCACGGGCGCGAAACGTCGAAGGTGCGCCCGACGTCCTTCAGTTCGAGCAGGGTGTCAGGAGGCATACAGCCAGCACGCAGCGTGGTTGGCGCCCGCAGGCATCGGGGAAGGACGCTCGGTCATGCAACGATCGAAGCGCTTCGGGCAGCGCGGATTGAATGCGCAGCCCGGCGGGATTGCGGTGAGCCGCGGCATGGCGCCGTCGATCTGGGCAAGCGACTCCCTCTGTTCGCCAAGCTTCGGGATCGAACTCATCAATCCCGAGGTATAGGGATGGCGGGGCGCGTGGATCACGTCCTTGACCGGCCCGATCTCGGCAAGCCGGCCTGCATACATGACGGCGACGCGGTCGGCCGTCTCGGCGATGACGCCCATATCGTGGGTGATCAGCATCACCGCCGCGCCGTTCTCGCGCGCTACTTTCTTGAGGAGGTCGATGATCTGCGCCTGGATCGAGACGTCAAGGGCCGTGGTGGGCTCGTCGGCCACGATCAGGCGCGGGTGGGCGCACAGGGCCAGCGCGATCACTACGCGCTGGCGCATGCCGCCGGAAAAATGGTGCGGATAGTTGTCGATGCGGGCCGCGGGGGCGGGAATACCGACTTCGGCCAGCAGTTCGATGGCCCTGCTGCGGGCCTGCTTGTGGTCCAACTCCAGGTGCACCTGGAGCGTCTCGATAAGTTGCTCCCCGATGGTGAAGAGCGGGTTCAGCGAGGTGAGCGGGTCCTGGAAGATCGCGCCGATGCGTTTGCCGCGGATCCGGCGCATTGCGTCCGGCGGGAGGTTGTCGATGCGCTCGCCTTCGAGAAGGATCTGGCCAGACGCTATGCGCCCGGGCGGCTCCAGCAGTCCGATGATCGCCATCCCGGTCAGCGATTTGCCGGCGCCCGACTCGCCGACCACGCCAAGGACCTCGCCGGGCGCGATCTCGAACGAAAGGTCGTCCACGGCGACCAGCGTGCCGCGGCGCGTAGGGAACTCCACGCGCAGGTTCCGAACCTCGAGAAGGGGCGCAGTCATGTCAGGAAGTTTCCCCGAAACTGGCTCCAGTGCTGGGGTCTGTGGGCCGGAATGTCAGTAGCGCCTCAGCGCAGCTTGGGGTTGAGCGCATCGCGAAGCCAGTCGCCCAGGAGGTTGACCGACAGCACCAGGATGATGAGGGCCGCGCCCGGAAAAACCGTGATCCACCACTCCCCGGACAACAGAAAATCGTTGCCGACCCGGATCAGGGTCCCGAGGGAAGGTTGGGTGGCGGGCACGCCGACGCCGAGGAAGGAAAGCGTAGCCTCGGTGATGATGGCAGTTGCGAGATGGATCGTGGCGATCACGAGCACCGGGCTCAGGACGTTCGGCAGGACGTGGTGGAACATGATCGACGCCTGCCCGCGCCCGATGACGCGCGCGGCCTGCACGTACTCCTTGCCGCGCTCGACCAGCGTGGATCCGCGAACGGTCCTTGCGTACTGGACCCAGCTCGAAACCCCGATCGCAAGGATCAGCACATAGATCGCGATCTGGTCATGCGACTCGCGCGGAAGCACCACGCGCGCGACGCCGTCAATGAGCAGGGCGATCAGGATGGGTGGGAACGAAAGCTGGATGTCCGCGATGCGCATGATGAACGCATCGAGCCTGCCGCCGACATAACCAGCGATCAGCCCGAGGCCGACGCCGAGCACCATCGAAAAGAGCACGGACGCGACGCCGACCGCGAGCGATATGCGCGCCCCGTACATGATCGTCGACAGGATGTCGCGACCCTGGTCGTCGGTGCCAAGGAGGTAGCGCGAGGTTCCCCCGGCAGTCCAGGCGGGCGGCGTGAACCCGTCGGTGAGGACCAGGGTCCCGCTGTCGAACGGGTTATGCGGCGCAACCCAAGGCGCGAAGACGGCGCCGCCGACGCAGACCACGGTGAGCAGCGCTGCGAGCATCGCCACCGGCGAATGGCGAAAGCTCCAAGCGAGGTCATGGTCCCAGGCCGCCCGCAGCCGAGGGGCGAAACTCAATTTTCGACCCGCCCGAAGGCCGCTGCGGCAGGAGCCCGCCGGCTCACTCGATCCGCGCGAAGCGAGACTCGGGCCGGTCGTCGGCTTTGTGGACGGTGCTCACATTCCGCTTCATTGCCCATGGGCGCAACTGGTGGTGCAGCGGCACGTAGTAGTAGTTGTCGCGAGTGATCACCAGCCCCTCGCGCAGCATCGCATCGCGCTTCTTGGCGTCTGTTTCGGTCTTGGCGGCGTCGATGAGAGCGTCCAGTTTGGGGTCGCTGATCCGGCCGAGGTTGAAGCTGCCATCCGCCCCCGTGGTCTTGGTGCGCATCAGCGATTGCAGAGTGTAGTTGGCGTCGAACGTCGCAACGCCCCAGCCGAGCATATATGCGGCATGGTCGAATTTCTGGATCTTGGAGATGAAAGTCGCCATCGGCTGCGCGTTGAGCTTCACCTTGAGCCCAATGCGCGCCCACATGCCGACGAGCGCCTGGCAGATTTCCTCGTCGTTCACGTACCGGTTGTTCGGGCAGTCGAGGCCGAACTCGAAACCGGCCGGATAGCCGGCCTCGGCGAGCAGCTTCTTCGCGCCCTCCATATCTGGCGGCGATACCTTGTCGAGATCGACGGTGTGACCATGCACCCCCGGGGCCACCATGATGGCCGCCGGGATCGAGAGCCCGCGCATGGTTACGCGCTTGATGGCTTCGCGGTCGACGGAAATGTTGAGCGCCTTGCGCACGCGAACATCCTTGAACGGGTTCTTGCCCTTGATGTTCGAATACAGGAGTTCGGGGCTGTGCTGGTCCATGCCGATGAAGATGGTGCGGACCTCGTGCCCGTCGAGCACCTTGAGTTTCGGGTCGTTGCGCAGGCGCGTGACGTCTTGCGTGGGCAGGTCGGTTACGAGATCGACGTCGCCGGCCAGCAGCGCTGAAACGCGCGTGGCGTCTGCCTTGATCGGGGTGTAGATCACCTCGGTGGCATTGCCCTCGATCTTGTCCCACCAGGCGGTATTCGCGGACATCACGATGCGCTTGTCCGGTTCCCATGTCTTGATGATGTAAGGACCGGTCCCGTTGGTATTGCGCGACGCGAAGGACTCTTCCTTGGCCACATAGTTCTGCACGTTCTCGGATTTGTTCTTGGTCGCCCAGACTTTGCTCATGATCCGGAAGTCGACCAGCAGGCGAAGGAGGACGGGGTTGGGTCCGGACAGGATCATGTCGACCGTGTAGTCGTCGACCTTCTTGACTTCCTTGACGCCGGACACGTAGATCTGGTTGGTGCCCTGCGGCTGGATGATGCGGCCATAGGAGAACACCACGTCATCCGCAGTAAACGGCGAACCGTCGTGGAACTTGACGTTTTTGCGCAGATTGAAGCGCCATTGCGTCGGGGAGACCTGCTGCCAGCTCGTGGCCAGGCTGGGCTCCACCTGGAAGTCCTTCGTATAGCGCACCAGGCTCTCGTAGGTGTGTTGCAGCAGCCCGTGCGTGGTGGCGTGGTTCTGAGAATGCGGGTCGAGGGTGAGGATGTCGTTCTGCGCCCCCCATCGCAAAGTCGCCGCATGGCCCGGCGCGGCCAGGACGCAAGATGCCACGAGTGTGGCGGCGAAAAAACGTGCAAGCTTCATTGGGATCTCCTTGGTTCAGCGTTATTTAGCGGCAGCGATTCCTCGACGAGCGCGGCGAGGTAACCCGCGCCCATGGGAATCACGTCATCGTTGAAATCGTAGTTCGGATTATGCAGAAAGCAGCTCATCGGTCCGCCGCCCTGCCCGAGGAAGACATAGGCACCTGGCCGCACCTGCAGCATGTAGGAAAAATCCTCGCCCCCCATCGTCGGGTCGGCATCGGTGACGACGTTCTCGGCGCCGAAGATCCTGGCGCCGACCTGGGCGGCGAATCTTGCTTCGCGCTCGGTGTTGATCGTCGCGGGGTAGTTTCGATGGTATTCGATCTGCGCCGAAGCCCCCATCGAGGTCGCGACCCCGGCGACGATCTCCTTGAAACGCTTTTCAGCCAGGTCGCGGGTCTCGGGCCGGAAAGTGCGGACCGTGCCGCACAGTGAGACGGCGTCCGGAATCACGTTGTTTGCCCCCAGTTGGCTGGTCTGCATCGAGCAAATGCTGACGACCACCGAGTCGACCGGGCTGACGTTTCGGCTGGCGATTGTCTGAAGCGCTGTGATGATGTGGGCCACGACGACGACCGGGTCTACCGACTGGTGCGGCATCGCCCCATGGCCGCCCTTGCCGCGCACCGTGACTTTGACGTCGTCGGTAGCCGCCATCACGGGGCCCGGCCGTACTGCGATCTGCCCCGGCGGAAGGCTCGGCCAGTTGTGCAGGGCGTAGATCTCGTCGGCCGGAAAACGCTCGAACAGTCCGTCCTCGATCATTACGCGGCCACCTCCGCCGCCTTCTTCGGCCGGCTGGAAGATCAGGTACGCGGTACCGTCGAACTTGCGCGTCTCCGCCAGGTAGCGGGCCGCGCCGAGAAGCATGGTCGTATGCCCGTCGTGGCCGCATGCATGCATGCACCCGGGATTCACCGACTTGTACGGCATGTTGCCGAGTTCGTGCATGGGCAGGCAGTCCATGTCGGCGCGCAGCCCCACGGCGCGTCCGCTGGAAGTCTTGTTGCCTTTCACCACACCGACCAGGCCGGTCTTGGCCAGGCCCCGGTGCACTTCGATCCCCCAGCCCTGAAGCATGGAGGCGACCAGGTCGGAGGTGCGCTGCTCGGTAAAGCCCAGCTCCGGGTGCGCATGGATGTCCTGCCGGATGTCCGTAAGTTCCTTGTGGAACGCCCGGATGCGTTCCACAGGGGTATCTAGCGTCAAGGGTGCGTTCATGATTCTCTCCTGATTTCCTCGGGGGGCGGAAACACCGGCTTCGGCCCTAGTGCGCGGCAGCCGCGCGATCCACGCGCAGGCGTGGATCGACGGCATAGTAAAGCAGATCGACGACCAGGTTGATTACGACAAAAAAGAGCGCAATCAGGCACAGGTAAGCGGCCATCACGGGGATGTCGGCGACCGTCACGGACTGGATGAACAGCAGGCCCATGCCCGGCCATTGGAATACCGTTTCAGTAATGATCGCGAACGCGATGATTGCGCCGAGTTGCAGGCCGGCGATCGTGATTACCGGCACGAGCGTGTTCTTCAGCGCGTGGCGGAAATGCACCGAGCGGTCGGACAGTCCGCGTGCGCGGGCAAACTTGATGTAGTCGGTACGCAGGACTTCGAGCATTTCGGAGCGCACCAGACGCATGATCAGCGTCATCTGGAAAAGGCCCAGCGTGATCGCGGGGAGGATCAGGGATTTGAGGCCCGAGGCCGTCAACAGCCCCGTGGTCCACCATCCGATCGCTATCGTATCGCCGCGCCCGAAGGAGGGCAGCCATCCGAGCACGACCGCGAACACAAGGATCAGCAGGATGCCGATCAGGAACGTCGGCAACGAAACGCCGATGAGCGATACCGTAAGAAACACCTGGGCAAGCCACGAGTTGCGGCGCAGGGCCGTGTACACGCCCATCGGGATGCCTGCCGCCAGCGCAAGGAAAGCGGCGGCGAAAGAAAGCTCCAGCGTCGCGGGCAATCGCTCTACGAACAACTTGGATACCGGCCGGACCTGGCGCAGGCTCAGGCCGAAGTCGCCTTGCAGTGCGCGCCCAACGAAGTTTGCGTACTGTACGTAGAAAGGCTGGTCGAGGCCGAGCAACTTGGTCACGCGGACGCGGTCTTCCGGGGTTGCGTCCTGCCCGAGCATGAACAGCACCGGGTCGCCGACGAATGTGAACAGCGAAAACGCGATAAGCCCGACGGTCAGCATTACAAGCACTGCCTGGGCTACGCGGCGCAGAACGAAGGCGAGCATTTGGTTGGATTCCGGTCGCGCCGCAGGACGGACGCCGGGTTGATGGTGCCGAATTCACCGGGCCCAGTCAAACCGACCCGTAGAATCCGGCCGTGAGCGTAAATGCACCCGATTTCGCCCGAAAACTTGCTGCCTGGCAGCGCCGGCACGGGCGCCATGACCTGCCATGGCAAAAGACCCGCGATCCGTACCGGATCTGGGTCTCCGAGATCATGCTGCAGCAGACCCAGGTCGGGGCGGTAATCGGGTATTTCGAACGGTTCATGCTGCGGTTTCCCGATTTGAGTACGCTCGCCGGCGCCGAGGAAGACGAAGTGCTTCGCCTGTGGAGTGGCCTGGGCTACTACGCCAGGGCGCGCAACCTGCTCAAGGCGGCGCGCGTCATGGCGGAGAAACATGGCGGCAGGTTTCCAAGCACGGCTTCTGAGATCGCGACGCTGCCGGGAATTGGCCGATCGACGGCCGCGGCCATTGCGGCCTTCGCATTTGGCGAGCGCTGCGCAATTCTCGACGGCAACGTCAAGCGCGTGCTTGCCCGCTGTTTCGGGATCGAAGGATTTCCGGGGAGCGCAAGGGTCGAAGCGCGCATGTGGGCGCTTGCCGAGGAACTATTGCCGGCAGGACAGCGCAAGGGGGAAATCGAGGTCTATACGCAGGGGCTTATGGATCTTGGTGCCACGATCTGCACCCGGTCCAAGCCCGCCTGCGCAACGTGCCCCGTTTCGGAAGGATGTGTCGCCCGCGAAACCGGCAGGACTGCCGAGCTGCCTTTCCCTCGCCCCAGAAAGGAATACCCAACCCGACAGGCGCGATGGCTCGTGCTCCGGCACGAAGGAAAGGTGCTGCTTGAAAGGCGTCCTCCGGCCGGGATCTGGGGCGGCCTGTGGGCGTTTCCGGAATCCGCAGGAGCGAATCTCGAGGGGGATTGCCTGACTCGCTTCGGTTGCACCCTGTCAGGCCATCGCGAATTGCCTTCATTCGCGCATGGATTCACGCACTTTCGCCTCGAAATCACGGCGCTCGTGTGTGAAGTCGATCAGTTGGGGCCGCAGGTCGAATCGGCAGGCCGGATCTGGCTGGATGCAGGAGCTGCCATGGAGGCCGCAGTGCCCACCCCGGTAAGGAACCTGCTTCGCGAGCTTTAACCGGCCAGGCGGTGCTGCTGCAGGAACTTGTTGATGATCTCGATGCGCTGCAGGCCGTCATCGAGTTCGAGGAGCTTCTGTTTTGCGGCCAGCGGGATCGGAAGGATCTCGGCCAGTCGCGCGCTTACCCAGGAGCTCGAGTCCAGCTTTGCAGGCGCCGCAAAGATTCCCGGGCCGTGCTCGGCGATCACGGCTTTGAGCAGGGCGGCACAGGCGCCGAACTCCTCGGGCAGCTTCGCGTCGCTATCCTGCGGCAGCATTTCGACAGCGGCCCTTGTGAGGCCGGCGTCGGTGACCCGCGAGGCCTTGAACCGGAATCGTTCCTCCCCTTGGGTCTTGATCGAAAGGACGCCGAGCTGTTGCATGTCCCACTCGACGATTCGGGCGGTGCACCCGATCGGCTCGGGCGTGGCCGCAGCGCCAACTTCGCTGCCACTGCGGATCAGGCAAACGCCAAAGGGCCGGTCGTCCTTGAGGCAGCCCTTGGCCATATCCATGTAGCGCTGCTCGAATACGCGCAGCGGCAGCAGGCCGCCGGGAAAAAGCACTGCATTGAGCGGAAAGATTGGCAGATCCTGCGGATCGGGGTCGCTCAAGCTGCGGGGTCCTTGTTGACCAGGCCTCGGTGCCTTATAAGGACGGGCCAGGTCTTGGCGAAGTCGGCAGCCAGCTTTTCCGCGAGGTAGACCGACCGGTGCTGACCGCCGGTGCATCCAATCGCGACCGTAACGTGGAAACGGTTGTCGCGAACCATGTCGGGCAGCCAGCGCTGGAGGAATCCGCGCACGTCTTCGAAAAGCCTCGCTACCGCCTCCTCGCGTTCAAGGAACTCGATGACCGGCGCGTCCCGGCCGGTGAGCGCGCGCAGTTCCGGCTCGTAGTGGGGATTGGGCAGCATCCTCGCGTCGATCACCCAATTGGCGTCGAGCGGAATCCCTTCCTTGAACCCGAAAGACTCGAACAGCAGCAGCATCGACGCGGTATTCAACCCAAGCAGATCCTTGATCCAGTGGCGCAAGGCCTTGGGCTGGAGCTCGCTGGTGTCGATCCTGTGGCCGATTTCGGCGACACCGGCGAGCATCTCGCGCTCGCGCTCGATAGCTTCGGCCACGGTGAGGCCCTGCCCCGCGAGTGGATGGCGTCGCCGTGTTTCCGAGAAACGGCGCAGCAGCGATGGCTGGCTTGCCTCGAGGTAGAGCAACCGCGAGTCGATGCCGCGCGAGCGCAGGGCGGCGAGGCTTTCCGGGAGTGCCGACAACGCGACGCTGCGCGCATCCACGCTGACGGCCACGTGCGCGTGCCCGGCCTCGGACAGGAAGGTCACAACTTCAGCGAGCAGGGATGCCGGAAGGTTATCTACGCAGTAATAGCCGGCGTCCTCCAGCACGGTAAGCGCAATGCTCTTGCCGGAGCCGGACATTCCGCTGACCAGGACGAGTTGCATGTGCATGGGAAAGCTTATATCGGAAACCGCCCGCCATGACGCCCCCGCGGATCGGCGTCGGTTGCGAAAATCACTCTTCCTCGGCTTCGTTGTACTCGATGGCCTGCTTCTGCCGCAAGATGAATTCCGCCGTGCTGTCGATGCCGCGCAGGGTGAGGATGTAGTTCCGCACTGCGGCTTCCAGCAGCACGGCGAGGTTGCGGCCCGCCGCGACGGGCACGACAACCTTGCGCACGGTGATCCCCAGGATGTCCTCGGATTGCTCGGCCAGTGGAAGACGTTCCACTTCCGCGCCTCCGGCCACGGGCTTTGCAAGGTGGACGATCAGTTTCAGCCGCATCTTGGGCCGCACGGCGGTCTCGCCGAAGATCGTGCGCACGTTGATGAGTCCCAGGCCGCGCACTTCGATGAAATCCTTGAGCACCGGCGGGCAGCGGCCCTCCAGAATCTTGGGCGCAGCCCGGGTGATCTCGACCACGTCGTCGGCCACCAAGCCATGCCCGCGGCTGATCAGTTCCAGCCCGAGTTCGCTCTTGCCGACCCCGGATTCGCCGGTAACCAGGACGCCGAGCCCGAGCACATCCATGAGTACGCCGTGGCGCGTCGTCTTCTCGGCCAGCGCTTTGGCCAGGTAACGCGCCAGCGTTTCGATCACCCGGGGCGCGGCAAGAGGCGTCGCAAACAAGGGGGTGTGCGATTCGCGGGCGCCCGCGAGTATTTCGTCGGGGGCGGTCACGCCGTCTGCGACGACAACCGCGGTCAGGCGGCCCGTATAAAGTTTGGCCACGAATTCGCTCCGCGCGCCGGTCGTGAAAGCGCCGAACATCGAAGCCTCGTAGCCTCCGAGAACCTGGATGCTGTTCGGGTGCGTGAGGTTCAGGTGGCCGATCAGGGAGGCCGAGGCAGCCGCTTCGCGCCTGACCGCCGTGCTGCCGTCCTGGCCCGCAATCCAGGCAAGCTGGAGCGCGTCGCGGTTGTCCTTATGCAATTGCGTGACGTTTACCTGCAGCATCGGATTGCCATGTGGCGATGAGTTGATGAAGGCCGGCGGAATCGGCGGCCGCATTCATTGATTCGCGCATGTCGCGATCGCTGAACATCTGCGCGAGTTCGGAGAGTATCTGCAAATGCTTTTCGGTCGCCTGCTCCGGGACCAGCAGGGCGAATGCGAGACCGACCGGCTTCAGGTCCGGCGCGTCGAACGGAACCGGGGTCGAGACCCTGACCAGCGCGCCGAGCGCTTCCTTGAGGCCCTTGATGCGGCCGTGCGGGATCGCGACACCGTGCCCAAGCCCGGTCGATCCGAGCTTCTCCCGGGCAAACAGGCTGTCGAAGACCACCCGCCTTGCAATGCCATGGTTGTTTTCGAACAGCAGGCCGAGGTGCTCGAACAGACGCTTCTTGCTCGATACGGGGATGTCGACCGCGACGTTGGACGGGGGCAGAAGCTTTGCAACGAGGCTCATGGATCACAGAGTAGCCGCCGGAGACGCGAGCGGACTGCGAGGGCGCGAATTATAGCTCAGGCGATTGGCGGGCGGCGCCGCCCCTCCCGGCGCGGGACTGCGGGGCCAACGAAGTTCAGGACTCGGCACCCGGCTGGTGCTTCAGCGCATCGTGGGGCTTGTCCTGGGTCTTGTCCTTGTATTTCATGACCTGCCGGTCCAGCTTGTCGACCAGGAGGTCGATCGCGGCGTAGAGGTCGGCGTCGATGCATTCGGCATGGATGTCCTTGCCGCGAACGTGGAGGGTCACCTCGGCCTTCTGCAACAGCTTGTCGACCGAAAGGATCACGCGGGCGTCGATCACGTGGTCGAAGTGCCGTGTGACGCGGCTGAACTTGCCGCTGACGTACGTCCTTATTGCTGGGGTTACCTCAAGGTGATGGCCGCTGACATTCAGGTTCATTGGCGCCTCCGGGATTGCTGCCTGGATTACAGGGACTTTCTAAGGTTGACCGGCGGGATCTGGAGTGATTCGCGATATTTTGCGATCGTCCGCCTCGCCACCACGATACCCTGTTGGCTGAGAATTTGCGAGATTCGCGAGTCCGAGAGCGGGACCTTGGTGTCTTCCGCTGCGACCAGCTGCTTTATGAGGGCGCGAATCGCGGTTGCGGAACAGGCTCCGCCCGTTTCGGTGGCGACATGGCTGCCGAAAAAGTACTTGAGCTCATAGGTTCCGCGCGGCGTGGCCATGTACTTCTGGGTGGTGACGCGCGAGATCGTGCTTTCGTGGAGCCCGAGGGTCTCGGCGATTTCGCGCAGCACCATCGGCCTCATCGCGACTTCCCCGTGCTCGAAAAAATGGCGCTGACGGTCGATGATCGCCTGCGAGACGCGCAGGATGGTATCGAACCTCTGCTGGACATTCTTGATGAGCCAGCGCGCCTCCTGGACCTGCCCGGACATCGCATTCGCTCCGTTCCTGTTGCCGGCAAGCAGCGACGCATACAACCTGTTGACACGCAGCCGCGGCATCGCGTCCCGGTTCAGGCTCGCGCGCCATACGCCCTTGATCCGTCGGACGATCACATCGGGAATCACATAACGCGTCTCGATGTTCGAGAACGCGGATCCCGGATGCGGATTCAGTTTCAGGATGAGCTTCTGTGCGGCACGCAACTCGTCGTCGTTCACGCCGAGTGCCTGCTTGAGCCGGGCGTAATCGCGCTGCGCAAGGGACTCCAGGTATTGGCTGGCGATTGTCGCCGCGAGCTTCGCGATCCTGGCATCCGCGTCGGTCGCGTGGCGCATGGCGCGGATCTGGAGAAGCAGGCATTCGCTCGGCGAGCGCGCGCCTACGCCGGCCGGTTCCATGTTCTGCAGGTGGTGCAGCGCGATCGCAAGGTCTTCCACGCCCGAGTCGGCTTCGGGCGGGAGCAGCTCGGCGATCTCTTCGATGGGCTGCGTGAGGTAGCCATCATCGTCCAGCGCAGCTATCAGGATGCCGATCAGCGCACGGTCGCGCCGGGGCAGGTTGGTAAGCGAAAGCTGATCGTTGAGGTGCTGACGCAGCGAGAGCAACTCGGGGGCCACGAAAGTGCGATCCCCATCCTCTTCATCGTTGTTTCCGGCGCGCGGGGATGAGGAGTAGTCCGGTTGCCATTCATCGCCTTGCGGTTCCCGTGTTTCCGGCGACGGGGCTTCGCTCGGCGCCTCGGCGGGACTCTGCGTTTCCGGCTGCCCGGTGAAACCCGTGGTTGCCGTAAGCCCATCGTCCCCATCCTCACGCTCGAGGATGGGATTTTCCATCAGCATGCGCTCGATTTCCTGGTTGAGCTCGACGGTCGAAAGCTGCAGGAGGCGTATCGACTGCTGCAGCTGCGGCGTAAGCGTCAGGTGCTGCGAAAGCCGGAACTGTAGGGTCGGCTTCATCGGGAGGCGGTGGCGGAGCGCAAGGGGGTATCTGGTTACTGCCCGAAGCGCCGGGGCGTGGAGGGGGGGCTGGGTCGGGCCCGCCTACATCCGAAAATTTTCGCCCAGGTAGACCCGGCGTACGCTGTCATTATAGACAATTTCGTCAGGGCGCCCGGAGGCCAGCACCGCACCGTCGTTCATTATGTAGGCGCGGTCGCAGATGCCCAGTGTTTCACGCACGTTGTGGTCGGTGATCAGCACGCCGATCGACCGATCGCGCAGGAACCTGATGATGCGCTGAATGTCCAGCACTGCGATCGGATCGACCCCCGCAAAAGGTTCGTCGAGCAGGATGAACGCCGGGCGCGTTCCCAAGGCACGCGCAATTTCAAGCCTTCTGCGCTCGCCTCCGGAAAGTGCAAGCGCAGGGTGCTTGCGCAAATGTGCGATGTTGAGGTCGGTCAGGAGTTCGACCAGCCGCGTTTCCATGGCGCCGCCCTCGAGCCCCTGGAGTTCAAGCACGGCCTGGACGTTTTCCTCGACTGTCAGTTTCCGGAATACGGAATTTTCCTGGGGCAAATAGGAGATCCCCAGGCGCGCGCGCTTGTGGATCGGCAGATGGGTCAGTTCGCGTCCGTCCAGGTGGATGCTGCCGGCATCGGCCGCGACCAATCCGACGATCATGTAGAAGCACGTGGTCTTCCCGGCGCCGTTCGGGCCAAGCAACCCGACGACCTCGCCGCTGGAGACCGTCAATGACACGTCCTGGACAACCGTGCGCGACTTGTATCGCTTGCGCAGGCTCGTCGCCGAAAGGACGCTCATCGCGCCTGGTTCTTGGCCGGGGCCGCGGGCTCTTCAGGCTTCGCTTTAGGCTGTATCACCGCGCGCACCCGTCCTTCCGGATTTGCACCCGTGATCGCGCTCTTGCCGCCGGTCACCGAAAAGAAATCGGACCGCGTGTCCACAGAGATCGTATCGCCTCGCACTTCGTCCTTGTCGCGTACGATGCGCGCCTTTTCGCGCAGTTCGATCTTCTCCTTGCGGTCGTCGATCTCGATGAGAAGCGCCTCCCCGTCGATCCACTCGTCCTTTCCATCCCGCTTCTGGCGAAAGCGCGCAGGCAATCCAGAGGCGGTGGAGATCTGGAATCCTTCGGGGTCCTGCCGCACGGTGATCCGGTCTGCGCGAACAAGGATCGTACCCTTGGTGAGGACCACGTTTCCTTCGAAGATGCTGATGCGCCGGGCATCGTCCGAACTCATTCGATTGGCGTCGATCTGGGTAGGCTTGTCCCGGTCGGCTTTCTCGGCATGCAGATCCGCGACCGGAAGCAACATCACCCCTGTCGCCGAGCACGCGGCGAGCATGCGGATTGCCGCCCTGGTCGAATACCTTTGTTTCAACGACTCTTCCTTTTCTCGAAGCGGCCACGCACACTGCCGCGAATCTGCAGCAGGCGCGCCGCGTTGTCATACTCCATTCCACGTCCGGTAAGGTAGCGCCCGTCCTCGTGGATGGCGATCTCCTTGTCGGTCCGAACCAGCGACCTGGCACGCACGATGTGGAGGAAACTGGTTTGCATGCGCATTTCCGGCAGCTTGGGAATTGCGCTGCGCACCAGCAGGACGTTGTCATACAGGAACGTGTCCTCGCCATCCTGGCTGAGCGCACCTCGTTCGGCCGTCAGCGTCATCGGCGCTTCACCAACCTTGGTCTGCAGCGCGCGCGGCGCAAGCAGTTCCGTCGAGTCGTCGTCGGGGTAATGTACCATCTTGCGCGCCGAAAGCATGGACTCCGAAGCGCCCGTAGCCCCGTAACTGACGATGCGGAAATTCTGGACGATGTAATCCGGGTCGTGCCTGCGCAGCGAGGGATGGCCCTGTTCGATCCGGGCGGCGCGCTCAAGCCATAAAGTCAGGAGTGCCAGCGCAAGCATCAGCAGGAGCGGAAAGAGGCGCGTGAAGGAAAGTTGCATGGCGGGTCAGCCAAGATAGGGAGCAAGCGCCGCTTCCAGCGTGTCCTGGGCGCGCATTAACGTCTCGCATACTTCGCGCGCCGCGCCTGCACCTGCAGGCTGCGTAGCGACGAAATGCACATGTCGCCTCACGATTTCAGGGGCTTCACGGGTCGACACCGCGAATCCGCAGCGCGTCAGCACCGGGAGGTCCACGACATCGTCCCCCATGTACCCGCATTGCGCAGGTTCGAGTTCCAGTGAAGCCGCCAACTGAAGGAACGCCGAGCGTTTGTCATCGACCCCCTGCAAGACCCTTTCGATCCCCAGGTTCCTGGCCCGGTGGCCGACAATGCCCGAGCGTCGCCCCGTGAGCAACGCGATACCGACCCCGCTTGCCATCAGCATGCGCATGCCGTGGCCGTCCAGGGTGCTGAAGGCCTTCATTTCCTCGCCGGAATCGGCGTAGTAGATCCTGCCGTCGGTCAACACGCCGTCGACATCGAAGATCATCAGGCGAACGCGTCTTGCACGCTTTAGAGCTTCTTCCATCTAGACAACCTTCGCGCGGAAAAGGTCGTGCATGTTGAGCGCCCCGACGAGCGCTCCCCCGTCGTCAACGACGAGCAGCTGGTTGATCTTGCGGCGCTCCATGAGTTCCACTGCCTCGACGGCAAGAGACTGGGGCTGAATGGTTTGCGGGGCGGCGCTCATCACGTCGGCGACCATCGCGGATTTCAGGTCGGCGACCTTTTCGACAGTGCGGCGGAGATCTCCGTCGGTGAATATCCCGGCCAGTTTGCCGTCCTCCCCAAGCACGGCCGTCATCCCAAGTTGCTTGCGGGTAATCTCGAAGATCGCTTCGGTCAGCGTTGCGCGCAAGGCAACCGACGGAATATCGTCTCCCGTGCGCATGACGTCGGACACGTGCGTAAGGAGTTTTCTCCCCAGGGAGCCGCCCGGATGGGAAAGCGCGAAATCGGCCTCGGAAAATCCTCGCGCGTCCAGCAACGCAACTGCAAGCGCATCTCCGAGCGCCAGCGCCGCCGTGGTGCTCGCCGTCGGCGCGAGATTCAGCGAGCAGGCTTCCTTGGCCACCCCTGCGTCCAGGTGCACGTCAGCTTCGCGGGCGAGGGTGGAGCCCGGCTGGCCGGTAATCGCTATGAGCTTGGCGCCCTGGCGCTTGACGATCGGCACGATCGCGACCAGTTCCGCCGATTCGCCGGAATGCGAGATGCAGATGAAGACATCCTCCGGGCGAATCATTCCTAGATCGCCGTGTCCGGCTTCCGCGGCATGGACGAAGAACGCCGCAGTACCGGTGCTTGCGAGCGTGGAGGCCATCTTGCGCGCTATGTGCCCGGATTTTCCAATTCCGCTCACGACTACGCGGCCCGTGGACGCGAGGATCAGGTCCAGAGCCGCGAGGAAGCTTGCGTCTATGCGTTCCTTGAGGGCCAATATCGCGTCGGCTTCGATGTCGAGGACCCGGCGGGCGAGTTCCAGCGATTTCTTGCCCGAGACCGTTGCCGGCTTATGTGCTGCGCGATTCATACGGGTGCAGTTTAGCTCACCGTGATCCTTGGGCGATAGCCCGAGTCCGGGCTTACCGATCCCGGCTACTTCTCCAATACCGGCGATAGCACTTCGCGAGCGCGCCGTGGGGCGGATTCGATCATCTCGGTGAACGTCTTCCTTCCAGACGGAAACGTCTTCAGGCTCGCCGCAAGGAGTGCTCTCGCTTCGTCTTCACGCCCGGCGAGTGCGAGAAAGACCGACTGGCGTCCGGCCACTTCGCGTGAGGGCCAGACCCTCATCACACGCCGGCCCACCGCCAGTTTTTCAGGCAGGTCGGTTGTATCGAGCGGAAATGACTGGAAGAGCCACGTTTCCGCGCGCGGCGCCAGCAGGCTGCTTCCGAGTTCGGCCAGCGATGCGCGATCGCGAGCGATTTCGGAGTCGCCGGCCAGGGATCTTCCGGCTGCGACAGGGCTCGCAAGGTCGAATCTCTGATATGCGCCAAGGGTGAGGGCGAGGAGGATCGCGCCCGCCAGGGCGCTGAGGCCAAATCCCGCGCGCAAGACTGGGTCCGGGATTCGGATGCCGCCTGTCGCGCTCAAGCCCATGAACAACGCAGTAAGCGCAAGGAAGTGCGCGTACCAGAGCGGGTACTCCAACAGCGCGTGCAGCAATTCGACTCCAGTGCACGCCAATATCCACCAGAGTGAAGCGTCGCGAACCCGGAAGAACTCTCGCAGTGTTGCATTCAACCAGACAATCAACGCAGCGCCGACAAGTGCGGCTCCCACGAGGCCGGTTTCCGACAGCAGGTGAAAAACCGCGTTATGCGGTGAAGTCCAAAGCTGGTTGCCGGCCAGTTCGGGTGGGAGCCCGTGCGCAAATGCTGCTCCGGCAAACTCGTCCGGCCCGACACCCATCCATGGAGCGGCCTGAAACAGTTTGAACGCAAGTGACCAGGCGCTCAGGCGCAGGTTCGCAGCCTCATCCGGCAGCGGGCCTTCCCACGTAGTTGGCGCGTTCCTGGCGAGACCGCCCTCGATCTGATAGCCGAAGGCATTCATGCCGGCCGGCATCGCCCACTGGGCGAAGAATGTGCATGCAGCAGCAACGAGTGACGCGATGCCCAACCGCCTTGCTGTCGCGTCCTTGCGCATGCGCATGGCGAAGAACCCGAGCAAGGCAAAGCTGGCGGCATACAAGAGCGATGCTCGCGAGGCCGCCAATGAGGCGCTTGCGGCGAGCACAACCAGACATGCATATGCCGGAATTATTCCGACTCTTCCACGGGCGTAGAGGTAAACGATCGAGGCCACTCCGAGGGCGAGGTAGTTGGAATAGAGGTTTGCCTGGCCGATGTTGCCAATTGCGCGGCGGCCCGCCCGGTGAGACACGAAATCGCTCAGCGATGTTGGAACGCCAATCGTCTGAACCACCGCACAGACGGAATTCGCGAGCGCGCCGGCGAGAACGAAGGCTGCAAGAACGTCGCAGACGCGCTGTGTTCCGAACTCCTTGGCGAGGTCTTGGCCGAGTACGAGGATCAGCGAAGCGAACGTCAAATAGAGCCCCCAGACCAGCGGGGACTGCGGATAGGCCGATTGGTCGCCGAGCGCGCGAGTAAAAAGAGTGATTGCGAACAAGGCAAGAAGCGCAGCGGAGGTAGGCACGCGGCGCCCTGTGCTTCCCGGTGCCGCGGCCACGAGTGCCAGGGCTGCTAGTCCCAACCCAAAAGCCAGCCATTCGTCGTAGAACGTACGCAGCGGCGGAAGGTGGCGCGGGAGCAGAAACGGGACAAGGCACAGCCCGCCGGCGAGCAGGAGCGCCGAGCCGTTCAAGCCGGAATGAGGTGCGCGCATCGGTTTGGCTTGGCCGTCCCGCCGGGTACAGGTGAAAAAAAAGCCAGCCCGAAGGCTGGCTTTTTTGCTGTGCGAGTCCTGTTTAGAACTGGCGGCAAACAGTGTAGAAGGAGGAGCCGGTTTCCACGTAGCTCGCGGCCGCGTTGCCTGCCGTTGCGTTTATCGCTACGGCTCCCTGGCCCGTAACTCCGCGTACGAATCCTTGCGTCAGCAATCCGTCGTCCATCTGGACATCAAGCGCAATGGAGACCTTGTCCGGCAGGTTCGTCGAGCACATGATGAGGGCCGTAAAACCAGCGGCTCCTCCGGAAAGCGTCGCAACGGGGATGGTCGGCGAGGCGCCTGTGGTGCCCGTGCCGTCGCCCATCTGGATGCCCAGAATTCCATTGAATGCGTTGGGGGGTTGCGAGAAACCGGAACCCGACACGAAACCCGAAAGTCTCAGGTCACGCCACCACATGCGGGACTCGTCGGTGTCGGTGGTCGAGGCGTAAAGGCCCGTCACTATGCGATTCCCATCGCCAGGCGTCGTAACACTTGTCCATCGCGTCGACTGGGGATCGTCGCCGGGGTTGGAACGGTAACGGTCCTGGTAGCCGAAGTACGCGGCAGAAACGCCCGAAAAGTCGGTGATTGCATTCTTGATCTTCGCCTGGACGATCATCTCCTGACCCTTCAGGATCCCGCCAAGCAGCAAGCCGATGATTACCAAGACGATGGCAATCTCGACCAGCGTAAAGCCTTTCTGGTTGCTCTTCATGATGTTAGCCCTCCTTGAGAAATGTATGAACAAGGCTAGGCAACTTCCATGCCCGCCTCTGGAAGGTCAAAAGGGCCACAAAATGATCAAAAACTGTCAAAAAGGTGACGATTTTCCGTCAATCTCGTCGACTGTTCGACTAGCGGGCGCTTTTTGGCAGACTCTGGGACCGGGCACGTTCTTCCATGGATTTCAGCCTCTGCTCAAGGTAACGCCGCTCCCCTTCATCCCTTACCTGGCCCTTGGCGAGCAGCCCGCCGAGCATGATCCGGGCGGCATCGAGTTCGTTCATGTCCTCCAGGATGAAGACCTCCATCTGCTTGGCCCAAATGGGGACATCGCTCGCCGTGGTCAGTCGATCGATCGCTCTGGCGTAGCTAAGCGACAACGGGAGGTCCTTGAGCCTGTGCTTGGCAATGAGCGCCGCATGGGCCAAGGCGGGCCATCGCCGATTCGGATCTTCCAGGAATGACTTGTAGATGAACTCGAGCATCCTCCTTTGCCGACCCGGATCACGAACTTCGGCATAGATCCTGGACGCAGCAAAGAGCGGGTACTTACTCAATGGGTCTAGAGCCTGAATTGCGCCCAGCCAGCCAATCAGGCGGTCGTAATCAAGCCTGCGATAAGGCAGTGCATTGGCGCCGTGGAGGTCGAATGACTGGATATACAGCATGGCAACGCGAGCCAATGCTGCCGGTTCGCCCATTGCCGCGAGCCTCAGGGCCGCTACGCGCGGCGGGATCGGGAGGTCTTCCGCTTCGGTCGACATCGGGCCCTTGCTCGCACTGAGCCCGATCTGTAACGCCAGGGCCAGGGCTAGAAAGGCGACGATCCAACGTGGTACGGCCCCGATCGGGCGCTGGTCCCTGCTCAAAGATTCCGGCGGTGAAAATCGAAAAGACCCGCCGCGGTCACCAGAGCCCCATAGAGGATCAGCCCGAAAGCGACTATTGCAAACTCTTGAGCAGAGGGCGGGGCGTAAACAAGCCAGCCGGTCTGAGTGGCCTTGTCGAGCGGCGGCAATACGAGCGCGACGGCATCAATGGCCCAACCGGCAATCTTTTGCATGACGTCATCGTCGGCAGCCAGCGGGCTCGCCGAGATCGACTGGATGGCCGCCACCGTGCGCCCAAGCAAGTACACGCCGGCGCAAGCCGCGAGGGCCGGGACCACGTCGCCCAACGTTACGACGAAGAACAAGCTGACGGCGGCGACCAGCCAGATTTCGAGCGACAGGGACACAAACCATGCCAATACCGCCAACGGGGGGCTCCAAATAAGCATGACGAGCGAAAAAATCCCTGCCACGAGCGCGCCACACGCACCGAAGCCAACCAGTTTTCCCACATAGTATGCAGCCCGCGAGATCGGAAGCGACAGCAGGAGTTCGGTGCCCTTGTCGTTCGATTCGCGAACCATGCTGGTGACGACGAACGCGGCACAGATGAAAACGCCCGTCGCACGGAAAAAGGCCGCCAGTACTCCGGCCTGGAGGGAAGCGCTTTCCGTCAAAGCGAGTTGGGAAAGGAATCCGGCCAACCCGATGCCCGCTGCAAGCGCGCAAAGGATCAGGAGCGGGAGGCGGGTACGGCGCGCTTCGAGGAGGACGAATCGCGCCAGCGTAAGCGCGGCCCGCGTGGCGTTTGGTGCTGCAAGAGCTAACATTGGGCAAGAGCTAACATTGGGCAAGAGCTAACATTGGGCAACAGCTAACATTGTGCAACTTCCGGCTGAAGAAGCGTTCGGCCCTGTTCCGCCATCCGGCATGTTCAGGGATACGGCAACCATAACCTAATCGGGCCACGAAAAGGATGCAAGCAGACACCCCGTCCCTTCCATTGCTTGCGCGACTGGCCAATGCCACCCAGGGATTCTCCCAGCGTTACGGGCGCTTCGTGGTCATCGTGATGCTGCTGCTCCTGCACGCCGCTGCCCTGAGGGGCGTCGCCGACAACTGGGCGCGTGCGCTGCTGCTGGCGCATCTCGGGCTGATCCTGCTGTGGCAGCCGTTCCTGCGAGGGCAGCACCAGGTCTCCGCGACCCAGCTTGCTTTCATCGCCTTTGGTGCGACGGCCGTGATGCTTTGGCTGAACGCCTGGCTTCTTGTATTTTGGGTGTGTGTGCTCGCGGGGTTGATCGGCGGGAAGGTCTTCCTGCACCAGGCGCGCTGGCAACGCCGCTACTACCTGCTCGTCCTCATCTACCTGCTGGCCCTGCTTGCGATCGTCATCCTCCCCGAGATCGCACCGCGCCGGGCGTTTTCGCCGGAGATGCGCACGATCGCGGAATACGTGCTTCCCCTGCTTTTCGTCGTCATGGCGCTGGTGCCCTCGGAGCTGGAATCCCCGGAAGCACCGCAAGTCATCGATTTCTTCTACAGCATCTTCCTCATGCTGGTGCTTGGTGTCGTGATCCTTGGCAGCTTTACGTTCATGACGCTCGGCCGCACGGACTACATGGAGGCCCTGACCTACACGGTATTCCTGATCGCGGGAACGGTTTTCATCATCGGCCT
>CANKMT010000036.1 GCA_947482825.1 Betaproteobacteria bacterium | reverse complement strand
TCAAGGCACCCTCGCCCCCAACGCGGGCCGCCCTGGAATCCGGGTGGCCCGTTTCATTTTCGGACACCAAATGAAAAGCATCGACTACTACTTCTCTCCCGTTTCTCCGTGGACCTACCTCGGCCACGCGCGTCTTGCCGTGATCGCCGCGCGTGCCGGTGCGACGATCAAGGCCAAACCGGTGGACTATGGCCTCATCTTCCCGGTGTCCGGCGGACTGCCGTTGGGCAAGCGCGCGCCGCAACGCCAGGCTTATCGGCTCGTCGAACTCGCCCGGTGGCGGGCGTTCCTCAAGCTGCCCCTGACGATCCAGCCGAAATTTTTTCCGGTCGATGGCACGCAGGGCGCGTACCTGATTGCGGGCGCGGACGAGTCGAAGCGGATGAGCATCGCCGAGGACGTCCTTTCGGCAGTATGGGTGCGCGAGGAGAACATCGCGGATCCGGCCGTGCTTTCGGCAATCGCCGCTCGACAAGGCGTGAATGACGTCGACTCCACACTTGGCAAGGGCAAGCTCGCCTATGAAGCAAATACCCAGGAGGCGCTCGCCCTGAATGTCTTCGGCGCGCCGACCTATGCGTTCAACGGCGAGTTGTTCTGGGGGCAGGACCGGCTCGATTTCCTCGAGCGCGCGCTGGCACGCGGTTGACGAGGACCAAGGCGCGATCTGCAATAATCCGCCCGAAGGGCCGTTAGCTCAGTTGGTTAGAGCAGAGGACTCATAATCCTTTGGTCGTTGGTTCGAGTCCAACACGGCCCACCATTAAATCAAGTAGTTAGATGGTACTCGAATCCAGAGCCTGACGCCCGCATTGATCGCGGAAAAGAGGGATAACCTGCTCGCGGAAAATCTCGGATCCCCTGAAGCGCCGCGCTACCGGGCGCCGGCTACAGCAAATCGCTATCTGGCCTCTCTGAGCGCGGCATTCACCCGGGCGGTGCGTGAGTGGCACTGGCTGCGGGAGAACCCGCTACGGCAGGTTTCCAAGGGCGAGGAGCACCCGGGCATCGTGCGCTTCCTCTCAGACCCGGAGCGCGAGGCGCTGCTGGCCGCGAGCGAGAAATCGGCGCTGGTCGAATTGCCGCTCATTGTCCTGCTCGCGCTCACCACTGGGATGCGCCGCGGCGAGATCCTCGGCCTTCGCTGGCCGGACATCGATCTGAAACGGCGGCAGCTCGTGTTGAACAAGACGAAGAATAACGATCGGCGCGCCGTGACGATCGTACCGCGCGTCGCGCAGATGCTCGAGGAGCACGCGAAGGTGCGGCGCCTGGATACCGATCTGGTCTTCGCGCAGCCGGGCAAGGTGAAGGCGCTGGAGATCGATCATTGGTTTGCGCAGGCGCTACAGCAGGCAGGCGTCGAGAATTTTCGCTTTCACGATCTGCGCCACACCATGGCCTCGTATCTCGCCATGAGCGGCGCCTCGCGGGCGTCCGCAATGCGATATGCGAGCCGTGCTGAAAACGATTTTTGACATTCGGACAGTTTTGTCCGACACTGATTGATGCGCGGGAACGAGTTCATTCGTCGGGTGAAGAAGTACGCCAAGCGCAAAGGCATGACGGTCGACTGGCGGCCGGAGCGCGGCAAAGGCTCGCATGGCCTGCTTCTTCTGGGAGATCTACGTACCACCGTGCGCAACCCCAAGGACGAACTGAAGACCGGCACCTATCACGCCATGCTCAAGCAACTCGGGCTCACCGAACGCGACCTGCCTTAGCGAGAACATCATGAACACCATGCTGCGATTCAGCTACGCCGTAAAGCTCACGCCCGACCGCAAGGACGGGGGCTATGTAGTCACCTGTCGCGACATTCCGGAAGCGATCACTCAGGGTGAATCCAAGGATCAGGCGATTGCCGAGGCCGAGGGCGCGCTTCAGGCGGCCATCGAAGGCCGTATCGAGGACGGGCTGGAGGTTCCGGCGCCGTCTCAACCCAAGCGCGGCGAGCGGGTCGCCACCACACCGATCACGACGGCGCTCAAGGCTGCGGTCTACATGGCGCTACGTGATTCCGGGATCTCGAAATCAGAGCTCGCCCGCCGCATGCAAGTGAACGAAAAAGAGGCACGGCGGATGCTCGACCCGAAGCATCAGACCAAGGTTCCGACCCTGGAGCGCGCCTTGGCTGCGCTCGGCCGGCGCGCTGAGATTGAAGTGAACTGAGTTCAGCCGTCCCCGGTGCCGTCCATCGGGAAGCGGGCCCCCGTTATGCCGATCATCGACTGGCTCAATTTCGCCGATCCGGCGCTGGCTCCAATATGCCGAACCTCAACTGGCCCCTTTATGCCGCTCACGAAGTGGCTCCAATATGCCGGTCGGTGACAACCGTCTTCAACTTCGTCGCCGGTCATCGCGTTCGCCTGCGCACGACCAACGGCCTGGAGCGGATCAATCGGAAAATCAAGCGGCGCACGCGCGTGGCATCGATCACCTAATCCAGCCTTTGCCCCACAAGAGAGCGTAGCCGAGGAAGTCGGTTCGACCTGTCGGGTCGACCTTGAGCATATGATGCTTATAAGCTACAGTCATGGCCATGGCTGATACAACAATCCTCCACTATCGAACGACGGAGGGTCGGTATCCGTACCGCGACTGGATTGAATCGATCGATGACAAGAAGGTTCGGGCGGCGGTCCTCGCAAGGGTCGATCGTCTTTCCTTTGGCACCTTCGGCGACTGGAAAGCGGTAGGCGACGGTGTGTGCGAGTTGCGTATCCACTTCGGGGCAGCACCGGGTCTTTTTTGGGCAGACAGGGTCAGACCGTGGTGATCCTGTTGTGCGGCGGCGAGAAACGATCGCAGGACTCGGACATCAAACGAGCGAAATAATACTGGAAGGACTATGAAACGAGAACCAAGAAGCCTGCTGGCCGCGGCCCCGCAAGATGAGTGGCTGGCCGAACAGCTTCGCGATGCGGAGTTGTCGGCCGAGTACTTGAACGCCGCGCTTGCCGAGGGTGATCAGGCGTCGTTCATGCTTTCGCTGCGCAATGTCGCCAAGGCGCGCGGTGGCGTGGCGGCCGTTGCCAGGCATGCGGGCATGAACCGCGTCGCCCTGAGCCGCGCGCTCTCGGGCACCGGCAACCCGGAACTTCGCAGCCTGACGAGGATTCTCGACGCCTCGGGGCTCAAGCTGCTCATCGCGAGCCGCACCAAAGTACCAGCGCGGCGCCGCACGCCGGTGGCGGCGAAAACTGCACGAACTGGCGCGCGCCGGGCGGTCTGAATTGCTTGGAGGTTCGCTCGTGGCGAGATGCTGTTGCTCAGGCTCGGCCTCAATGGGATTGCAATCCCAACGCATAGATCACCGTCTTGCCCAACTCTATTGTGCTTTGACGAGCAGCGAATTGGTTTGACCACCATGGTCCGGGATGTGGTTCTTCAGGGGGGGCGACAACCGCCACGTCAATTCCGCGTCTGGCAAGCACGATGATCGCGTCGGAGATCCGCGGCTGATCCGCTTCAAGGCGCCAACGGTCCGCATGGAAAATGATGATTGCAGCGGAACCGAGCAGGCTGGCCAATGCAACTGCTGCGATCAGAATTACTTTCCGGAATTTTTGCGCCGACAGTCGAGCGGTCATACCAAGTGCCGATTGAAGCCCCTCAAGCGCTCACTCGTCGTCCTTTTCCGCTTTCCTGGCTGCCTGCGACGCGCTTGCCGCTTGCAGGCGTTTTATTTCCTCGGCCGTTGCCCGGTTCCGGGCTTCCTGCCTTTTTTCCGCGGGCCATGCGGTGTCGTCGACGACTTTCTTGTCGCGCAGCACCTGCACGCGCGGGCCTCGGGTCCATCCGGAATCGTCATACCACGGTGGCGGCGAGTTCTTGATGGTGATGTTGCCCTGCGCGTCTTTCCAGGTGTAGAGCGGTGCCTGGGCCTGCGCCGCCTGCGGCAGCAGCGTTGTTGCGGTCAGCGCCAAGGCTGCGAGCTGTTTGATCAGGCGAATATTCAGACGAGTTGAGGGCATGTCTTCGTCCTGCCGATGCGGTCTTTAAAGGATACCGCAAAACCTTTGCTGGGCGCCTTCGCTCACTGGAAGTCGCGGCTGGCTGTCCCCAGGTCCCCAAGCAGCCGGCTGTCATCGACCAACCGGTGCGCGACCAGGTGCGCGACCTCGCCCTGGCGCTCCAGCGTGCCGTGCACCGTCATCAGTTTCGAGCCGAGCAGTTCGGTGCGTTGCTTCTCCACGAGCCGCGGCCAGACGATGACGTTGACCCAGCCGGTCTCGTCCTCGAGCGTGACGAACACCGTGCCCGAGGCGGTGCCCGGGCGCTGCCGGCCGGTGACGATGCCGGTGACTTTTGCACGGGTGTCGTGCGGCAACTGCATCAGGTCCCGGGCGGTGATCGAGCGGGTGCGCGCGAGGCGAGCACGCAGCAGCGCAAGCGGATGCCGGCCAAGCGTGAGTCCGATGCTCGCGTAATCGGCGAGGAGGTTTTCGCTTTCGGTCGGTACGCGCAGCCGAGGCGCTTCTTCTTTCGTGGCGGCATCTCGCAGGAGCGGGGTTGATACCTCGATGCCTGCGACTTCCCAATTGGCTGAGTGTCGATGACCCGCGATGCTTTGCAGGGCGCCGGCCTCGGCCAGCGCGGCGAGGTTGCGTCGATCCAGGCCCGCGCGATCCGCAAGATCCGCGACCGAAGCAAAAGGGGCCTCGCTGCGCGCCGTGGCGATCCTTTCCCCCGCGGGCATGCCGAGGCCTTTGACCAGGCGCATCCCGAGTCTGACCGCCGGATTCGACGGCGTCCGGGGCTCCAGGGTGCAGTCCCAGTCGCTTTGAAACACGTCCACCGGACGCACTTCCACAGCCGGCCTTTCGCCTTTGGCCTTCCGTGCGTCCTGAACCAGCTGCGAAGGCGAGTAGAACCCCATCGGCTGGCTGTTGAGCAATGCGCAGAGGAACTCCGCGGGATGGCGCAGCTTGAGCCACGCCGAGGCATAGGCGAGCAGCGCGAAACTGGCCGAGTGCGACTCCGGGAAACCGTAATCGCCGAAGCCGAGGATCTGCCTGAAGATGCGGTCGGCGTATTCGGGCGTATAGCCGTTCCTGTGCAACCCGTCCTTGATCTGCTTTTCGAACGGGCCGAGGCCGCTTTTCCTTTTCCACGCGGCCATGGCCCGGCGCAGCTGGTCGGCTTCGCCGGGCGTGAAGCCGGCCGCGACCTCCGCCAGCCGCATGACCTGCTCCTGGAAGAGCGGCACGCCGAGAGTGCGCTCGAGGACGCCTTTGACCGCCTCGCTGGGGTAATCGAACTTCACGAGGCCGTCCCTGCGCAACAGGTAGGGATGCACCATGTCGCCCTGGATCGGGCCGGGTCGCACGATCGCGATTTCGATGACGAGGTCGTAGAACTCCTTTGGCTTCAACCGCGGCAGCATCGACATCTGTGCGCGTGACTCGACCTGGAACACGCCGACGGTGTCGGCATGCTGCAGCATCGTGTAGACCGCCGGCTCCTCGGGTGGGATGTCCTGCATCCTGAGCGGCGCGCCGCGTCCCCGGCTGACGAGATCCAGCGCGCGCCGGATCGCCGAGAGCATGCCGAGCGCAAGCACATCCACCTTCATGAGGCCCAGCGCGTCGAGGTCGTCCTTGTCCCACTCGATGATCGACCTGTCCGGCATCGCCGCGTTCTCGACCGGCACCAGGCGCGATATTTTTCCCCGCCCGATCACGAAACCCCCCACATGCTGCGAAAGGTGGCGCGGGAAGCCGGCCAGTTCGCCGACGATTTCAATCAGTTGCCTGACGGCGAGCGCGCGCGGGTCGAAGCCGGCCTCGCGCAGCCGGTGGGGCAGCGAGTCGGGTTCGTCCCACCACGCGAGCAGCTTGGTGAACCGGTCGACCTGGTCGAGCGAAAATCCGAGCGCCTTGCCCACGTCGCGCAGGGCGCTCTTCGACCGGTAACGGATGACGGTGGCCGCAATCGCGGCGCGATCGCGGCCGTACTTCCCATAGATGTGCTGGATGACTTCCTCGCGCCGGTCGTGCTCGAAGTCGACGTCGATGTCCGGGGGTTCGTCGCGCTCCGCGGAAATGAAGCGCTCGAACAGCAACTGGGAGCGCGCCGGATCGATCTCCGTGATGTGCAGGCAATAGCACACCGCTGAATTGGCCGCCGATCCGCGGCCCTGGCAGAGGATTTCCCGTTCGCGGGCGAACTGGACGATCTCGTAGACGGTAAGGAAGTAGTACTCGTACAGCTTTTCCCGGATGAGGGCGAGTTCCTTGCCGATGAGGGTGACCACGGCCGCCGGGACGCCGGCCGGGTAGCGCAGGGCGGCACCTTGCATGACGAGTTCGCGCAGATAGGCCGCAGGCGTCCTGCCGGCGGGAACCAGTTCTTCGGGGTATTCGTAGCGCAACTCGTCCAGTGAAAAAGTGCAGCGCTCCGCGACCCGCAGTGTTTCGGCAAGCAGCGCTTGTGGATAGAGCGCCGCGAGCCTTTCCCTGCTGCGCAGGTGCCGTTCGGCATTCGGGAAGAGTGCATGGCCGGCTTCGGCCACCGTGGTGCCCAGGCGGATCGCGGTGAGCGTGTCCTGCAAAGGGCGGCGGGATGCGGCATGCATGTGCACCCCGCCCGCGGCAACCAGGGGCAGGCCGCAGGACCGGCTCAATGCCTGCAGTTCGGCGAGATAGACGTCGTCCCGCGGACCTAGATGCAATTCCGCCGCGATCCATGCGCGACCGGGAAATGTCCTCGCCACCCAGCGGGCGTGCTTTTCATCGACGCGCGAGTCTGGAACCAGCAGCACGAGACAACCGGGCAGCCCTGTATCCAGATCGGCGCTGCGCAGGCTGTAAGTCCCCTTTTTTACGCGGCGGCCGATGGTGATCAACTCGCACAAGTTGCCGTAGCCTTCGCGGTCGGTAGCAAGGAGGACGAGCTTCGGCCCATCGGCAAGCGCGATCTCGCTGCCGATGATCAGCTTGAGACCCTGGGTTTTGGCGGCAACGTGCGCACGCACGACGCCGGCGAGCGAGCACTCGTCGGTGATCGCCAGCGCCGTGTAGCCGAGCGCCTGCGCGCGCTCCACTAGTTCGGATGCATGCGAAGCCCCCCGCAGGAAACTGAAGTTCGAAACGCAATGGATCTCTGCGTAAGCGTGCGAAGGGGCCTCTATGAAAGAAGCTGCCGGGGGGTGCGGGGGGCGCGGGAAGGCTCCCTTGGAAGGGGCCTGCGCCCCCTGCTCCTTCCCCTCAGCCGAAAATGCCATGCAGGTACCAATGCGCTTTTGCCGGATCCCTTTCGCGATACACCCACAGCAGCGATTCGGTGCCGGCGCGCGCAACGTAGTAGTCGCGTGTCGCGTCGTGGCCGTCCCACCAGCCCGACTCGATACGCTCCGGCCCGGCCAGCAGCGCAAGCGGTCCGTCGCATAGCGGGAGGGAACCGACGGCCTCGAGGCGTTTGGGTTGCGGCAGCAGCCACAGGGGCCGGGTGCCGAACCCGGGCGCTGGGCTGCGTTCCCCAGGCTCCGCAACGTGCCAAGCCGCTTCGGGCCGGTGTGCCTCGCCGGTGGCGAGGCCGCTCACGGCGTAGTTGCCGAGCCTCGCCCGCAGGCGCTCAATGAGCCCATGCCAGTCGCCGGGACGCTTGAAAGTCTGGTCGAGCAGGTCGAGGTTTTCGGGCGCGATGGCGAGGATGTCGTCGGCCGCCAGCGCGATCCTGCGAACGGGTTGCTTCAGTGAGAGCGCGGAGAGTTTTTCCCGCACGAGCAGGCTGAAGTGTTCGATGTCGCGTCCGGGTCGCACGAGGCCGATCTCGACATCGGTGCTCGTCTCCTTGTGGAAGAGTTCGATGCGCAGGCGCTGCACGCCGCCGTCCCGCGCGGCCAGAAAGCCGCCGAGCTGCACTATCAGCCGCTGCAGGGCGAAAACGAGGGCCCCGGCGTCACGAACTTCGGAGGGCAATTCGAGACCGGCGTGGAAACGTTCGGGCGGCGCGAAGAATACGCGCGGATCGGGGCGTGTCCCCAGCGCGCGGTCCAGTTCGTCGCATAGCGCCTGCCCGAAACGCCGGGCGAGTCCCGCCCGCGGCAGGGTGAGCACTTCGCCGAGGGTGCGGACACCGACAGCTTCGAGCGTTGCCAGCGTGCGAGAGCCGCAATCGAGGATTTCGACAGGCAGCGGCTGAAGCCTGCGGGAGAGGTCGCTCAGCTCAAGGCACGGCGAAGGGGAGCCCGCGCGTGCGAGCAGCCAAGCGCCGTGTGCGGTCGGCGCTGCGGCGGGGGAGGCGGTGTATCCCATTTCGGCAGCGCCTTGCGCAAGACCGGTGGCGATCGCCGCAGTGCTCCCGAAAAGTTTCAGGCTGCCGGAGACCTCGAGCAGCAGGCCCTGCGGACCGGCTGCGCCGCAGGCCAGCGCGACGTTCGGCGTATAGCGGCCGGCCCATGCGGCCAACCCCTCGAGCGCTTCGAGCTCCGCCTGCGCATCGCGCTCGCGAACGCGCAGGTTGGGCGCGAGTGCCGCTGCTGCGGCGCGCGCCATTGCGGGACGCACGCCTTGCGCAAAAGCCGCCGCATTGCAGTCCACGACGTGGCGATGCTCTGCCACCGCCCAGGGATCAGCCGTGGGCGAGGCGCGCAGGAAGGATTCGAGCGCAAGGCGCGGGAGGTAGAGGGCGGTCCACTGCATGATTGATTGGGGAGGCGTGACACGGCGGGGTTTCGATCACCGGCGCGGGGGTGAGGAGGATGGGCCGTGCAAGCGGCCCGCCGCGGCGCTTGAGGATCCTGACCGCAAGCTCGCCTTTCATGCTTTGCAGGTGCAGGCGCAGCGCCGCAGGGGAAGCTTCGCGCGCCGCAAGCGGCGAGCGAAAGAGGAACGCCAGTGCCTGGCTGCCCTCGGCCGCGATCTGGAGCCGGCGCAATTGCGTGAAAGAGGCCTTTTCGGGCCAGCCCAGCACCGCGCCGCAGGCCCCCGATTGCAATGCCTGCTCGATCGCCCACAGGGACTCTTGTGGGGACTTGGTCCTCACGACCATGACGCGCGCAAGGTCGATGCCTGCCGCCTGCAGTGCCGGCGCATAGGGGAGGTAGGGCGGCGCAATCCATGCAACCCATTGGCCTTGCCCGGACAGCCGCGCCAGTGCCGGCCCGAGCGCGCGGACTTCGCCGATGCCGATGTGTTCGGGCAGCAACTCGGTCAGGACGCCAGCCGGCCATCCGCCACCGGGCAGCTCGGCGTCGAGGGCTGCAAATCCGCTCGGGATGCACGGTGTTTCGACGCGCGCGAGTTCGCCGACGCGCCATACGAGGCCGTGATGCAGGATGTCCGCCAGGGCGGTGAGTGAAGGCATGCGGGATGTGGGGTGCGGACCCATTGCGGGCATCCGCGAAGCTCGTTTACTGTGTATTTATACAGTAAACGACATCCCGCTAAAAAGCAATGCGACGGCGCCTAACCCGTGGCCAGTTGTGCGCGCTCCAGCCGCGCCACGTAACCGCGGAGCTGCTCGCGCGACAGTCCCGGGAGGTCAACGAACTGACATCCGACGCGGTGCTCGGCGCTGCCGGGGAGTGTTTCCCTCACGTGGACGATGTTCAACGTGCAACGCATCACGCCCATGCCCGGCAGTGCCAGGCTGCACTCATGAAAGGTCTTGCCGGGCGAAATGGCGGTTTCCCCCGTCCCGAGCACAAGGCCGAGGCCGCTGATCGAAATGTCGTTCACGCGCATCCGGATCTCCCGCGCAGGGTCCGAACCCACGCGCACCGTACAGAACGACGGCTTGCCCTCCGGTATTGCGATGCGGACCGATTCACGGCGTTGCATGCGGGCCAGCACTTCCGGGATGCGCGCGCGCAACGCCTTCTGCCCATTGAGCTGCGTGATCTCCGCATGGCTCGCGATGAACAGGATCCGGATCGAGTCGAGCGAGGTCTCCACGCCGAACGAACCCGCTGCGAGCAGTCGCTCCAGCGAGTCCGGATCGCGCCCCGGCGAAAAGATGAGTTCCTCGTAAGCCGGGTTGAGGCCGAGGAATCCGGTGTCCAGCCGGCCGTCGGCTTCGCCGAAGTAAAGCGCCACCGCGTTACGTCGGGCGACCAGGGCCCGCAGCAACGCGAGCATGTCCACGCCCTTGCGCACGAGGAAACGCTCGTTTTCGGAGGCGTTCAGGGCAAACGAAAAACGATTGATTGACATGGTGAGGGCGGTTTTCGACCTGGACGATAAGGATTATGGCGCGGGACGGGACGAAGGTGCATAAACCGGCGCCCTATATAAGTGCGTTCTGTTCCGGGACGCACCAAGTCAGGCGCCGGCTTTTCGTCCACGCAGCCTTCGAAGGCGTCTTACGGCGTCGTAAGCCTGCCGCATTGCTTTGTTTGCTAAGGCTTAACTGACGCGAAGCGGAGCGCACCGCGGCATGGCACGGGCTGTGCAATTGACCCATCGGACTTGCGGGATCGTCGCAGCTCAAGTGGGTGCAGCGACTCGCATGAAAATCGAGCAACGCTCATCAATCCAGGAGAAAGCACACATGCAACGCAGAGGGTTTCTGAAACAACTGGCAGTGGGCGCCGCCGTCGCCGCCGCATTCAGCTACGGGCCATACGCGCAGGCCGCCGACACCATCAAGGTCGGCATCCTCCACTCGCTTTCGGGCACGATGGCCATCAGCGAGACGGTGCTGAAGGACGTGGCGCTCATGGCGATCGAGGAAATCAACGCCAAGGGCGGCGTGATGGGCAAGAAACTCGAGCCCGTGGTCGTCGACCCGGCCTCCAACTGGCCCCTCTTCGCCGAGAAAGCCAAGCAACTCATCGGCCAGGACAAGGTTTCGGTGGTGTTCGGTTGCTGGACCTCGGTGTCGAGGAAATCCGTGCTGCCGGTGTTCAAGGAGCTGAACGGCCTGCTCTTCTACCCGGTGCAGTACGAAGGTGAAGAGCTCGAGAAGAACGTGTTCTACACGGGCGCCGCGCCGAACCAGCAGGCGATTCCCGCGACCGAATACCTGATGAGCAAGGAAGGCGGCGGCGCCAAGCGCTTCGTCCTTCTGGGCACCGACTACGTGTATCCGCGCACCACCAACAAGATCCTGCGGTCCTTCCTGAAGTCCAAGGGCATCGCCGACAAGGACATCGACGAGAAGTACACGCCGTTCGGCCACAGCGACTACCAGACCATCGTTGCCGACATCAAGAAGTTCTCCGCCGGCGGCAAGACTGCGGTGATCTCGACCATCAACGGCGACTCGAACGTGCCGTTCTACAAGGAACTGGGCAACCAGGGCCTCAAGGCCACCGACGTCCCGGTCGTGGCGTTCTCGGTGGGTGAAGAGGAACTGCGCGGCGTCGATACCAAGCCGCTCGTCGGCCACCTCGCGGCATGGAACTACTTCATGTCGCTCAAGAATCCCGCCAACGACGAGTTCAAGAAGAAGTGGGCTGCGTACGCCAAGGCGAAGAAGCTGCCGGGCGCGGACAAGCCGCTGACCAATGACCCGATGGAAGCGACGTATATCGGCATCTACATGTGGAAGCAGGCGGTCGAGAAGGCTAAGTCGACGGACGTGAACAAGGTGATTCCCGCAGTTGCCGGCCAGACGTTCAAGGCGCCCTCTGGCTTCACGATCAAGATGGACGAGAACAACCACCACCTGCACCGCGCCGTGTTCATCGGCGAAGTCCAGGCCGACGGCCAGTTCAAGGTGGTCTGGAAGACGCCCGGCCCGGTCAAGGCGGCGCCGTGGAGCCCGTTCATCGCAGGCAACGATAAGAAGAAAGGCGAACCGGAGTAATTCAGTTCCGGGCAAGACAGTCATTTCCCGCGGACGCCCCGGCCAGAGTACCGGCCGGGCCCGCGGGCCCAATTGCAGGGTGGCGAGCGGCAGGGCAGTCTTCTCCGCGCGGCATTTACCAGACCAACAATGAACCTCGTGCGCTTGATTCGGTGCGTTCTGGCTGTGTGCGCCCTCGCGGTTGGCCTGCCGGCGGCCGCGCTGACGCCCGAGCAGATCGACAAGCTCGCCGCCCCCGGATCCGACGCGCGAGCCGAGGCGCTCAACAGCATTGCCGCAGCCGGAGACGAGTCGGCGATCCCGTTCCTTTCAGCGCTGGCCGAGGGCAACGTCCAGACCTCTGTATCGCTCAAGAAGGTGCTCATTGTCATCGACGGCAAGGGCATCGATGCGGTCACGGGCAAGCCCGTGGCGAAGCTCCCGGAAGACCTCGACGAAGTCGTCGCCAACAACGTGTTCAGGCGCGAGCTCGCTGCGGCCATCGCAACGCTCAGGCTCACCTCCGGCGACCGCGCGGTCCGCCTGGCAGCAGCCAAGACCCTGCAGGACGAGACCGAAAGCGACCGCCTGCCACTGGTCGAGCGCGCCATCGCGAAAGAGACGGACGCCGATATCAAGGCGCTGCTGGAACGCGTGCGCGCGAACCTGCAGCTCAACAGCAAGGACAAGACGATCCGCCTCGCCGCGATCACTTCGCTGGGCTCGAGCGTGAATCCCGGCACGAAGACGATCCTGCTGGAGATGCTCGCGAAGAAAGGCGGTGAATTCGTCGAGCCGGACGCGGACATTCGGTTCGCGGCGCAGAAATCACTCACCGAAGTGGAAGGGCGCCTGACCAAAGGGGAAAGGATCGGGCAGGTTTTCAGCGGCGTGTCGCTGGGGTCGATCCTGCTGCTGGCTGCGCTGGGCCTGGCCATCACCTACGGGCTGATGGGCGTGATCAACATGGCGCACGGCGAGCTGATCATGATCGGCGCTTATACGACGCATGTGGTCCAGAACCTCGTGCGCGCGAACGCGCCGGACCTCTTCAACTGGTATCTGCTCGCGGCGGTGCCGGCTTCGTTCATGGTCGCGGCGGCAGTGGGCATGGCGCTCGAGCGCGGGGTGATCCGGTTCCTGTATGGCCGCCCGCTCGAAACGCTGCTGGCGACCTGGGGCATCAGCCTGATCCTGATCCAGGCGGTGCGCACGATTTTCGGTGCGCAGAACGTACAGGTCGAGAACCCCGTTTGGATGTCGGGCGGCGTGGAATTGCTATCGAACGTGGTACTTCCGTGGAGCCGCATCGTGATCATCGGTTTTTCGGCGGCCGTCCTGCTTCTCGTGTGGCTGGCGCTCACGCGGACCCGGCTGGGCCTTTTCGTGCGCGGCGTGACGCAGAACCGGGCAATGGCTTCGTGCATGGGCGTTCACACCGGACGCATCGACACCTGGTGCTTCGGCCTGGGTTCGGGGATCGCGGGACTCGCGGGCTGCGCCCTGTCCCAGATCGGCAACGTCGGCCCCGATCTCGGCCAGAGCTATATCGTTGATTCCTTCATGGTCGTCGTGCTGGGGGGCGTTGGACAGCTTGCCGGGACGGTCTACGCGGCGATGGGATTGGGAATCGTCAACAAGTTCCTCGAAGGCATTTCGGGCGCCGTGGTGGCCAAGATCGCCGTGCTCGTCTTCATCATCATCTTTATCCAGAAGCGGCCGCAAGGCATGTTCGCGCTCAAGGGACGGTTCGCCGATGCATAGGTCAGGCCCCGGGGCGTTGTTCGGCCCGCGCGGCTGGGGCGCGGTGATCGCGGCGCTGATCCTCATTTGCGCGGTGGCGCCGCTCCTGAACCTGGTCGTGCCCAAGGGGAGCCTCTTTCACCTGTCCGATTTCAGCGTCTCGCTGATCGGCAAGATCATGTGCTACGCCATCGTCGCGCTGGCCATGGACCTGATCTGGGGTTACACCGGCATTCTGTCCCTTGGCCACGGCCTGTTCTTCGCGCTCGGCGGCTACGCATTCGGCATGTACCTCATGCGCTCGATCGGGCTGGATGGCGTCTACAAGAGCCCGCTGCCCGATTTCATGGTGTTCCTCGACTGGAAAGCCTATCCCTGGTACTGGAGCTTCACCGAGCATTTCTTGTATGCGTGCCTGCTCGTGGTGCTCGTGCCGGGAGTCCTCGCGTTCGTGTTCGGCTACTTCGCGTTCCGCTCGCGCATCAAGGGCGTGTATTTCTCGATCATCACGCAGGCGATGACCTTCGCGTTCATGCTGCTCTTCTTTCGCAACGACACCGGCTTCGGCGGCAACAACGGGTTCACCGATTTCAAGCGCATCCTCGACTATCCGATCTTCACGCCGCAAATGCGCATGGTCCTGTTCGTGCTCTCGGGCCTCGCGCTGGTCGGCACGCTGCTGCTCGCCCGCTGGATCGTCTCGTCCAAGCTGGGGCGGGTGCTCACCGCGATCCGGGATGCCGAGTCGCGCGTGATGTTCTCGGGCTACGACCCGCTCTGGTACAAACTTTTCATCTGGACGCTCTCGGCCGTACTGTGCGGCATCGCAGGGGCCCTCTATGTGCCGCAAGTGGGCATCATCAACCCGGGTGAGATGTCGCCCGCCAACTCGATCGAGATCGCGATCTGGGTCGCGGTCGGCGGACGTGGCACGCTGATCGGCCCGATCGTCGGCGCGTTCCTCGTGAACGGTGCGCGCAGTTGGTTCACCGTTGCGTTTCCGGAGTACTGGCTGTTCTTCCTGGGGGCCATCTTCATCGCGGTCACGCTCTTCCTGCCCAATGGCGTGGTCGGCCTGGTCGCGCAGCTGCGAGCCAAACGGCGCGAGAAAAAGTTGAGCGCGAAACCGGCATGACCACCGTCGTTGAAGACGAGAACCAGGGTACCAGCGGCCCAGCGGCCATCGGCGGCGGGCGCGTCATCGAACACGATGTGCTGGATGTCACTCACGGCCCGATCCTTTACCTGGACGACATCACGGTCAGTTTCGACGGTTTCAAGGCGCTCAACAACCTCACGCTGACCGTCGAGGCCGGCGAACTGCGCTGCATCATCGGCCCGAACGGCGCGGGCAAGACCACCATGATGGACGTGATCACCGGCAAGACGCGGCCGGATTCGGGCACCGCATTCTTCGGCCAGACGATCGACCTGCTGCGCATGACCGAGCCGCAGATCGCCCACGCCGGGATCGGCCGCAAGTTCCAGAAGCCCACGGTGTTCGAGCAGCACACGGTGTTCGAGAACCTCGAGCTTGCAATGAAAACCGACAAGCGCGTGCGCAGGAGCCTGTTTGCGAAGCTCGATTCGGCGCACGGCGACCTGATCGCGGCGACGCTCGAGCAGATCAAGCTCGCGCAGGCGCCGGATCGCCCCGCGGGGCTCCTTTCCCACGGCCAGAAGCAGTGGCTCGAAATCGGCATGCTGCTGATGCAGGAGCCGCGGTTGCTGTTGCTCGATGAACCGGTCGCCGGGATGACCGACGCGGAGACCGAGCGCACCGCGGAGCTCTTCAACTCGCTCGCGGGCAAGCACACGCTGGTCGTGGTTGAGCACGACATGGACTTTGTCGGCGCGATTGCGAGAACCGTGACCGTCCTGCATGAAGGCAGCGTGCTTGCCGAAGGGGCGATGGACGTCGTCCAGAACGACGAGCGCGTGATCGAGGTCTATCTGGGCAGATGAAGTGCTGACCATCTCCAAACTCAACCAGTACTACGGCGGCAGCCACATCCTGCGCGACGTGAGCTTCGATGTGCCCACAGGGGCCTGCACGACGATCCTCGGCCGCAACGGCGTGGGGAAAACGACGCTGCTCAAGTGCCTGGTGGGACTGATCCCGATCCGCTCGGGCGGGTTGACGTTTGGCGCCACCAACATCGCGGCCCTGCCGCCTTATGAGCGCGCCCGCCTTGGCGTGGGTTACGTGCCCCAGGGCCGCGAGATCTTTCCGCGCCTGAGCGTCGAGGAAAACCTCCTGATGGGGCTTGCGACCAAGTCTGCGAGCGCCAAGATCCCCGGGCGCATCTTCGAGATGTTCCCGGTCCTCAAGGACATGCTGCACCGGCGCGGCGGCGATCTGTCCGGCGGGCAACAACAGCAGCTTGCGATCGGGCGGGCGCTTGCATCGGACCCCAAGCTGCTGATCCTGGATGAGCCGACCGAAGGCATCCAGCCCTCGATCATCAAGGAGATCGGCAACGTGATAGGGTCCCTTGCCAAGGGCGGCGAAATGGCGATCCTGCTGGTCGAGCAGTATTACGACTTTGCGCAAGACCTCGCAGACCACTACGTGGTGATGTCGCGCGGCGAAGTCGTGAAGGCCGGCCGCGGCGCCGACATGGAACGCGACAACGTGCGCTCGATGCTCGCCATATAATGGCCCGCAATGATTCCCGCCGAAGCAAGCCTGAACTCAGCTCTGGCGCCCCCGCGCTGGGACGCGCAACTCGCGCTGGAGTACGAGAGACGCGCTAGCCGCACGGTGCTTGCGCGGCGCAGCCACAGCGGCCCGCTGCGCGTGCAGCGCGACCTGTACCCGGAAGGCGAAGGCACCTGCCATACGATCGTCGTGCATCCGCCAGGCGGCATTGCGGGCGGCGATTCGCTGACGATCCGGGCGAGGCTCGGGTCGCGGAGCGCGGCGTTGCTCACCACACCGGGCGCGGGCAAGTGGTATCGCACGCAGGAGATCGCAGCGCGGCAGACGCTCGACTTCGACCTTGCATCGGGAGCCTCGCTGGAATGGTTGCCGCAGGAAACGATCCTCTTCGATGGCGCAATCGCCCAGATGAAGACCACCGTGCGCCTCGAAGGCGACGCCGCGTATACCGGATGGGAGATCCTCTGCTTCGGACGCGCGGCCTCCGGGATCAGGTTCCGCTCGGGTCTGCTCACACAGAAGACCGAGATTTTCCTCGACGAAAAGCGATTGTGGGCCGAACGCGCGCGGGTCGAAGGTGACGACCCCCTGCTCGATTCGCCGGTGGGCCTGCAAGGGCATTCAGTCTGCGCAACCTTGCTCGCAGCGGGCCGTGAAATCCCGAACGAGGTTCTTGCGGCATGCCGTGACCTCGCGCCGGGCGAAAGTGCGACCTGTGGAGTGACACGCCTGCCGCGCTTGCTCATCGCCCGCTGGCTCGGCGACTCCGGTGAGGACGCGAGGCGCTACTTCGCCGCCGTGTGGGGCGTCCTGCGTCCCCTGATGAAGCAAAGCGTCGCCGTCGCGCCGCGCATCTGGAGCACTTGATGAGCGCCGGCGTGGACACGATTTCCGCAATGCTCGAGCAAGCCTGGGCGAGCGGCCGACAGGCCGATGTCGGTTCCACAGCCGAACCAGGCTCGGCGCAGGAAGCCTACGCCGTGCAGGATCGCGTCTTTGCGGCTCGCCACGCCGGTCGGCGGGCTTCGGCCTGGAAGGCGGGCGGCGCGAAACCCGGCGCGGAGCTGAGCGCGGCACCGATCGGCATCGTGCTCGCGAGCCCGGCGGAAGTTTCCGCAAAGCCCCATCACATGCTGATCGTCGAAACCGAGATTGCGTTTCGCCTCCGCAGCGACCTGCCTGCGCGGGACGCGGGTTGGAGCGACCACGAAATTGCCGCCGCAATCGGCGAAGCATTGGTCACCATCGAGCTTTGCGACACGCGTCTCGCGGACTGGAAGTCGGCCTCGGCGTTGTGGCGACTGGCGGACTTTCAGCTCAACGCTGCGCTGGTCACCGGCAGCGGCGTCCGCGATTGGCGCAAGGTGGCGTTCGGCGCCCAGGAAGCCGAGTTGTGGGTCAACGGAACCCTCAGGGTCGGCAGGAAGGGATCCCACACGCTCGGCGATCCGTTCAACGTCATGCCCTGGATCGTCGAACACTGCGCCCGCCGCGGCGGCCTGAAAAGCGGCGACGTGGTCACCACCGGGTCATGGACCGGGATGGAGCACGTTGCCCCCGGCGATTCGGTGTTGGCACGGTTTCCCGGAATAGGCGAGGCCAGCCTGAAGATCGCGGCCTGAGTTTCGGACAATCGAGGAAGGTACTCATGGAACTGACCCCAAGAGAGAAAGACAAGCTGCTGATCTTCACTGCGGGACTGGTGGCGGAAAGGCGCAAGGCACGCGGCTTGAAGCTGAACTACCCCGAGGCGATCGCCTACATCTCCGCCGCGATTCTCGAAGCGGCACGGGACGGCCGCTCGGTTTCCGAACTGATGGGATACGGCACCACGCTGCTGCGGCGGGACGAAGTCATGGAAGGCGTGCCCGAGATGATTCCCGAGATCCAGGTCGAGGCCACGTTCCCCGACGGCACCAAGCTCGTTACTGTCCATCACCCGATCCCGTGAGGCGGCCATGATCCCAGGCGAAATGAAAGTGCAGGAAGGCTCCATCGAGCTGAACGCGGGCCGCAGGACGGTCACGCTCAAAGTGGCCAACCTGGCCGACCGGCCGATCCAGGTCGGCTCGCATTACCACTTCTTCGAAACCAACGATGCGCTGTCGTTCGAGCGCAAGGCCGCCTACGGCATGCGGTTGAACATCGCCGCCGGCACGGCCGTTCGATTCGAGCCCGGTCAGACGCGCACGATCGAACTCGTGGACTACGCGGGCGAGCGAAAGGTTTACGGCTTCCAAGGCAAGGTGATGGGAAAACTTCGCGCAGCCGCGCCCGCGCAGGCCAAGCGTGGAGGCGCCAAATGAAGATCACGCGCCAGGCTTATGCAGAGATGTTCGGCCCGACCGTCGGAGACCGCGTGCGGCTGGCCGATACCGAACTGTGGATCGAAGTCGAGAAGGACTTCACCATCTACGGCGAAGAGGTCAAGTTCGGCGGCGGCAAGGTCATCCGCGACGGCATGGGGCAGAGCCAGCGGACCTCGAAGGACATCGCCGACACGGTGATCACCAATGCGCTGATCATCGACCACTGGGGAATCGTCAAGGCCGACATCGCCATCAAGAGCGGGCGCATCGCCAGGATCGGCAAGGCCGGCAACCCCGATGTCCAGCCCGGAATCAACATCGTGATCGGCCCGGGCACCGAGATCATTGCGGGCGAAGGCATGATCGTCACGGCCGGGGGCATCGACACGCACATCCATTTCATCTGCCCGCAGCAAATCGAAGAGGCGCTGATGAGCGGCGTGACCACGATGATGGGCGGGGGCACAGGCCCGGCGACCGGCACGTTCGCCACCACCTGCACGCCGGGACCGTGGCATATTTTCAGCATGCTGCAGGCGGCCGAAGCCTTCCCGATGAACCTGGGCTTCCAGGGCAAGGGCAACGCGAGCACGCCGGCCGGCCTGGCAGAACAAATCGAGGCCGGCGCCTACGGGCTGAAGCTGCACGAGGACTGGGGCACCACGCCGGCCGCGATCGACTGTTGCCTCGGCGTGGCCGAGAAGTACGACGTGCAGGTCACCATCCATACGGACACGATCAACGAATCGGGTTTCGTCGAAAATACGGTGGCCGCATTCAAGGGGCGCACGATCGCCACCTTCCACACCGAAGGCGCAGGCGGAGGGCACGCCCCCGACATCATCAAGGTCTGCGGCGAACCCAACGTGCTGCCGTCCTCGACCAACCCGACCATGCCCTACACGGTCAACACCGTGGACGAGCACCTGGACATGCTGATGGTCTGCCACCACCTCGACCCTTCGATTGCCGAGGACGTGGCCTTTGCCGAGTCGCGCATCCGGCGCGAGACCATTGCGGCCGAAGACATCCTCCACGACCTGGGCGCCTTCTCGATGATGTCCTCTGACAGCCAGGCCATGGGCCGGGTGGGCGAGGTGATCCTGCGCACCTGGCAGACCGCGCACAAGATGAAGGTCCAGCGCGGATCCCTCAAGGGCGACGGCGCCGCGTCCGACAACACGCGGGTCAAGCGCTACATCGCCAAGTACACGATCAACCCGGCGATCGCGCAGGGCATTTCCCACGAAGTCGGCTCGATCGAAGTGGGAAAACTTGCCGACCTCGTGGTCTGGCGGCCGGCGTTCTTCGGCGTGAAGCCTTCTCTGATCCTCAAGGGCGGCATGATCGCCGCCGCCGCGATGGGCGACCCCAATGCCTCGATCCCCACGCCCCAGCCGGTGCACTATCGGCCGATGTTCGGCGCGTTCGGCGGGGCGCTGGCCACTTCGGTCACGTTCGTTTCGCAGGCCGCGCTAAAGAACCCGTTGGTGGCGAATCTCGGCTTGAAAAAACCGCTCATGGCCGTGAAGAACTGCCGCGGCATCGGCAAGAAGGACATGGTGCACAACAGCTACACGCCGAAGATCGATGTCGATCCGGAGAACTACCTCGTCAGGGCCGACGGGGAATTGCTCATGTGCGAGCCGGCCACGGTGCTACCCATGGCACAGCGCTACTTCCTCTTCTAGGACTGAAGACCCATGCTCGAAATCAAAGCGAAACTCAGGATCCCGCGCGGAGCCTACAAGCTCGACGTAAAGGGCCAGCTCAAGCTGCCGTTCGATGCGCGCCAGAAAAGCCGCCTGCGCACGCATCTCGTATCGGGCGAGGAGGTGGCCCTGATGCTCCCGCGCGGCGACATCCTGCGCGGCGGAGACCTCGTGGTGGCCAGTGATGGACGGGTGGTCGAGGTCGTCGCCGAGCCGGAGAAGGTGCTGCGCATCACCTGCAAGTCCGCCGGGGAGCTCACACGGACGGCCTACCACTTGGGTAATCGTCATGTACCTGTGCAAGTCGGCGAAGGATTCCTCTGCATTGCGGCCGACCATGTCCTCGAAGAGATGGTGCGGGGCCTTGGCGCCGCGATCGAGTCCATGGAGGCTGCGTTCGAGCCCGAGGCGGGTGCTTACGGCGGCGGGCACCGCCACAACGACGATGAGCAAGGCCATGCAGGCCGCATCCACCAGTACGGCGAGCACAAGGATCATGGGCACGACCATGCGCATGACCACGATCATGATCATGACCATGGCCACTCTCACGGGCATGAGCACGCTCAGGAGCCTGCGCACGTGCACGGCCCGGGTTGCGGCCATGATCACGAGGGTCACGCGCATCACGACCATGGCCACAAGCACAAGTGATCGCTGTAACGCCCGACCTGATGCTTGCGCGCTTGCTGCAACTGGCCAGTCCCACGTTGCCGGTGGGCGCCTACAGCTATTCGCAGGGTCTGGAGGCGGCGGTGGAATCGAGGTTGGTGAGCAATGCCGTGGGGGCCGGCCGATGGATCGGGGATGCGTTGGAGTTCAGTATCGCGAGATTCGAAGCGCCGGCGTGGTGCCGCCTGTATTCGGCCTGGCGCGAGGGCGACTACGATTCGGTGCACGGTCTGAACCACTGGTTCTGCGTGACCCGGGAAACCGCGGAAATGCGCGCGGAGACGCTGCAGATGGGGTACTCCCTGCGCCGGCTCTGCCTCGAGGTCGGGGATTTCGACCCCGCCTCGCTGGAGGCCCTCGAGCGCGTTGGTGAAATCGCTTTCCCGACCGCCTACACCTTCGCCGCGGCGAACTGGGGGCTGCCGGCGCGCGATGCGCTCATCGCCTACCTGTGGTCCTGGCTCGAGAACCAGGTCATGGCGGCGCTGAAAGCCGTGCCGCTGGGCCAGACCGACGGGCAAAGGCTGCTGTTGAAACTCGGCAATCGCCTGGCGCCGATCGCCGATGAAGCAATGCTCGCCGCGGACGAGATGCTCGCGAATTTCGCGCCGGGACTCGCAATCGCCTCCAGCCGGCACGAAACCCAGTACTCGCGCCTGTTCCGGTCGTGAAACCCCAATGCTGCCATTTTTTCGCTAACCCCCGCGCCAATACTGAATTTCAAGGGAAAATACTGCCATGACACAATCTCAGCCCTTACGCGTGGGCATCGGTGGGCCGGTCGGTTCGGGCAAGACCGCGCTGACCCTGGCGCTGTGCAAGCGCCTGCGCGACAAGTACCACCTGGCCGTCGTGACGAACGACATCTACACCGAAGAGGATGCGCAATTCCTCGTGCGCAACGAAGCCCTCGCGCCTGAGCGGATCATCGGGGTGGAAACCGGCGGCTGCCCCCACACCGCGATCCGCGAGGACGCGTCGATCAACCTCGAGGCGGTGGCGCGGCTCAACCGCGCGTTCACGGACCTCGAGGTGATTTTCATCGAGTCCGGCGGCGACAACCTGGCCGCGACCTTCAGCCCGGAGTTGTCCGACCTGACGCTTTACGTGATCGACGTGGCCGCGGGGGACAAGATCCCGCGCAAGGGCGGCCCCGGGATCATGAAGTCCGACCTGCTGATCATCAACAAGATAGACCTTGCACCCATGGTCGGGGCGTCGCTCGAAGTGATGGACCGCGATGCGAGGAAGATGCGCGGCGAGCGGCCTTTCGTGTTCTCCAACCTGAAGACCGGTCAGGGCCTCGACACCATCGTCGGCTTCATCGAGAAGCAGGGGCTGATGAAATAGCCTCCCGCGGCGAACCTACGCCGCGATTTTCGATTTGCGATCGAGAAGGGCGCCGAAATTCTCGAGCGACACCAGGTGGGCATAGATGCGGCCGAGGATGCCCTTCTTGACCAGATTCCTGAGCTGGTTCGAGTTGAGGTGCTCGATCTTCTTTTCATCGACGCGAAACATGCCGGTGAGCTGGACCGGCGCCTGATTGGCCACCGTGGCCTGCATGTTGAAAGGCTCGAGCAGCGAGTAGTCCGAGAGGATTCCGCACATCTCGCGGCTGCGCTCCAGGTCCGTCTCGTACTCGGACAGCAGCTTCTCGACATCCTTCCATTGCTGCAGGGGCTGGCCCTGGTCGTCGAACATCGCCGCGCCGGTGTCGCCGGCGAATTCCTTCTCGATGCAGATCAGCCGGTCCTTCTGCTCGACCTGGTCGAGCGTGACGCGGGCCATGCAGAACGGGAAGCGCCGGACATAGGCTGGGACGTAGGTTTTCTCCACCCAGGCGCCTTGGTTCACGAAAAGGTTTTCCCCACCGGTCATGCCTAGAACCGCAACCGGCGCAAAAGTCTGGCCCTTGTCGCCGCTGGTGAACACGATCGGGTAGTCGAGTGTGACACGCGCGAACTCGGAGTAGCTGATCGGGATCGCGTTCAGGGCGCGCACGAACGGCGGGACCTCGCCCGGATTGAGCAGGCGCACCTTGTGCGTCTTCAAAAGCGGGATGATCTCTTTGTAACCAAACGGCGGCGAAATATCCATGGACTCTCTCGATAGGGCGTCGGACGCAGGGTGCCAATCATAACCGCGGCGCAAATGGGCGGGTGATTCCGGCGCCGGCCGCTCCGAGCGTGTTTGTGGCACCCCCCCGGCATGGGTTACAATCCTACCCCTTCCTGGGGTGGTAGCTCAGTTGGGAGAGCGTCGCGTTCGCAATGCGAAGGTCGAGGGTTCGATCCCCTTCCACTCCACCACGTATCCCAGGCCAGCCGAGCGCTGGCCTCCTTTTCATCACCTTCGAGGTTTACGATGCGGACCGCTGAAGAAGCCCCTCCCGCCCGCGTCCTCATTGTCGACGACCAGCCGCTGACCCGCGAGCTGATGACACTGGTCATCCGCGCCCAGGGTCACAAGACGCTGGTCGCCACCAACGGCGAGGAGGCCCTTGCGATCGCAGCAGCCAGGCCGCTCGACCTCGTGATCCTCGACGTCGTCATGCCGGGCATGGACGGGTTCGAGGTGGCGCGCCGGCTGAGGAACGACGAACGCACCCGCAACGTGCCGATCATCATCGTTTCGATGCTCGAGGACAAGGAATCGCGCATCAACGGCCTTGCGGCGGGCGCAGACGATTTCCTGATCCGGCCGGTGGACCGCGTGGAACTCAAAGTCCGGGTCCAGAACCTTTTGCGCCTCAAGAGGTTCCAGGACGAGCTCGGGGCGCAGAACACAATCCTCGAGCGCAAGGTCGAGTTGCGCACCGCCGAGCTGGAGCGGAGCAATCGCGAGACGATCCACACCCTGATCCGCGCAGCCGCGCACCGCGACGATGAGACGGGTGCCCACGTGAAACGCATGGGTCTTTACGCGACCTTGCTGGCCCATAGGCTGCGACTCGACGAACACTTCTGCGCCGTCATCGGATTTGCGAGCCAGCTGCACGACATCGGCAAGATCGGCGTCCCCGACCGCATCCTCGAAAAGCCGGAAGCCTTGTCGGGCGACGAGTGGAAGATCATGCAGACCCACACCGGGATCGGCGGGCAGATGCTCGCGCTGAACTCGTCCCCCTACCTCGCGATGGCTGCGGACATCGCGCGGGCCCACCACGAGCGCTGGGACGGAAGCGGCTATCCGCGCGGCCTCAAGGGCGAAAAGATCCCGCTCGCAGCGCGCATCACTCAGTTGTGCGACATGTACGACACGCTGCGCAGCTGGCGCCCATACAAGCCGGCCATGGACCACGCTGCCGCGGCAAGCAGCATCCTTGCCGGCGACACGAAATCCCTACCTTCCCATTTCGACCCGACTTTGCTCGCGGCTTTCAAGGTCGTAATGGCCGAATTCCGCGATGTCTTCGAGACGATTCGCGACTAGCCGCGGTCCTGGAGGGTTTTCTCGATGCGCCGCGCGAACACGGCCATCTCCTTGCCGGCCTGCTTGTCGCCTTTCCTTTCTGCCGCGGCGATCCCGCTCCGGTAGGCGTCAAGGGCGTCCCGCTCGTGGCCGCTGTCGACGAGTGCCTTGCCCAGCAGTTTCCAGGCCGCCGAGTATCCCGGGTCTCTTTCCACGGCGTCGCGCAGGTAGCCTGCGGCCCGGGATGCATCGCCCGCCTTGAGGTGCTCGCTGCCGAGCGAGAAGCGCAGAAGCGCCCCGTCGCGCGGGCTTCCAAGCAGTTTCTCCAGGCTTGCAATGAGGGCGGCGTTCACTTGGGCTAAGATAGTCGTGTCTTCACTGGAGATTCTACGCGCAGCATGAAAACCGTCATTCACTCCAAGGACGCCCCTGCCGCCATCGGCACGTACTCGCAGGCGATCCGCGCCGGGGATACCCTCTACATCTCGGGCCAGATCGGCTTCGATCCGGCGACCATGCAGCTGGTCGATGGCATCGACGCACAGATCGACCGGGTCTTCCGCAACCTCGCCGCGATCGCCCTGGCCGCGGACCTGAACCTCGAGCGCACGGTCCGAATGACGGTCTATCTTACCGATCTAGCGCACTTTGCCCGGGTGAACGAAGTCATGGCCCGCTACCTGCGCGAGCCTTACCCGGCGCGCGTGGCCATCGGTGTGGCGAGCCTACCGCGCGGCGCGCTGGTCGAGATCGACGCGATCCTCTACGCGGGGTGAGTGCGGCACGGCGCGCGCCCGCAACCGCGGGCAAGAACGCGGCGTCGTTTTCGAAGAAGCTCGAAAAGCTCGGGATCCGCTCGCGTTTCGACCTGGTGCTGCACCTGCCGATGCGGTACGAGGACGAAACCGCGCTGACCGCAGTCGATAGGGCGCCGCCCGGTGTGCCGGTGCAGGTCGAGGCCGGCATCGTGCGAGCCGAAGTCGCCTACCGGCCGCGCCGCCAGCTTGTCGTCCACGCCATGGCGGGCGATTCAGCGCTTGCATTGCGATTCTTCAATTTTTATCCCAGCCAGTTGAAGCTGTTCGAACGCGCGATCGCCGAGGGCAAGCGGGTGCGCGCGTTCGGCGAAATCCGCCTGGGGCGCGGCGGCGCAGAGATGACCCACCCCCGCTATCGGATCGTGAATCCGGGCGAGCCGCTGCCCGAGGCGCTCACGCCTGTATACCCAGCCGCGGCCGGGATTGCGCAGCCGATGTTGCGGTCTGCCGTGCTCGATGCATTGAAGGCCGAACCCATCGAAGACTCCCTTCCGCCCGGCATGCGCAAACGCTACGCGCTCCAGGACTTCGCGTTTGCCGTGCGCTTCCTGCATACGCCTCCGCCGGGGATCGATCCGGCCGAACTCATCGAGCGCACGCATCCGGCCTGGCAGCGCGTGAAATTCGACGAGCTGCTCGCGCAGCAGCTTTCGATGCGAATGCACTATCTCGCGAGGCGCAGCCGCTCGGCACCGCTGTTGCCGGGAAGCGGGCCGCTGCTGAAGAAATTTCTCGGCGCATTGCCGTTCCGCCTTACGCGGGCACAACAGCGCTGCCTGGCCGAGATCGCGGCCGACATCGCGCAGCCCCACCCGATGCAAAGGCTCCTGCAGGGCGATGTCGGCAGCGGCAAGACGATCCTCGCCGCGCTTGCCGCCCTTGCAGCAGTCGATGCAGGCTGGCAGGCCGCGGTGATGGCGCCCACCGAAATCCTTTCGGAGCAGCACTTCCGGAAATTCTCCGAATGGCTGGCGCCGCTTGGCGTGCGCATAGTGTGGTTGCATGGCGGTCTTGGCAAGAAAGACAGGCGCGCGGCGCTCGAGGCGCTGTCGACCGAAAAGGTGGGTGTCGTGATAGGCACCCATGCGCTCTTCCAGGAGGGCGTGGATTTCGCGCGCCTCGCGCTCGCGGTGGTCGATGAGCAGCACCGTTTCGGGGTCCAGCAAAGGCTCGCGCTGCGCAAGAAAGCCGATGGGGGCGGAATCGTCCCCCACCAGCTCATGATGAGCGCGACCCCGATTCCGCGCACATTGTCGATGAGCTATTACGCCGACCTCGACGTCTCGGTGATCGATGAACTTCCACCGGGGCGAACGCCGGTCAAGACGCGCCTGATCTCGAATGTGCGCCGAAGGGAGGTTCTTGAACGCATCCGCGAGGCGTGCGCGGCAGGCGAGCAGGCCTACTGGGTGTGCCCGCTGATCGAGGAATCCGAAACGCTCGACTTGCAGACCGCCCTCGACACCTATGCCGAACTCCAGGCTGAATTCACCGGCCTTGAAGTCGGCCTGCTGCATGGCCGCCTGCCGCCAATCGACAAGGCGTCCGTGATGCAGGCCTTCAAGGAAAACCGCCTCCAGCTCCTGGTTTGCACCACGGTGATCGAAGTCGGCGTCGACGTGCCGAACGCCTCGCTCATGGTGATCGAGCATGCGGAGCGATTCGGCCTTGCGCAGCTGCACCAGTTGCGCGGACGCGTCGGGCGCGGTCACCGCGAGAGCGACTGCGTCCTGCTTTACGCCAGTCCGCTTTCTCAGATGGCCCGCGCGAGGTTGAAGGCGATCTACGAAAGCGCCGACGGATTCGAGATTGCGCGCGCCGACCTCAGCCTGCGCGGGCCCGGCGAGTACCTCGGCGAGAGGCAAAGCGGTGCTCCGCTGCTGCGGTTTGCCGATCTCGAAAAGGACGAGCCGATGATTGCGGTTGTGCGCGAAGCCGCTGGGCGGATGCTTGCGGAGTTTCCTGACGAGGCGCGTGCGCACGTCGAGCGCTGGCTCGGCAGCCGCCGGGACCTCGCCCGCGTGTGAATGCGATAATTGCACGCATGACCCTTGCGCAGATCGCAGCGCGGCTCGATGCGTACGAAAGGCTGGTCCGGCTCGACAAGCCGATCGGCACGCTGTTGCTCCTGTGGCCGACGCTGTGCGCGGTCTGGATCGCGTCGGAAGGGCGCCCCCGTGCCGACTTCGTGATCATCTTTGCCCTGGGCACGCTGCTCATGCGCTCGGCCGGTTGCGCAATCAACGACTTTGCCGACCGTGGGTTCGATGCGCATGTCGAACGCACGCGCCTGCGCCCGATCGTGGCGGGCGAGATCCGCCCCTGGGAAGCGGTGGCCGTGGCCGGCACGCTTGCGCTGGTCGCGTTCGGGTTCGTGCTTTTCCTGCCGCCGTTCGCGATCCAGCTGTCGTTCGTCGCGCTTTTCGTGGCGGCCACGTACCCGTTCACGAAGCGGTTCTTCTGGTTCCCGCAGGCCTATCTCGGCATTGCTTTTGGTTTCGGCATCCCGATGGCGTTTGCCGCAGTCCTCGGCACGTTGCCTGCTGCCTGCTGGTGGCTCCTGCTCGCAAACGTCTTCTGGGCGCTCGCCTACGACACCGAGTACGCCATGGTCGACCGTGAGGACGACAAGCGCATCGGCCTGCGCACGGCCGCGATCGCGTTGGGGCGCTTCGATGTGGCGGGAATAATGGGCTTCTATGCAGCGACACTTGCCATCCTCGCCTGGGTCGGGATCCTTGCGGGACTCGGCGCCGCCTATTACGCCGGGCTTGGCGTGGCTGGCGCAATGATCGGCTATCATTGGTTTTTGATCCGCGGTCGCTCGCGCGACGGCTGTTTCAAGGCGTTCATGCACAACAATTGGGTCGGCGCGGCGATCTTTGCAGGGACCGTGCTTTCCTATCCGATGACCGGCCTGCGGTGAACGTCGAAGCGCCCCTGGCGACCTTCGAATTCCGCCGCGGCGAGCTTGCCGGCTCGCACTTGTCGCTGTTCGGCGCGAGCCTCGTGCATCGCGGCACGGAAGGTTTCGAGTCGATCCACCTCGACCGAGTCGCAGCGCTTGGCGTGGCCTATGAACGCGTTGCGCGCCACATCAACTGGGGCTGCGTCTTGCTCGTGCTTGCAGCGATACTCTTCGCAGCCTTCTGGCCGCTGCGCATGCTGGTTGCATCGATGGCGGGGGAGGTGTCAGTGCAGACTCAAGGTGGCTTCCTGCCGGCGGCGTTGCGTGCGTTCGATCTTTCCGTCTCGCTCCTGCCGGCGGCAAGCCTGGGCGTCGCGATCCGGGCGGTTGCGTTGCTGGTGCTGGGCTGGATCGGGGAAACCGTGATGAGGGTGGTGGTCGCGCCTGAAGAACGGGTTTTCGCCACGCGCGGCCGTGATCCGCTGCTCTGCGAATTCGGCGAAAGCGTGTCGGCCCAGATCGCAAAGCGCAGCCGGCCATGAAGTACGCCGATCTCCGCGATTTCGCCGCCAAGCTGGAGTCGATGGGTGAACTGAAGCGCGTAAAGGCCGAAGTCTCGCCGCGGTACGAAATGACCGAGGTCTGCGATCGCGTGCTGCGGGCCGGCGGCCCGGCGGTCCTTTTCGAGCGCCCGGCCGGGCACAGCGTGCCGGTGCTTGCCAACCTGTTCGGCACGGTGCGCCGGGTCGCCCTCGCCATGGGCGCCGAGGACGCCGCGTCCCTGCGCAATATCGGCAGGCTGCTCGCCACCCTAAAGGAGCCGGAGCCGCCCAAGGGATTGCGCGATGTGTGGGAGAAATTGCCCGAGCTGCGCCAGCTCGCGTCCAAGGTTTTCGACATGGCGCCGAAAGTCCTTTCCTCTGCGCCCTGCCAGGAGGTTGTTCTCGAAGGCAAGGACGTCGACCTCGCGCGGCTGCCGATCCAGACCTGCTGGCCCGGCGATGCGGGACCGCTGATTACGTGGGGGCTCACGGTTACGAGGGGGCCGCAGGGATTGCCGGCTTCCAAGACGCGACAGAATCTGGGAATTTACCGGCAGCAGGTGATCGGGCCGAATCGGGTCATCATGCGATGGCTCGCGCATCGCGGCGGCGCGCTCGATTTCCGCGACCACGGGATCGCGAATCCGGGCAAGCCCTTTGCGGTGGCGGTCGCTCTCGGAGCCGACCCGGCCACCTTGCTCGCGGCCGTGACCCCGATTCCGGACACGCTCGGCGAGTACCAGTTCGCCGGCCTTTTGCGTGGGGGACGCACCGAGCTCGTCCGATGCGTCGGCAACGACTTGCAGGTGCCGGCCTCGGCCGAAATCGTGCTCGAAGGCGTGATCAATGCGGGCGACACCGCGCCCGAGGGACCCTTTGGCGATCACACCGGGTACTACAACGAAGTCGACCGCTTTCCCGTTCTAACCATCGAGCGGATGACGATGCGCCATTCCCCGATCTATCACAGCACCTACACCGGCAAGCCGCCCGACGAGCCGGCCATGCTCGGCGTCGCGCTCAACGAGGTGTTCGTGCCGCTGCTCGTAAAGCAGTTTCCGGAAATCGTCGACTTCTACCTTCCGCCGGAAGGTTGCTCGTACCGGATGGCGATCGTGAGCATGAAGAAGCAGTATCCGGGTCACGCCCGGCGAGTGATGTTCGGCGTGTGGAGCTTCCTGCGCCAGTTCATGTACACGAAGTTCATCGTCGTCACCGACGACGATGTGGACGTGCGCGACTGGAAGGAAGTGATCTGGGCGATCACCACGCGGGTCGATCCCGCCCGCGACACGCTGATCGCCGAGAACACGCCGATCGACTACCTCGATTTCGCGAGCCCGGTCGCCGGCCTCGGTTCCAAGATGGGCATCGACGCGACCAGCAAGTGGCCCGGCGAGACTTCGCGCCATTGGGGAACGCCGATCTCGATGGACACGGAAGTGAAGAAGAAGATCGACGGGCTCTGGAAGGACCTCGGGCTATGAACGACCGTTCGCTGGAGGGGCTCGTAGCCTGGACCCACGTGATCTACGGCCTGCATGCATTCTCGGTATTCGTCGGCGTGACCACGACCGCGTTCATCGTGACCGCTTTCCTGATGGGCTGGCCGTCGATCATCGCGGTGATCCTGAATTACGTGAAACGCTCCGATGCGGCCGGGACGTTCCTCGAATCGCATTTCAGCTGGCAGATCCGCACCTTCTGGTTTGCAGCGCTCTGGTGCGCGATCGGCGCCGTGCTCTGGGTGACGCTACTCGGAATCCCGCTGGCCATCGGCTTGTGGATCGCGACCGGACTGTGGGTGGCCTATCGCGTGATTCGCGGCTGGGTGGCGTTGGTCAAGGCGAAGCCGCTGCCGGCTTGACGAAGCCGCCTCCCGGCGGCGCGCCTAGCGCGTGTACACCCAGTTGAGCAACGCATCCTGGGCGGCCTGCGATTGCTGCGCGTTCACGTGGTTCGCGATCATTGTCACCGCGAAGCGCCGACCGTTCCGGTCGAGCACGTAGCCTGCAATCGCGCGCACTTCGGCCAGCGACCCGGTCTTGATGTGCGCCTGTCCGGCGACCGATTCGCTCTTCAGGCGCCTGCGCATCGTGCCGTCGACGGCCACCAGTGGAAGGGAGGCCAGCAATTCCGGCATCACGGGGCTGCGGAAGGCCGTGACGAGCAGGGTCGACAGGCTTTGCGCGCTGATCCGCTCGATGCGCGACAGGCCCGAGCCGTTTTCCATGACCATCTCGGGAAAATCGAGGCCCTTCCGCGCGAGCCAGGCCTTGATCGCGGATTGCGCGCCGGCGGTGGTGGCCGGGATCCCGCCTTGCTCCGCCGCGATCGTCAGGAAGAGCTGGCGCGCCATCACGTTGTTGCTGTACTTGTTGATGTCGCGCACGACCTCCGCAAGGCTCGGCGATTCGAGCGACGCAAAAGGCTTGCCCGGGGGTGCGGTGCCATCGCGCAAGACGCCGCCGATCGATCCGCCGAGTTCTCCCCACAGCAACCGGAAAAGGCTGCCGGCGTACTGGTTCGGCGCAAGCATCGCCACGTGCCAGTCCTTCTCGCCGCAGGCCGCGCTGTAAGTTCCGGAGAACACGGCCCTGGGCGCCGGGCCCTGCGACTGGAAGTCGGCCTTCATGCGGTCGCGCCACTCCCCGCACGGGGTGTCCGTGAGGCGCAGGTCGCCGGCCGCTTCGACAATTCGAGGCTCGGCATAGGCCCGCACAAGGCGCCGCTCCAGGTCCGGCACGAACTGGAACCGGATCGACTTGAAGTTTAGGAGCAAGGCGTCCGGCCCGACGTTGTAGGGGCGTGTGGAGTCGCCGTCGAACCGCGAAGCGTCGAAGTCGCCGGCCGCAAAGCGGCTGCGGTCCACGACGAGGTCGCCTTTCACCTCCCGCAGGCCGCGGGCGCGCAGCTCCCGCAACAGGAGCCAGAAAGCTTCCAGCGTGACCTTCGGGTCGCCCTGGCCTTTGAGCACGAGATCGCCTTCCAGCGTCCCGTCACGCAACGGCCCGCCCAGATAGGCCTCCGTCTTCCAGCGATAGGCAGGCCCAAGCAACTCGAGTCCCGCGTAAGTGGTCACTAGCTTCATGGTCGAAGCCGGATTGAACGGGGTGGCCGAGTTAAAGGCCACGATCGGCCTGCTCGTCGCGAGGTCCTGGACGACGACCCCGACCGCCGAGGTCGGGATCCCCGCCGCCCGAAGCGCGTTGGCAACGGCGGCAGGCAGGGGGTCGTCGGTCTGCGCCTCCAGCGGCCCCGTCGGGGCCAGGAGGAGACCAGCGAAAGCGAGGATCGGGCAGATAAGCCGTTGAATCTGCATGAGCTGTCATTCTACGGGCTAGGGATCCCTTGAAATATGCGTGTTCAGCCCCTATAATCAGCACTCATGGGGGAGGAGTGCTAACAATCCCCCCACCCGATGGGCCCGCCATCCTCTGGAGGCAGCCCTTACCCGTTGACCCAAATAGGAATGGAGACTCGAATGAAAATTCGTCCCCTGCACGATCGTGTGATCGTCAAGCGCATCGAGGAAGAGCGCAAAACCGCTTCCGGCATCGTCATCCCCGACACCGCGGCCGAAAAGCCCGATCAGGGCGAGATCGTCGCCGTCGGCAAAGGCAAGAAGAACGACGACGGCAAAATTACGCCGCTCGACGTCAAGGTCGGCGACCGCGTGCTGTTCGGCAAGTACAGCGGCCAGACCGTCAAGGTCAAGGGCGATGAGCTTCTCGTGATGCGCGAAGAAGACATCATGGGCGTGGTCGAGGGCGCGTAAGCCGCGCCCCGATCAGATCCGATCACTATTGCATTCAGGAGAAACATAAATGGCTGCTAAAGAAGTCCGCTTCCACGAAAGTGCCCGCGTCAAGATGGTTCATGGATTGAACATCCTGGCCGACGCGGTCAAAGTCACCCTCGGCCCCAAGGGCCGCAACGTAGTCCTCGAGCGCTCCTACGGCGCCCCCACCGTCACCAAGGACGGCGTCTCGGTTGCCAAGGAAATCGAGCTCAAGGACAAGTTCGAGAACATGGGCGCGCAGATGCTCAAGGAAGTCGCGTCCAAGACCTCCGATGTCGCCGGTGACGGCACGACGACGGCGACCGTGCTGGCCCAGGCCATCGTCCGCGAAGGCATGAAGTACGTCGCCTCCGGCATGAACCCGATGGACCTCAAGCGCGGCATCGACAAGGCCGTGATCGCAGTGGTCGAGGAGCTCAAGAAAGTTTCCAAGCCCTGCACGACGTCGAAGGAAATCGCCCAGGTCGGTTCGATCTCGGCCAACTCCGATTTCGATATCGGCAAGAACATCGCCGATGCGATGGACAAGGTCGGCAAGGAAGGCGTGATCACCGTCGAAGACGGCAAGTCGCTCGAGAATGAACTCGATGTCGTCGAAGGCATGCAGTTCGACCGCGGCTACCTGTCGCCGTATTTCATCAACAACCCGGAAAAGCAGATCGCCCTGATGGATGACCCGTTCATCCTTCTGCACGACAAGAAGATTTCGTCGATCCGCGAACTGCTGCCGCTGCTGGAGCAAGTCGCGAAGGCCGGCCGGCCGCTGCTGATCATCGCCGAAGAACTCGAAGGCGAAGCGCTTGCCACGCTGGTAGTGAACAACATCCGCGGGATCCTCAAGACCTGCGCCGTCAAGGCCCCGGGCTTTGGCGACCGCCGCAAGGCAATGCTCGAAGACATGGCCATCCTCACCGGCGCCACCGTCATCAGCGAAGAACTCGGCCTCAAGCTCGAGAACGCCACGCTGAAGGACCTCGGCCACGCCAAGAAAGTCGAGGTGGGCAAGGAGAACACCACGCTGATCGACGGCGCGGGCGAGAAGAAGGCCATCGAAGCGCGCGTCAAGCAGATCCGCGTCCAGATCGAGGAAGCCACCAGCGACTACGACCGCGAGAAACTGCAGGAACGCGTTGCCAAGCTGGCCGGCGGCGTTGCGGTGATCAAGGTCGGCGCCGCGACCGAAGTCGAAATGAAAGAGAAGAAGGCCCGTGTCGAGGACGCGCTGCATGCGACCCGCGCCGCGGTGGAAGAGGGCGTCGTGCCCGGCGGCGGTGTGGCGTACATTCGCGCCCGCGGTGCAATGAGCAAAGTAAAGGGCGACAACCACGACCAGGACGCAGGCATCAAGATCGTGCTGCGCGCCCTGGAAGAGCCGCTGCGCCAGATCGTTGCCAACGCGGGCGCAGAGCCCTCGGTGGTGATGAACAAGGTTGCAGAAGGCAAGGGCAACTTCGGCTACAACGCGCAGACCGGCGAGTACGGCGACATGGTCGAGATGGGCGTGATCGATCCGACCAAAGTGGCGCGCACCGCGCTGCAGAACGCGGCCTCCGTTGCAGGCCTGATGCTGACGACCGATGCGATGGTCGCCGAGCTTGTCGAAGACAAGAAAGGCGGCGATATGGGCGGCGGCATGGGTGGCGGAATGGGCGGCATGGGTGGCATGGGTGGCATGGGCGGCATGGACATGTAAGAAGGCCCATGGAGTTCGCGCACGGCCAGTGCCGGGCGCGAAGCACATGCGAAAAGGGGCGAGCGATCGCCCCTTTTCTTTTGGTGCGCCGTTCGCAGAGCGAAACCTTCGTTTCGCGTGCTCCCTCTGCGGGGAGCGCAAAGGGCACCGAAAGTCAGGCTCCTGAAAGTCTTTCGCAAGCCCGCGTTAAGCCGTTTCGAATACGCTCCAACTTGACCGTCCGGCGCTCCATGATCTTGTCGTGGGGCGCCGGTCGTGTCTCCCTCCTTGGACAGCAGCTTGTCCTTTAAGGCGCCGATGGTGGCGCCTTTTCTTTTGGTGGATCCCCTTTTTTCTTTTATAATCCGCAGCCTTGCGCAACGCAGCGGAGTCCTCCGAGGCGTTCAGTACGGCCAAGTAGCTCAGTCGGTAGAGCAGCGGATTGAAAATCCGTGTGTCGGTGGTTCGATTCCGCCCTTGGCCACCAGTTTCCCGTTGTGGTATCGGTAGTCAGGCGCATTCGGACCAACAGGCATGGAAGAGCTCAAAACGCTAGGCCGGTACAAGATCCAGGGGGTCCTCGGGAAGGGCGCCATGGGCTTGGTTTACGACGGCCTCGACCCGGGGCTGAACCGCCGGGTGGCGATCAAGACCATCCTCGTGAAGCAGCTCGACGAGGAAATGGCGCGCATGTACTCGAGGCGCTTCGAGCGCGAGGTGCGCGCAGTGGCACGCCTCAACCATCGCAACATCGTGCAGGTCTACGATTACGGTTCCGAGGGCGATGTCGCCTACATCGTCATGGAGTACATCCAGGGCAAGGAACTGAAGGACTCCTTCGATGCGGGCCAGCGGTTCGACATCAAGACCGCGTTCCGCCTCATGACCGAGCTTCTCGACGCGCTCCAGCTCGCGCATGACGCCGGCATCATCCACCGCGACATCAAGCCGGCGAACGTGATGCTCGACCATGAAGGGCACGCCAAGCTCACGGATTTCGGCGTGGCGCGGGTCGTCGATCCCGACGCGGCGCCGGGCGAAGCCACGCAGACCGGCACCGTCGTCGGCACGCCGGCCTACATGTCGCCCGAGCAGATCCAGGGCGAGCCGATCGACAGCCGCACCGACATCTTCTCGGCCGGCATCATCCTCTACCAGTTCCTCACCGGGCAGAAGCCGTTCGAGGGAACCCAGTGGGCGCTGGCGAAGAAGATCATCCAGGACAACCCTGTCTGGCCTTCGAAGCTCGTGCAGATCCCGAATTCGATCGACCGCGTGGTGGCGCGCGCTCTCGCCAAGAAACCGGAGGCGCGCTACCAAAGCGCGCGCAGCTTCGCCGATGCGTTGCAACGCATTCTCGAGGGCAAGCCCCCAGAGGATCCCAATGAGGTCCTCACGCAGCCGGTGCCGCTGGCGGTCGCATCGGCCCCCGCCCCCCAACGCGCGCAGCAGCAAGGCACCGAGGTCGAGATGGAATTCTGGCGCGAGGTCAAGGACTCCGACGATCCCGAGGAGCTCGAGCTGTATATCGAGCAATTCCCGCGCGGCGTCTACGTCGATCTCGCCCGCAAGAAGATCGCCGACCTCGGTGGTTAAGGGCGCCAGCCCCGCTTTCCGATGACGCAGTTGTTGCAGGGAATTCGCGTGCTCGACTTCGGGCGCTACATCGCCGGCCCCTATTGCGCGGCGCTGCTCGCCGAATACGGCGCCGCAGTCATCCGCATCGAAAAGCGCGAAGGCAGCGAGGACCGCTTCGTCGCGCCGATCGGAGCGGGCGGCGAGGGCAGCCTCTTTCTGCAGATGAACCGCAACAAGCTTTCGCTCACGGTCGACCCGATGACCGCGGAAGGCCGCGAGGTCGTGCGCAAGCTCGTCCTTACTGCCGACGTAGTGGTCGCGAACCTGCCGGACCAGAGCCTCGTTGCGATGGGCCTCGACTACGCATCCTTGAGCGCTGTGAAGCCGGACATCATCGTCACGACCAGCTCGGCCTACGGGTCCTCGGGCCCAATGGCCCGCAATGTGGGTTTCGACGGCGTGGGCCAGGCGATGTCGGGCGCGGTCTTCATGACCGGCGAGCCGGACCAGCCCTACCGCGCGCAGGTGAACTGGGTCGATTTCGGCACCGCATTGCATTGTGCTTTCGGGACCCTGGCTGCGCTCATGGAGCGCGCGCGCAGCGGCAAGGGCCAGCATGTCAGCGGGTCGCTCCTCGGCACCGCGCTCACGTTCACGAATTCCTACCTGATCGAGCAGGCCGTGATCAGGAAGGACCGGGTGCCGACCGGCAATCGTGGCCAGGCCGCGGCCCCGGTGAACTTGTATCGCACCAGCGACGGTTGGCTGCTCTGCCAGGTGGTCGGCCAGCCGCTGTTCGAGCGTTGGGCGAAGCTCATGGGCGTCCCCGAATGGATCGGCGACCCGCGCTTTGCCAATGACCTCGCGCGCGGCGAGAAAGGCGTGACGGCGATCGACGAGCGGATGCGGCGTTGGTGCGAAGGCCGCACCACGCAGGAAGCCGTGGCGATCCTCGGCGAGGCAAAGATTCCCTGTGGCCCTGTGCTCAACGCGCAAGAGGCGCTTGATCACCCTCAGGTCGATGCACTCGGACTGTTCCGTCCGATCGACTACCCGGGCCTGCCTGCGCCCGCACCGGTGGGACGCGTGCCGCTCACGATGTCGCTCACCGAGGGCGGTATCCGGCACCGCGCGCCGCTTCTGGGCGAGCACACCGACCGGATCCTCGAGTCGATCGGCTACGGTGCGGCGGCGATCGCGGGGATGCGCGAGCGCGGGGTAATCTGACCCGCCGGCCTCAGAGGCCGAGCCGCTCCGGCGACAGGTAACGCTGGCGGTAGATTTCGAACGGCAGGCTGTCCGCGGACTCGATCCGGTCCTGCTCGGCGATCGACGCTTCGGCCATCTGCGCGAAACGGGATTCTTCTGCGGCCGAAAGCGCCGACGCATTGATCGTCGCAAGGTGCTGGCGCGACTGTTTCAGCACGAAGCGCACGTAAGAATCGTTGTCCTCGGCCATCGCTTCGAGTACGCGCGCCGAGGGGAGCCGTGAAGGCTCGCGCAGGGCCGATTGGGCCGCGCCGAGTGCTTCGGCGTAGGCTTTGCCGCCGTGGGCCGAGTCGAGCGCCGACGCTATCGGCTCGCACGCGGCAAGCACCTGGTATCCCCAGGCGGTCAGGGCAATCTGCTCGCCATTGCGCTCGAGCTCGAGGCCGGATTCGCGACCGCGCGCCGCAACCCGGTGCTGGTTGTGCGCATTGGCCGCGATTTCGGCGGACGTGTCCGGCGGGCTGTCGGCGAGCAGGCAATGCAAGAGGAACACGTCGAGCAGCCTGATGGTGGGCGCATCGATGCCGATCGGCTCGAAGGGATTGAGGTCCATCAGGCGCACTTCGACATACTCGACGCCTCGTTCGCGAAGCGCATGCAGGGGCCGCTCGCCCTGCTGGATCACGCGCTTGGGGCGAATCGTGCCGTAGAACTCGTTCTCGATCTGCAGGAGCGTCGTCGCCAGCTGGCGGTAGCTCTCGACGCCGTCGCCGACCACGCCGGGCTCGCGCAGGCCGATGGTTTCGTAAGCGGGGTAGGGACGGGTAAGCGCGTCCTGGAGCGAGGCCCCGTAACTGTCGAGGCAGTTGTAACTGACCGCCAGCGAAGCCTGTGCGTCGCTCTGGTAACCCAGCGGACCCATGCGCAGGGACGTCGCGCCCGGGCGGTACATGGTGCCGCGCCTCAGCTCCACCAGTTCGTGCTTGCGCCCTTCGACAAAGCTCGAGCACACCGCGGGCGACGCGCCGAACAGGTAAAGGAGCAGCCACGAATGGCGGCGGAAATTGCGGATCAGCGAGAAGTAGGCCTCGTTCGCGTCGGCGAGCGCAGGGAGCGAGAAGTTGTAGTGGATGCCCGAGATCGCCTGCATGCGCCGGCCGTAGCGATGCGAGAGCCCGATGCGATACACCGTTTTCGCGCGCCCGACATTCGAGCTCCCGTAGCGCCCGATCGGAATCGCGTTGTCGCCCGGCAGGCCGCACGGCATGCTCGCGCACCACAGCATCTGCTCGCCGATCCGGCGGTAAACCACCTGGTGGATGCGGGTGAGCTCATCGAGGCAGGCTTCGATATCGGTATGCACGCCCGTGATCAGCTCGAGCTGCGATTCGCTGAAATCCGTGGTGATGTGCGGATGGGTGAGCGCCGAGCCCAGGGCGCGCGGATGCGGGTCGGCGGCCAGCGCGCCATCCGGAGCAACGCGCAGGCTCTCCTTCTCGATGCCGCGCCGGATGTTCCTGAGCGCAGCGGGTCCGAGCGCGTGCAATCGATCCTGAAATGTGCTCATTCTGGGTGGGGTCGGCCAATGGAGGCGCTAAGGTAACAGAACATGGGCGCAATTAAGCCCAGCGCGCGGGTGCCGGTGCCCGAGTCAGGAATCAGCCCGGCATGACGATCTGGATATGATCCTTGCTGACGTCGATGAACGCGGCCGAAAGGATCTGGCGGCCGCCGATCGCGAGTTCCCATACTTCGGCATCCGTCACGGCGACGAAGCTCTTGGATTCGATGATGAAGTCGGTCAGGCGCGCACCGGGCAGCAGATCGATGTTGCCCTTGATCCGGTAGCTGCTTGTCAGGATGGTGACGCGAGTCTTCGATTCGTCGGTATGCATGGCGTTTTTCCTCTGGTTGTCCGGTTTGCCCGAGGCGAGTCCGCAGCGAACCAGCGGCCTTGGGCATCACCTGCTGCGCTATCCTGCCTCCAATCCATGAAAATTTTCTACGGTTGGCGCATGGTTGCCTCGGGCGGGGGCATCCAGTTCCTGCAGGCCGGGTTGCTGCATCAGGCCTTCGGCGCCTACTTCGCGATGCTCAGCGAGGAGTTCGGCTGGAGCAAGACCTCGCTGTCCGCGGCGGCCACGCTTCAGCCGATGGAGGCGGCAGTGCTCGGCCCGGTGCTCGGCTGGGTGGTCGACCGCTTCGGGCCGCAGGGCATGATTCGCCTTGGCATCGTCGCGTTCGGGATCGGGTTCATGCTGCTCAGCCAGATCGAGACGCTGGCGGGCTTCTATGGCGCTTTCCTTGTGATTGCGCTGGGATCGAGCCTGTGCGGGTTCTTCCCGATCAACGTCGCCATCATCCACTGGTTCGACAAGTTCAGGGCGCGCGCCCTATCGACGGTTTCGCTGGGCCTCGCGCTCGGCGGCGTGTTCGTGCCGGTCGTCGCCTGGGCGATGCAGACCTGGGGCTGGCGGGCGACGGCTTTCGGCTCGGGCCTGCTCGCGATCCTCGTCGGCTGGCCCCTGGCGCGCGTCTTTCGCCGCCGTCCCGAGGACGTGGGTGAAACCATCGACGGGTTGCCGCCGCGCGGGAAAGCGGCCGAACGCGGCGAGGATCCGGACTCGCCCGATTTCACTGCGCGCCAGGCGGTGCGCACCAGCGCCTTCTGGCTGCTCTCGCTCGGTCACGGCTTCGCGCTGCTGGTGGTCTACGCGGTCAGCGTGCACGCGATCACCCACATGAAGGAGGACCTGGGTTATTCGCTGGCCGAGGCGTCGCTCGTTATTACGCTCATGACCGTTGCGCAGGTCGGCGGCGTGCTCGTCGGCTGGGCGGTCGGCGACCGCTTCGAGAAACGCTATATTGCCGCGCTGTGCATGTTGATGCACTCTGCCGGCCTCCTGATGCTCACCTACGCCACCGGTGCGGCGATGCTGGTCGCTTTCGCCGTCCTGCATGGCGGCGCCTGGGGCCTGCGCGGGCCGTTCATGCAGGCAATCCGCGCCGACTATTTCGGCCGGCGCTCGATCGGCATGATCCTCGGGCTCTCGGCCATGATCATCGTCGTCGGGCAGATCGGCGGCCCGATCGTGGCGGGCGTTTTCGCCGACCTGACAGGCAACTATCGCGCGGGATTCACCACCCTCGCCGTGCTGGCCGGGATGGGGTCGTTCTTCTTCCTGTTGGCCAAGCGCCCGGTCCTCAGTTCGCCCCCGGTGAGCTGAGCAGCGACTCCAAGGCGTCGCGCAAGGGCGCGCCCGCCTTCAGTCCGAGTTTTTCCGCCGCGGCGTTGCACCGCGAAAGGACGCCGTTCTCCCACGCATCGCGCGCGTCACCGATGCGCGCGCTCGTATGCGCGACCACCGCGCCCGCGATCCCGCGCGCCTGGAGCATTTCGAGGGCGACGATGCCGGCCGAATCCTTGCCGATTCCGGCATCGTTGAAAATCACTGCCTTGAAAGGCACCCCCAATGCGATCTCCCCCGAACTTGCGCCACCGTGGGACCCCGAAACGACGATGGCGCCGGCGTCCTTGGGCGTGAGCTGGGTGATCGAATCCATCACGATCACGCGGCCCCCGGGACCTTTCGCGACTATCGCCTTCAGCATCTCTGCGCCTCGCTCATAACGGCAGTCTCGTGCCAAGGCCGTCGCGCAGCGCCGTCTCGTAGACGACTTGAGCGGCGGCGAGATCCGCAAGGGCGTGCCCGGAAAAGACGAACATCGTGCGCTGGTCTCCTGAGGTGCGGCAAGGGCGGGCGGCCGTGGTGAGTTCCGCGAGATCGGCATCGTAGGGGCCGGCGAAGGACATCCTTCCCATCGCAGCCAGCACGCGAGTTTGCTCATGCTCGTCGGTTGCAAGGAGGTCGACGTCCCTCAGTGTTCCGCGCTTCCACGAACGTGCGAGATCGACGGCGCTCGTGAAGGAACCGGCGGCCAGCCAGGCGGTGTCGAGGAATTCGAGCGTCCCTCCTTCCGGCACCGTGGTCACGATGACGTCCAGGCCTTCTACAGCAGCGCGAGGCTCACTCGCCGTCGTCGCGCTCATGCCCAGTTTGCGCGCGGCGTCGGCCAACCGCTGCGCGCTGGCTTGTGTCCGGCTGTACGCGGTCACATGTGAAAGCTGTGGCAACACCAGCCGCAACGCTTCAAGGTGGCTGTGCGCCTGGACGCCACAGCCAATGAAACCAATGGAGGTGCTTTCGGGCCGGGCCAGCGATTGGGCAGCGATCGCACTCATGGCCGCGGTCCGTGTGGCGGTGATCCAGTTGCCGCCCATCACCGCGAGCGTGGTGCCGGTCGCCATGTCACCGAGCACGATGATGCTAGAGATGCTCGGGCCGCTGGTCTGCGCGCTGGGCACCAGGCCGAACCACTTCATGCCGGCGAGCCCTGCGTCGCGTAGCACGGCGGGCTTGGCCTGGAAGACATGTCCCGCGCCGATTTTCATCACGGATTTCGGCGCGGCTTGCGCCCGCCCGCGTGCCTGCGCCGCAAAGGCGCCCGCGACGACTTCGCGCAGTCGATCGAGCGAAAGCGCCGCGCCCGCGACATCGGCTTCGGAGAGATAGAGCAGGGTCTGGTTCATGCGGGAGACTGAGCGGGCCGGATCGGGCGGCGGCCCGCTGCTCAGAACAACGAATAGCCGCCGTCGATCACGAAGGTGTCGCCCGTGTGATAGCTCGAGGCATCGCTCATCAGGTACACGCCGATGCCGCCGAAATCGCCGCCGGTGCCCCAGCGCCGCGCGGGAATCCGCGGCAACACGTTATTGCGGAATTTCTCGTTGGCCACCGCGCTGGCGGTCATGTCGGTCTCGATCCACCCCGGCAGGATCGAGTGCGCACGGATCTTGTGGCGCGCAAGCTCCACCGCGAGCCCCCGCATCATCGAGATCATGCCGCCTTTGGTCGCGGCGTAGTGCTCGCTGCGCGCAGCGCCTTCGATTGCGGCAAGCGAGGCTGTTCCAACAAGCACGCCACCGCCCCCGCGTGCGGCCATGTGGCGCGAGGCGGCGCGAAGCGTGTAGAACGCGCCGTCCAGGTTGACCCGGAGTACGCGATGCCACTCATCGGAGGTCATTTCCATGAAGGAGGCAGTGCCGCGACCGCTGACGCCGGCATTTGCAAAGCATCCGTCGATGCGCCCCATCGCCGCGAGTGTCTCGAGCATCGCGGCGTCGACCGCTTTCTCGTCGCCGACATCGCATTGCAGGGCGAGGACCTTGCGGCCGGTCTCGACGAGCCGGGCGCGCGCAGCCTCGTTCTTCTTCGCATTGGTTCCCCAGATCGCCACGTTCGCGCCGGCCTGCGCGACGGCCATCGCGAGCCCGAGGCCGATGCCGCTGTTGCCGCCGGTGACGAGAGCGGTTTTTCCGGTGAGGTCGAAAGGCTTGTAGCTCATGGGGATGGACCTTCAGTGTGATTCATCGATTGCGTTTGCAACCGAGGTAACATCGCGGCGAAGTGAAAGTATCACGACTCGCCGAATTCATCCCATAGCCCATTCAATGCCAGACCCCCAAGGAGAACCAGAATGCCCCTGATCCATGTCAGCCTGTTCGAAGGCCGGACCACCGAGCAGAAGCGCGAGTTCGCCGTCGCAGTCACCGCCGATGCGGTGCGCACGCTCAAGTGCACCCCGGAATCGGTCGACGTGATCTTCGAGGATGTGAAGAAGTCCGACTGGGCGAGCAGCGGCAAGCTGGCTTCCGATCCGAAGTAAATCTTAGACTTTCAATTTCATAGAGTGAACAGAATAGACGGTCTCCGGTCGGTTAACTTTTCTATTTTGAAAATTATTCTAGCGCAGGTGCGCTGCTCTCGTCCTTGAGCGCGATGCCGGTCACCCCGCGGCCGAGGGCCGCGGCGGCGAGCCAGTCGAGGCGGGCCGCGGCGTCCGCGTAGGCCAGGCCCTCCGGCCGGATGTTTGAGATGCAATTGCGCTCGGCGTCGGTGCGCCCGATGCGAGGGGCATGCGTCAGGTAGATCCCGAGGCTGTCGGGCGACGAGAGTCCCGGGCGCTCGCCGATCATCACGACGACGAGCCTGGCGCCCAGCCGTTCGCCGATCTCATCGCCCAGCGCGACGCGCCCCTGCTGTGCGATTACGACGGTCAGGCCGGCCCAGCGCTGCGGGGCGATCGCGCGCAACGCGCTGAGCAGCGGCACCGCGTGCTTCTGTACGGCGACGGCCGAGAGACCGTCCTCGATTGCAACGACGATGTCAGGCGGATCGTCTTTTGGGATCAGGCGGCCGGCACTCTGCTCGCCCAGACGCCGGCCGAGATCCGGTCGCGCAAGGTAGGTTGCGCGATCCGGCGCCGCACTCTGGACGCGCGCGGACGCGTAACCATCGACTCGCAACTGTGCTTCAAGCGCATCCGCATCCAGCGCAAGGTGCACCGCGTCCCGCGCGCGGGCGTGCGCAACGCCGAAAGCCAGAACCTCCCGGGTCGGGAGCGACGGTCCGGCGCGACCCAGCGCAATCCGTGCGGGCGTGTGGCTGCGCAGGTGCGCCCAAGGATTGGCAGTTACGGGTTTTTCCGTGCTCATGGCGCCGCGAGTGCGTTCGCTGCAGACAGCAAGCGGTTGGTCCCGGAGTGGGGAAGCAGCCTGCCGTCCGGACCGATGAGCTGCATCTTCTCCAGCCACGCTTCGAATTCCGGCGCGCGCTTCAGCCCCAGCACATTGCGCAGGTACAGGGCATCGTGGAACGAGGTGCTCTGGTAGTTGAGCATCACGTCATCCGAACCCGGCACCCCCATCACGAACGTGACGCCCGCCACCCCCAGCAGCGTGAGCAGCGTGTCCATGTCGTCCTGGTCGGCCTCCGCATGGTTGGTGTAGCAGACGTCCACGCCGAGCGGCACGCCGAGCAGTTTGCCGCAGAAGTGGTCTTCGAGCCCCGCGCGGATGATCTGCTTGCCGTCATAGAGATACTCCGGCCCGATGAATCCGACCACCGAGTTGGCGAGCAGCGGCTTGAAGTGCCGGGCTACACCGTAGGCGCGGGCCTCCAGTGTCTGCTGGTCCACGCCGTGGTGCGCGTTGGCCGAAAGCGCGCTGCCCTGGCCGGTTTCGAAATACATGACGTTGTCCCCCAGTGTTCCGCGCTTGAGCGACAAGGCGGCCTCGCGGGCCTCTGTGAGCAATGCGAGGTCGATGCCGAAGCTCTCGTTGGTCTTCTGCGTGCCGCCGACCGACTGGAATACGAGGTCTACCGGAGCGCCTGCTTCGATGCCACGGATCTGGTTGGTCACATGGGTGAGCACGCACGACTGGGTAGGGATGCCGAAGCGCCGGATGATCTCGTCCATCATGCGCCACAGGTTCATGAACGCCGGGAGGCCGTCGCTTGCGGGGTTGATGCCGATCACGGCGTCGCCGCATCCGTAGAGCAGCCCGTCAAGCATCGAAGCGGCGATTCCTTTGGCATCGTCTGTCGGGTGGTTTGGCTGCAGGCGGATGCCCAGGCGCCCGGGCAGGCCTTGTGTGTTGCGGAATTTTGTCGTGACACGGCATTTCTTCGCGACGACGATTAGATCCTGGTTGCGCATGAGCTTCGAGACTGCGGCGGCCATCTCGGGAGTCACGCCGGGGGCCAGCGACCCGAATTCCGGCGTCCCCGTGTCGTCCGACAACAGCCAGTCGCGGAAGTCGCCCACGGTGAGGTGAGCAATCGGTGCGAAGGCTTGCCGGTCGTGGGTGTCGAGGATCAGGCGGGTGACTTCATCGTCCTCGTACGGGACGACGGCTTCATCGAGAAAGCGCGCCAGCGGGGTCTCGGCCAGCGCCATGCGTGCGGCCATGCGTTGTTCGGCGGAAGTTGCGGCAATCCCGGCCAAGAAGTCGCCCGAGCGCGAAGGCGTGGCCTTGGCGAGCAAGTCCTTCAGGTCGGCAAACCTCCAAGTGGCGCCGCCGACAGTGTGCGCGTAACCCATCGTTCCTCCGCGATGGGTTGAGTATAGCGATGTGCCGCACGGCAATCCGATCGGAGGGACTGGTTGGTAAACCGTTCCGCAGGACCGTGCGTTACGACTTGCATGATTCTCCCCAATGCCGCACCTGCCCATGTCGCGAAAGAAAAACTGCTTGCCTATTTGCTCTCACCTACTCATCACCGCGGAAAAAGCAAGGCGGCATTCTTCATCCGGCACGGCTTCACTGCCGCAAACTGGATGGAACTCGCCGCCTCCCTGGTCCTTCATGCCATGGAGAACGAGGTCACCCAGACAGGTGCCTCCCGATACGGAACCCGCTACGCCATCGATGGGTTGCTGCACGCGCCGAACGAATCCGTCTTGAACGTCCACAGCGTATGGTTTATAGCGGCTGGCGAAGAGATACCGCGCTTTACCACTGCGCACCCATTGAAAAGGATATCGAGATGATCGCAGAACTGGACGAGGTAGTTCTCGATTGCGAACTGCCGGTGCACAAACTGGCGCGCGGGGACATCGGTACGGTGGTTCTTGTGCACGATCAGGGCGAAGGCTATGAAGTCGAGTTCATGACCTTGGATGGCGACACCATCGCCGTTCTTACGCTGAACTCGGCGCAGGTGCGCCCCATTGGCCATGACGAGATCGCGCATGCGCGTGGATTGACTCAACCAGCCTGAACCTCGCGCCAGCGAAGTCAACAACCATCGCGGCCCTTCACTCGATCACCCGGTCGGCGCGCAAAAGGATGGATTGCGGGATCTTGATCCCGAGCGCGCGCGCGGTTGCCAGATTTACCACCGCCCCGATACTGGTCGGTTGCTCTACCGGGAGATCGGCAGGCTTCGCGCCCTGAAGAATTCGATGGGCGAAATCCGCTGCCCGTCTATACCCTGTGACTATATCTCTGCCATATGAGAGTAATCCGCCAGCAGCGACATACTCTTCCCGCGGATAGACCGCCGGCAGCCTGTGGCGCGCCGCGAGATCGACGATTTTCTGCCGGTGCGCGAGGATAACAGGCGTCGTGGCGACTACGAAGCTGTCGAACTTTTCGCGCACCATCAATTCAAAGGCGCGGGAGATGGCGTCCGGCGTGCCTGCTTCCAACAGCCGGATCTCTGCGCCACGCGACCGGCCCGTTTGCTGTGGCGATTGATATATTTCCTGGATCGCCTGATTGCTCGATTGGCCGAGATAACCAACTTTCTTCGCGCCGGGAACGATCTCGAGCAACATCTCGATCCACTTGTCCGCCATCTGCGCGGACATGACGGATTGTCCGGTAACGTTTCCCCCGGGGCGGGCGAGGCTGGCAACCAGCCCCGACTTGACCGGATCTGCGGCAGCCACAAAAACAATCGGAATGCCCGAGGTCGCCTTCATCGCGGCTTGCGTCGACGGAGTCGTGCTCGTCATGATCAGATCCGGCTTGAGAGCGACCAGTTCCGCAGCCGGTGCGGGCAAGCGCGCCGGCACGCCCTGTGCGAAGCGCGCCTCAATTACGAGGTTTTTTCCTTCGACATAACCCAACTTTTGCAGTTGGTCTCGAAATACGCTCCAAAACTGCGCTTGCGATTCTTCATATGCATCGTCGAGGATTGCGATTCGCACCCGGCGCCCCGCAAGCTGCCCGAGTGCGAACGGCGCGACGAGGAGCGCGCACGCAGCGATCAGGAATTCCCTCCGTTGGAATCGGCTCATGCTCTTCCTCGGTGAACGAGCGCGTAGGCAGTGTACGCCCTGGCCCCAGCGCGCTGACGCATTTGGCGGCCATTTGAAAGAACACTCGGACATTACGCACTTCAGCGCTCACCGAATGGCAGCATTTCGGCTGGAGAGCTAGGCGCAGCCTGGGGTCAAGAAGAAATTTGGCAGCATTGCCTGCCGCGAAGGAGTCGCGGCGTATCGCCACCCGTCCGGCGACTAAGCGATGCCGGGATTGCCCTGCACGCCCTTGAGCCGCGGCAAGTTCAGTTCGAGCGGCTTCACGACCTTCCGGTCCTTGAGGTACTTCGCCATAGGTTCCCAGATCGGCTCTGCACCCGCCTTCCTGGCCTCCTCCGACACCGGCGCCCAGCCGGCGACCTTGTACTTCCTGCCCGCCTCGACCGGCTTGCCTTTGAGCATCATCTCGGCGATCCGGCCGCCCATCTTCGCATTCGGGTCGCACGAATAGGCCAGGCCACCGACGCGCACCATGTCGCCGCCTTGCTGGTGGTACGGGTCCGGATTGAAGAGGTTGTCGCAGACGTCTTTGAGCACCGCCTCGATCGTCTCGCCGGTCATCTCGGTGACCGTGGTGTAGGGATACGTGATGGCCGTCTGGTCCATCAGGTGTTCCATCAGGATCGGCTGTCCGGGCAGCAAGGTGGTGCCCCAGCGGAATCCCGGCGAGAACGCGATCTCCGCGTCCTTGACCGCCATGAGCCCTTCGAGGATCAGCTGGTCGAAGGTGCCGTTGAAATTGCCGCGCCGGTAGAGCAGGCCTTTGGTGACCGCGAGCCGCTCGCCGAGCCTGGCGGCATGCGGGCGCGGAGCTTATCGATCAACGACTGCATCGCGCTGTCGGCAGGCAGGAGGTTGGCGAAACCCGGAAATTCAGAGCTTCCCTAACGCTACGAAGCCGATGTGGCCCGCGCCCCGGCATCGTCGAGCAGCGTTTCCAGGGCAGCGTCAAGCGCGTCCGGGGCGAGCGCGAGCAGCCCGCGGGCCGTCGCCAGCCAGCGTTCCTTGCCTGCGTGCGCAGCCTGCCAAAGCCGGCTTGGGTCTGCGTTGCGCAGGAAATGCTCGTAGGCATCCAGTGCCGTCGGAAACAACTGCCGGCGCAACGCATCGAAGGTGGCGAAATAAAAATGCAGCGCCGGTTGATTGGCGCGCTCGAGAAGGCCCGGCAGCGTCGACAGGCAGTCGGCAAGAAGATCGCGCACCGCGCGCGCCACGGGTTCACGCCGGGTGCGCGCCAGTGTCAGCATCATTTCGCCCCACGCCTCGCCCAGCAATTCGCCGGCCATCGCTTCGCCCAATTCGTGCAGGATCATGCTTTCCATTTCGTTGTCGGTCATGCGCTGCAGCGCCGCTTCGGTGTCGGCGGCGAAGTCGTAGCTCGCCAGTGCATTCGCCATGGCGTTGCCCTGCTTGCGCCACTGCCAATCCTCGATCTTCTCCCAGAGGTAGCGGCGCACCGACTCCTGGCGCACGAATACTGTCCGCCCCCGAAGCATTGCCGGCGGGGCGGCCAGTTCACGGGCGTATTCGCAGGACGAAAGCACAATCGTGAATCCTGCGCGTTGCTCCACGCGCAACAGGCGGCCCAGGAAAAACACCGGCTTGTGCATGGGTCCGTAGCCGGCGCTGTAGACGCAGCCGTGCGGCAGCAACTCGCGATTGACCGAGTCGGCGTCGAACGGGTCCAGCGCACCGGGCGAGAGCGGCAGCGGCTCGAACTCGTCGGCTTCGATCCGGTCCCACGCCTGTTCGCGCGCCGCCAGCCATTCGCCCAGTTCGTCCCGCGGCAAAGCGCGCGCGAACGGCAATTCATTCTCCCAGCGGTAGTATTCGCGCATCTTCAGCAGGAAGGTGCACAGGCCGTAGTTGCCCGCGAAGCGGGAATCCGAGATGTCGCAATTGCGCTGCACTGCGCTCGTGAGCCGGTCGAGATCGCGCATCATTTTCGCGGGTATACTGGGTCCGTTCAGTCTAGCAGCGCGCGGCTAGCCCGCCGATATGGTCAAGACCACCCGCCCCAAACCGCACATCACGCTCGACATGAAGGGCGCGGCTTGCCCTGGGCCGATGCTCGGGGCCAAAAGAGTGCTCGACGAACTGCTCGCGGGCGAGGTGATGCTGCTGATTTCCGATTGCCCCGCGACGAGGGACGACCTGAACTCCTGGCCCAGGTATGCCGATGTCGAGATCCTGAAGACGGAAAAACTGGCGCGCGGCGGAACGGGGTATTACATCCGCAAGGGCAAGGCCCCGCGCGTCTCTCCCAACGCCGTGCTCGACATGCGCGGCGCAACTTGCCCCGGCCCCATCGTAGAAGCGAAGAAGCTGCTCAATGGCATGCGCAAGGGCGAAGTGCTGCAACTCGCCAGCGACTGCCCCGGCATTCGGGCGGACGTGCGAAGCTGGGTGAGGGCAACCGGCCTGGAATTGGCCGACGCCCGCGAAAGCGCGCCCGGCGAGTATCAGTTCCAGATTCGCAAGCGCTGATTTGCGTTTGTCTGCCTCGAGGGAAAAAACATGACCAGTCTGATGGATGAAATCACCGGCCATGGCGCGCACGAGAATCCCCGATTCCCTCACGCGCCGGAGGGCTGGACGGTGGCGGCGGCCGTCGAGGCCGCGCGCAACGAAGGCCTGGAACCCGGCGAGGAGCACTGGGAAACGGTGCGCGCGCTGCACGAATACTACGCAAGGCACGAGGCCGCGGGTACGGCCAACCTGCGCGAGCTGCACGATGCGCTCGACGAAAGGTTCCACGGGCGGGGCGGCATCAAGCATCTCTACCAGCTCTTCCCCGGCGGGCCGGTGGCGCAGGGCTGCCGGATCGCGGGGCTCGAGGCGCCGGCGGGCGCTGTCGACAAGGGCTTCGGCAGCGTCGCCTAGCGGGGCGGCTCGAGGACGGGGGCCCTCTTCTCGTTCGCCGTCTGCCTGCCGGGCGCGAATGCGCTACTTGCGCCTCAGAAAAACAATGAACTCCTTGTTCTCCTCGGTTTGCGACAGGAGTTCGTTGCCCGTCTGCTTGGAAAACGCCTGAAAATCCTTGACCGAGCCCGGATCCGTGGCAACGATTCGGAGTACCTGCCCCGATAGCATGTCGTTCAGCGACTTCTTCGCTCTCAGGATCGGCAGCGGGCAGTTCAGCCCGCGGGCGTCGAGTTCTTTGTCGAAATTCATGCGATGTTCTCCTCCTAAAGTTTAGGCGTAGCGCGCGAGCAGCGCGGCAGCCTGCGCGGCGGCCTGCTGCGTGGCGCCGGCCGCTCGCGCACCGCCGCGCGCCGGCGCGCCGTGCCTGATCACGCAAGCGATCATTTCGTAGAACGCGCGGTCGAGCGCCTTGCGTGCAGCCGAAAGCTGCTGCGCGATCGACTCGCACTCCTCGTCGCGCTCGATCATGCCCTGGAGCGCGCGCACCTGGCCTTCGACTCGCGCCAGGCGGGCGCACATCGCCTGTTTTGCTTCGGGATCGTGCATGCTGGGGCCGGGCATCGGGTTACCTCCTATACCCCGTATGGTATCCGCGACACGGGCGCCGCGCAAGGTGGGGGGTATTAAGCAGACGCATCCGGGCAACAGGATTGCTGATGCTGTAGCGCCGCATCTGAATTTGTTGCATATACCCCCACTGGGTATTAGACTTTTCGATATCGGCACCGACTGAGGAAGACCGCCATGGCCGCACAACCAGATACCCTCGCGCTCGAGCGGCTGATTGCCGAGCGACTCGATGCCCTGCTGCCGCAGAAGCTTGCCGAGTTGCGCGCCGCGAAAACCGCCTCGATGACGATCATCTCGACCAAGGGCACGCTCGACTGGGCCTATCCGCCTTTCATCCTCGCCTCGACCGCCGCCGCGCTGGGCTGGGATGTGTCGGTATTCTTCACGTTCTATGGCCTGAACCTGCTCAAAAAGGGTAACTACTCACCCCCTTCACCATAGCTATCTTACGTGAAGGCAGCAGATGTCGCACTGAACGGCGATGGGTGCTGCGCCAGCAGCACCTTGAGCGTGTTGGGCAGCGCTTGACTTTATAGCACGACGCAACTATGCTGCGATCTGG
>CANKMT010000035.1 GCA_947482825.1 Betaproteobacteria bacterium | reverse complement strand
TGGCTTGAGATGGACTATGCTCCCGAGGGCTACTCACCGGAGCAATTAGACCAGTTGGACCGGCTGACTGAGCGTTGGATTGACGACCAATACCCCCAGTCCGGGGCGCGGTAATATCGGGGGAGAACTCGGTACTCTTGAGCCCGTCCATTTCGGCACAAATCACCACCCAACTGAAAGCACTTTCATGATGACTGCCAAGCCTGTCGTTCCCGCCTCGTTCTTTGGCATGGTACTGGGCCTGGTGGGCCTGGGTGACTGCTGGCGCGTAGCGGCCAAGGCCTGGGGTTATTCGCACGCGATCGACGAGGCCGTCATGGGTGTGGCCTTTTTAGTCTGGCTGCTGCTGTTCGTCCTGTACGTCGGCAAGTGGCTTTGGGCCCGCGACGAGGCCATCGCCGAATTGAATCATCCCGTGCAAAGTTGCTTCATCGGGCTGTGCGGCGTGGCGACCATGCTGGCGGCGGTGGCCATCGCGCCACCCAATGCCAGCGGACTGCCTGTGGTGCTGGCGGTCGCGGGCGGGGTGATCACGCTCGCCTACGGCGTCTACTTCACTGCGCGCCAGTGGACGGGTGAGCGCGAACTGGAGACCGCCTCACCCGCGTTCTACCTGCCGACGGTGGCAGGCAACTTCGTGAGTTCCTTTGTGGCGAGCTATTTCGGATATGAAACGCTCGGACAGTTATTTCTGGGTGCCGGCATGTTTTCATGGCTGGCCCTGGAGTCGTTGATCACGCATCGACTTTCGTTCGTCAAGGCGATGGCGCCGCCACTCAGACCTGCCATGGGGATCATGCTGGCGCCACCAGTGGTTGGCTGCCTGGCCTATCTGTTCGCCACGGGTGGAGTGTCGGGCGGCAAGCCGGACTTGTTTGCGCAGGCTTTGCTCGGTTACGGCTTACTGCAGCTTGCGCTGTTGTTGCACTTGCTCCCGTGGATTGCAAAGCAGCCGTTCGGCGCCTCGTACTGGGCTTTCAGCTTTGGCGTGACGGCACTGGCCTTTGACGCGATTGTTTTCATCCTGCGCGGGCAGACCGGGTATATCGAGTGGCTGGCAATGGGGTTGTTCGTGCTGGCCAACCTGACGATGGCCATTCTCATCGTGGGTACGCTATGGCGACTGGCTCAGGGAAAACTGCAGCCGCCGCGACTCATCGCGCGACCTGCTTGATCTTTCGCTTGCGGCGGGCACCCGGCACCGCCGCATAAAGCATGACCGTAGTGCTTGGCGGCCATCCCTGTCCGCTGTACCGGTTCGAATCCGCGTTGACATGATTATGACCAGGCGATGCGCTGATCGAACCCGATCTCCGGTGCCGGATGGCCTGCCGAACCTCACTGAGGATCGTTGTCCGCCTGTTGCGCCGCCGCCTCCCACAGCGGTGGCCCACGCGCTGGCGAGATGCGCGGGGGCTGGGTGGATTCGCCGATCTGGTCGAGGATCTTCGTCACGGTGCCGGCATCGTTGATGAAGGCGATGATGCGCATCTGACTGTGGCAGATTGGGCAAATCAGTGGCGGGGCTTCATAGATGCGCGCCAGCAGCCTGGCCCACAGATACCGGGCGACGGCACGATGGCGGGGCGCTTCGCTAGACGCCGCAGAAGCCGGCGCTGGCGGGACGGCGGCAGGCGCGAGCGCCGTCACCACCGACCGCAACGATGCATTGGGCGCGAGCACGCCATAGTAGCGATGGCGATGCGCACGCGGCGGCGGCACCAGCGCGGCGATCTTCGTGATCAGCTCCAGGGGCGTCAACACCAACGCTGCCGGACGCGCGCCGGGTGCCGTTGTGCGCACCGGCTTGGGGTTGCGGTAGACCACATGTCCGGCATCGCGTTGGTGCAGATGTTCGAGAGCAAATGACGGTCGCGCACAGTAGCGAAGCAGGCGTTCGAGCCCTGTCCGGTCGGTGCCCTCGATGCGTACCGAACCATCCACCGAGAAGCCGCCGTCGTGCGCCCAGGCGCGCATTTCGGTGGCGTCATCTTTGTCGATCAACCCCCGTTTGACGAAGGTGCGCAGGACACGGGTTCGCACGCGCGCCTGCACGTCGGCAAACGCCGCCGCGTCGAGAGCGTGGGCAAGGGCGGCATGAAAGGTGACGCAAGGCGCATCATCCGGGGCGACGGCCGGCTCGAAGACGCCGTCGATGACGCAGCAGTGGAAATGGACGTGCTCGTTGAGGGATGAGCCGAAACGGTGGATAAAGGCGACCGCCATCGAAGAGCCTGCCGTGATTGTCAGGATCCTTACGCACCTGGGCTTGCCGGCCAGAGCCCCGCCGCGCGCGCCGGCGCGGCGGCCGGAGCTTTTTCAGGCAGCCTGATCCTCAAGGAAACAACGGTTCCGCAACGGGCCTGAGGATCCCGCACGGCCCACGCTCGCGTGCCGGGGGTCAGCGTGCGTCGAAGTGCGGCTATTCGGGTCGATTCAGGGGACGAATCGTCATCGAGAGCGGGGAAACTTCGCCACTGACCGCGTGATTGAACGCTTCTCGGGACGGTGATTCCCTCGCGCATCAGGGAAAAGGTGGTTTGAAATTCCTATACATGACCAGCTCGAGCTGCGCCTCAACGATGGCGCCCTCACATTGCTGTTTGAGTGTGAAGAGCTGGGAGTAGAGTCGTATGGTCCTACGACGGAGCTTCTCTTCCTCCGCCCAAGGACGCCATTTACCTTCGAGGTAGTTGGCGAATTGCGCTTTGACTAAGGCGGAAATTGGAAAGTCGGTGAGCATGACCGTCGCCTCTGGTGCTATGGCGAGTTTGCCTTGCACCGGTTGACGCACGGACGAATGCGTACCAGCGTCGATCAGACTTGCGCCGTCTGTGGTTTCGCGCAGCCTTGGTTCTTCGACTGGCCCTTGTGTCATCTGCAGCCAAGGCTTCAGTACAAGGCTCGGAACATCGGGCGGCCTTGTCTCGTGCAGCCGCTCGACGACCAACCAAACTTCATCCTCAGACTCTGCGCCGTTGCAGTTGATCCGGATGCCCGGCAAGCTTTGGAGTTCGTGCTCGTACAGCGAAAAGAGATGATGCGCAGCAATGGAAGCAGCCGGTTTACCCCTCAACCTCGCGGACTGCTGAGCATATTCGATAAGAGATAGAAGCCGACTTCTTTCGACGGTCATGAGGCTCCCTAGCTCTTGGCTGCGGCTTTCATACAGCAGCATTATGGTCCAGCAGGCCGAACACGGCGAGGCCCCGCAGGATATCGAGCGAAGCACTCCGCTCAACCGTCGGAACACCTGAGTGTGCTTGTTTTGGCATATGAAATGGCGTTACAGTCAATATCCTAGCCACTCTACAAGATAAAATGTTCAGGATTTCTCCCGAGCCGCATACGGATTCCTCCCCGTCCTGAACTCGATCCGCATCGGCGTCCCCTCCAACGAAAACTTCGTCCGGAACACGCCCTCCAGATACCGCTTGTACGTATCCGGCACATGATCGAGCTGATTGCCGTGGATGATGATGGTCGGCGGATTCTGCCCACCCTGGTGCGCATACCGAAGCTTCGGACGCCCCGCCCCGCGTCGAGGAGGTTGCTGCTTCTCCACAGCGGCAATCAAAGCTCGCGTCAACTTCGGCGTAGGGAGCTTGATCAGCGCCGCCGCATAGGCCTTGTCGACCGCAGTCATGATGTCACCCAGACCTTTCTTGACCTTCGCCGAGACGTAAAGCGTCTTCGCAAAATCGAGGAACCCGACTTTCCAGGCCAGTTCGGCCTTGATCTTCGTGCGCTGATCGAAGTCCGCCGCGTCCCACTTGTTGACCGCGACAACCACCGCGCGCCCGCGCTCGAGGATGTACCCCGCCACGTGCTGGTCATGCTCGGTGATCCCGTCCACTGCGTCGATCACGAACACCGCGACGTTCGAGCGATCGATCGCCTGCAGGGTCTTGATGACCGAGAACTGCTCGATGTTCTCGCCCTGCTTGCCGCGTTTGCGCAGCCCGGCGGTATCGACGAGGGTATAGCGCTTCCCGTTGCGCTCGAACGGCACATCGATCGGGTCGATCGTGGTGCCGGGCTTGTCGAACGCGATTACTCGTTCTTCCCCCACCAGCGAATTCACCAGCGTGGACTTCCCCACGTTCGGACGACCGACGATAGCCACCCTCGGCCAGCGGTCGCGCTCGTCCTGCTCTTCGTCTTCATCCTGGGGGAATTCCTCGAGCACCGCGTCGATCAAATGGCGGATCCCGTCGCCATGCGCAGCCGAGATGGACACCGGAAACCCCAACCCCAGCTGCTGGAAGTCCGCCGCCGCGGAATCGGGCTGCATGCCTTCGGACTTGTTCACCGCGATCCACATGCGCGGCTTCAGCTTGCGCAGGTCCTCGGCGATGCGGCGGTCGTCCGGCGTCAGGCCGGCCCGGGCATCGGTGAGGAAGATGACTGCGTCAGCTTCCGCGATGGCCTGTTTGGTCTGCTTGGCCATCTCGGCGAAGATGCCCTCGGTGGTCTTGGGCTCGAGCCCACCGGTATCCACCACCATGTAAGGACGCGAGCCTAGGACGCCGTCGCCGTAGTGGCGGTCGCGCGTCACGCCGGGCACATCGACGACGATTGCGTCGCGCGTGCGCGTGAGGCGATTGAAGAGCGTGCTCTTGCCGACGTTTGGCCGGCCGACGAGCACTACGACCGGTTTCATCGGAGGATCCTTACAGCGCCAGCAGGAATAACCCGCCGTTCAAAGTCTGCACCAGCACGCCGTTCGGCAGACGGACCGGCGCAGCGCGGATCTTGCTCCCGTCCGTCGTCGCCCGGGCCACGAACGCGCCCGAGTCGCGCGCAACAAAGTGCACGATGCCCTCGAGATCGCCGAACACCACTTCGCTGCCGATCGCCTGCGCCAGCGTGAGCTCGCGGTAGGCCAGGCGGTCCTGCTTCCAGACGCTGCGGCCGTTGGTCCGGTCGAGCGAATGCACCGCGCCTTTTTCGTCCGCGACGTACGCGTAGCGCGCATCGACGCTCATGCCGTTGAGCGTGGACATGTCGCGCGCCCAAACCTGGTTGCCGTTCTGCCATTCGTAGCACGCTGCGCGACCCTGGTAGGACGCTGCGCAGACCTCGCGGCCGGTCAGCACCGGATCACCGCTGAGGTCCGATACCCGTTCGAGTTCGGTGGACCCTTTGGGCTGCGAAACCGTGACTTCCCAGCGCAGCGCGCCGGTCTCGAGCTCGAGCGACACCATTTTTCCGCCCGAGAAGCCGGCGAAAATGTTGCCTTCCTGGATCGTCATCCCAGCCGGCGAACGCACAATGAGCGAAGCCGCCGCCCGCTGGTAGACCCACTTGCGCTTTCCGTCGACCGCGTCGAACGCGAAGATGCGGCTGTCCGCGGTCCGGGCGAGAACCGTGCCCCGCGCGACTTTGGGCGCCGCCAGAACTTCGGAAGACACACGGGCACGCCAGCGCAGCGTGCCCTTGTCGGCGTCGAGGACGACCAATTCGCCCTTGTCGGTGCCGACCGCAACCAGCCTGCCGTCGGTGCCCACACCGCCGGACAACTGCGCCCCGGCCGAAACCTTCCAGATCACCTTGCCGGTGGCGACGTCCAGGCGCGTCACGCTGCCGTCGCGCGCGGCCGTGAAAATGCTGCCGCCGGCCAATGCGGGGCTGAAGATGAAGATGCCGGCGGGCCCGACGTTGGCCTGCCACAGCGTGCGCACCGGCTGCGGGTTTGATAACGGCGGGAGCGCGGCCGGCTTGGGGCCGTCCGGCACGGACTTGAACCAGTCGATCGGGTTCAGGCTGGGCATGTTCGAGCAGCCCGCCAGGAGGAAAGTGGCGGCCAGCAGGAGCGCGGCCTTCGTCAGTGTGAGGACGCGCACGCTCACCCCCCGAGCGCATCGAGGCGCATCTGGATGCTTTCCTGCGCCGCGCGGTCCTTCGGGCCGGCTTTCTCGAGGGCAAACTTGTAGGCCGAGCGCGCGTCGGCCGCCTGGCCCTTGGCCACGAGAACGTCGCCGCGCAGCGCGGCGTACTGTGCCTCGAATGCCGCGCCGTGCTGCGCCTGGAGGAGTTTGAGAGCCTCGTCATGCGCCTTTTCGTCGAGCAGCACATTGGCCATGCGCAGGCGCGCGATGTCGCGGAATTCTTCCGTCTGGGTGTTGTCGATCACCCACTGCAGCTGGGCCCGGGCCGACTTGAGGTCGCTTTTGTCGAAGTAGTACTTGGCCGAAGAAAGCGCGCCCATCGACGCGTAGACAGTGCGCGGGTATTTCTCGAGCAACTCGCCGGCGGCATCGCGCACTGCCTTGGTGTCCGTCCCCTGTGTGGCCTTGGACAGCACTTCGAACTGGTTGCTTGCGTTGGCGGCTTGGCCGTCCTGCCAATAGCGCCAACCCTGCCAGCCCGAGAAGGCGAGGGATCCGAGAACGAGCGTCATGATGAGGGCGTTTCCGTAGGTGGCCCACCAAGACTTGAGTTGCGCGAGCTGTTCCTGTTCGTCGAGATCGAGATGTGCCATGGTCTGCCCAAAAAGGTTTACTGCGTTGATTCCAGCAATGCGTTGCCGAAGGCGGCGACAAGGGCGTCGCGCCGGATTTTTTGCTGCGAGGCGTCGCGGCGCAGGAACTTGAGCGTCAACTCGCCTGCGCGCACTTCGTCCTCCCCGACGATGAGCGCGATCCTCGCACCGCTCCCGTCGGCTTTCTTCATCTGCGACTTGAAACTGCCCCCGCCAGCGTGCTGGATGACCGAATGGCCCGCGGCGCGCAAGACCTGCGCGACCAGCAATGCGCACTCTGCGGCGCCTTCGCCCTGATGGACCACATACGCATCCGGCGCCTTTGGCGCGGGGACGCGTCCTGCCGCCTGCCAGAGTGCAAGCAACCTTTCGATCCCGGCCGCCCAGCCCACCGCCGGGGTGGGCTTGCCGCCGATCTGCTCGAACAGGCCGTCGTAGCGTCCTCCTGCACACACCGTGCCCTGGGCACCCAGCTGGTCGGTGATCCACTCGAACACGGTGAGGTTGTAGTAGTCCAGGCCGCGCACCAGCCGCGGGTTGACGCTGAACGGCACGCCGGCCGCGGCCAGGAGTTTCTTGAGGCCATCGAAATGGGCGAGGGACTGCTCGCCGAGAAAATTCATCAGGACCGGCGCATTCCTGGTCGCTTCCTTCACCACCGGGTTCTTCGAATCCAGCACCCGCAGGGGATTGGTGTGCATGCGCCGCTTGGCGTCCGCATCGAGCGCGTCGACCCTGGTCTCGAGGAACTCGACCAGCTCGACGCGGTGGCTCGCGCGTTCTTCCGACGAACCGATCGAATTGAGTTCCAGGCGGATGCCGTCGAGCCCCAACTCCTTCCATAACGCGGCGCACATCACGATGAGTTCCGCATCCACGTCCGGGCCGGCAAACCCGAGCCCTTCCGCGCCGAACTGGTGGAACTGGCGATAGCGCCCCTTCTGCGGGCGTTCATGCCGGTACATCGGTCCGGCATACCACAGGCGCACCGGGCCGTTGTAGGTGAGGCTATGCTCGATGGCCGCGCGTACCGTCGAGGCCGTGGCCTCGGGCCGGAGCGTTAGCTGCTCGCCGTTCAACTCGTCGGTGAAGGTGTACATCTCCTTCTCGACGATGTCCGTCACCTCGCCGATCGCGCGGCGAAAAAGGCCCGTGTGCTCGAGCAGCGGCGTGCGGATGTTGCGGTAGCCGTGGCGGTACATCGTATTGCGGATGATTTCTTCGAACGCGAGCCAGCCGTGCGCCTCGTCCGGCAAGACGTCGTTCATGCCACGGATGGCCTGCAGGGGACTGCCCATGCCTACACTGCCTTGATCGGAATGGAGGCGGGGCGTTGGGCACCGGGGCGAGGGGCTGGCCCCCTCCCCCCTTGTCCGTACCTCTTTTCGACATAGCCGGCGACGATCGCCTGGAATTCCTCCGCGATGCGCCCACCCTTGAGCGTCACCGTCTTTTCGCCGTCGACGTAGACCGGAGCAACCGGCACTTCGTTGGTCCCCGGCAGGCTGATGCCGATGTCGGCGTGCTTGGATTCGCCCGGGCCGTTGACCACGCAGCCCATGACCGCGACTTTCATCTCCTCCACGCCGGGGTGCGCGGCTTTCCAAATCGGCATCTGGGCGCGCAGGTAGCCCTGGATCTTGTCGGCCAATTCCTGGAAATAGGTGCTCGTGGTTCGCCCGCAGCCCGGGCATGCGGTCACCAGCGGCGTGAAGCTGCGCAGGCCCATGGTCTGGAGCAGTTCCTGCGCCACGATGACCTCGCGCGTGCGATCGCCGTTGGGCTCGGGCGTAAGGCTCACCCGGATCGTATCGCCGATGCCTTCCTGCAAGAGGATGCCCATGGCCGCACTGGAGGCGACGATGCCTTTGGAGCCCATGCCCGCTTCGGTCAGGCCCAGATGCAGCGCATAGTCGCAGCGGCGCGCAAGCTCGCGGTAGACGGCGATGAGGTCCTGCACGCCGCTGACCTTGCAGGAGATCGCGATGCGCTCGGCCGGCAACCCCCACTGAACCGCTTGCGCGGCCGACTCGAGCGCGGAAGCGATCAGGGCCTCGCGCATGATTCCGGCGGCATCCAGCGGCTCGGCGCTGCGGGCGTTCTCGTCCATCATGCGCGCGAGCAGTTCCGGGTCGAGCGAGCCCCAGTTGACGCCGATGCGCACGGGCTTTGCGTACCGGCACGCGGCTTCGATCATGGTCGAGAACTGGTCGTCGCGTTTCTTGCCGTGGCCGACGTTGCCCGGGTTGATGCGATATTTGGCGAGCGCCTCCGCGCATTCGGGATACTGCTTGAGCAGCCGGTGCCCGTTGAAATGGAAGTCGCCGACGAGCGGGACGTCGCAGCCCATCGCATCGAGCTTTTCGCGGATCGTCGCAACTTGCGCGGCCGCCTCGGGCGAATTGACCGTGATGCGCACGATCTCCGAGCCGGCACGGGCGAGTTCCGCCACCTGGCGCACCGTGGATTGCGCGTCCGCCGTGTCCGTGTTGGTCATCGACTGTACGATGATCGGCGCGTCCCCGCCGATGGCCACGTGCCCGACCATGACCTGGCGGGATTTCCTTCGCGCGAGTACGGCCATGCCCGATCCCGCGCTCAGTGAAGCGTCAGCCGGGCGACGTCGACCCTGAAATGCGGCTTGAGGTCGACCGGCCGGTCGTTGTAGGTCAGATGGACGTTGGGTGCATTGCCGATCGTCACATCGAAGGGCGGATCGCCCTCGACGATCTTTTCCGTGCCCCCGGGATTCAGCTGCGAGAACAGCGTCTGGCCGTTGCGCGCCTTGATCTCGACCCAGGCGTCCTTGCCGAACCGCATGACGATGCGCCCATTGCCCGGCGCGGGCAGGGTCCGGCTCGCGGAACTCGCGCCGGCCGCAGCATCGGCGCGAGGCGCGGTTTCCGGAATCGGCACCGGACCGGCGCTCGCAAATGTCGCCGGCTTTTCCTTGCTGATTTGCGGCGTGCCGGCCGTTGCGATGCTGGCCGGATTGGGCGCCGACCCCGAGGCTTCTTCCCCCGCGGGCGCTGCCCGCCCCGGCGCCACGAACGCGAGTTTGCCCGGGCGGCCCCTCTCATGGAACCATTCGAAAGCGAAAAAGACGACCACCGCGAGGAACAGGATCGAAAGCAGCATGTAGACGAGATTGACGTGCCGGCCGCCTTCGGAAAAAGGGATCGGCGCACGCAACGACACGGCCTGCTCGGTGACCAGGTGCTGGGCGACGCTCGGGCCGATCTGCGCGAGGTAAGGCGCGGGATCGATCTTGAGCAGCTTGGCGTAGCTGCGCAGCATGCCGCGCGCGAAAGTGCGCCCGGGGAGCTTGTCGAAATCGCCGGATTCGAGCGTCTGGATCAAGCGCGGCGCGAACTTGAGCTGGTTGGCGACGTCCTCGAGGCTCATGCCCAGTTCGGCGCGCCGCGCCGCCAAAGCGGCCATCGAAGCGGGCTCGGCGCCTCGTTCCGCCAGCAGATCATGCGTGCCGGCGGGCTCCGGGTTCCCGGGCAGCCCGCCGGTTTCGGATTGTTGGGTCATGCCCGTTGCTCAGTCGTACTCGCCGCGCTGCAACTGCTGGAACTCGCGCGAGTTGGGAAATCGCCGGCGCAGCTGGTTGGCGTAACTGCTTTCGGCGGTCCTGTCGCCGGCTTTGCGTTCGAGCCGCAGACCCAGCCAAAGGGCCTCGGCGGTCGGCTCGGTAATGCGGTTGTAGCGCGAGATCAGCCGCCGCGTTTCGGCGACCTCGCCGTTGCGGTAGTTGATGATCGCCATCTTGAGCAACGCGTTCGGCTCGTCGGGATCGAGCTTGAGCGCGCGCCCGAAATAGTCCGCCGCATCCTTGAGATTGTCCTTCTGCAGCGCGCATTGCCCTGCGGCCGACAAGGATTTCCACGGCGTCGGATACAGCGGATTGCGCACGGCCTGCAGGAAATAGCGCGCGGATTCCGCTTCCTTGCCGGTCTGGCAAAGGAACCAGCCGTAGTTGTGGTTGATGTCCGGGTCGGTGGGGGCGAATCGCAATGCCCGCTCGAAGCTCTGCTGCGCCAGCTGGTTTTCGCGCAGGTCCATGTAGACCAGGCCCAGCATGCCGTGTGCCGGCGCATAGCTCGCATCCGAGGCCGTCGCGGTGCGCAGGACCTCAAGGGCCACGCCGAGGTTGCCACGTTCGTAATACAGGGCCGCAAGCTCCGTGTTCGCGCGGGCGCGGTTGCGGGCGTCCCCGGAACCGGTGATGTCGCTGGTCGACTGGGAAAGCTCCGGCTCGACCGGGCCGCCGCCTGTCCCGGCACAGCCGGCGATCAGGGCGGGCACGAGCAGGGCCAGAAAGACTTTCAGGTTTCGGATACCAAAGCGCGACTGCGTCATGCGCGAACCTCCTTGACTGGCACATCAATGTCAATGCGGGTGCGGCGGGTACGGTCGGCTACATCCCCGGCAAGTTGCCCGCAGGCGGCGTCGATCGCTTCGCCGCGGGTCTTTCGCGTCGTGACCGTGAGGTCCGCACGCTGGAGGATTTCGGCGAAACGCCGGATGCGTTCCGCAGAGGAGCGGGCGAAACCCGAATTGGGGAAGGGATTGAACGGGATCAGGTTGAACTTGCACTTGATCCTGCGCGAAAGGGCCACCAGTTCGTGCGCATTGGCATCGGCATCGTTCACGCCCTCCAGCATGACGTATTCGAACGTGATGAAATCGCGCGGCGCGCGATCGAGATAGCGGTTGCAGGCGGCGATCAGTTCCTTGATCGGGTACTTCCTGTTCACCGGGACGAGTTGGTCGCGCAATGCGTCGTTCGATGCGTGCAGCGACACTGCAAGCGCCACCGGACATTCCTCCGCCAGCCGGTCCATGCCCGGCACCACGCCGGAGGTCGAGACGGTAACGCGCCGGCGCGAAAGCCCGTAGGCATTGTCGTCGAGCATCAGGCGCAGCGCCGGGATCACGTTGTCGAGGTTGAGCAAGGGCTCGCCCATTCCCATCATCACCACGTTCGTGACGATGCGCTCGCCGGGCTGACTGCCGGAACCAAGCTCGCGCCTCGCAATCCACAACTGCCCGATGATTTCGGCCGTCGTGAGATTGCGGTTGAATCCCTGCTTCCCCGTGGAGCAAAAAGCGCAGTCCAGCACGCAACCGGCCTGGCTCGACACGCACAGGGTACCGCGCCTGGTCTCCGGGATGAATACGGACTCCACCGCGTTGGCGCCGTCGACCTTGATCAGCCACTTGCGCGTGCGGTCTTCCGAAACGCTGTCGCCGACCACCTGCGGAGGCTCGACGCGCGCCGAAAGCGCGAGCTTGGAGCGCAACGACTTGGCGACGTCGGTCATCGCTTCGAAATCGGACGCGCCGCGCTGGTGGATCCAGCGCAGCACCTGGGTGGCGCGAAACGGCTTCTCGCCCATTGCGGCGAAATACGCCTGCAGCCCTGCCGGGTCGAGGTCGAGAAGATTGGTTCCGGTCATTGCGAGCGGGCCGGCTTACCGGCTGTGCACTTCACTTGCGGCAAAGAAATACGCGATCTCGACATTGGCCGTCTCCGGCGCATCGGAACCGTGCACAGCGTTTGCGTCGATCGAATCGGCGAAATCGGCGCGGATCGTGCCCTTGTCCGCTTTCTTGGGATCGGTCGCGCCCATGAGTTCGCGATTCTTTGCGATCGCGTTCTCGCCTTCGAGCGCCTGGACCACCACCGGTCCGGAGATCATGAACTCGACGAGATCCTTGAAGAAGGGGCGCTCGCGATGCACCGCATAGAATCCTTCGGCCTCGGCGCGCGAAAGGTGCTTCATGCGCATCGCAATGACCTTGAGGCCTGCGGCCTCGAAACGGGCGACGATGCGCCCGATGGCGTTCTTCTTGACTGCGTCGGGCTTGATGATGGAAAGAGTGCGTTCAACCGCCATGTTCTGCTGCTCCGTAAGCTTGGTAAGAAAACCCGTTATTTTAGCACGGACTCTCGGGAGTTTCGTAAAAACAATGGCTTGCGGCTACTCCAGACGAGGCCGAATCCACTCCGGGAGCAGCCCGGCCCGAGCCTTGGCAGCGCCGTAGCCAGCGGCGATCCCCAGACCCGGCACCCAGACAAGTTCGTCGCCGCTATAGACAAGCGGCCGGTGGTCGCGTTCCCACGGCGGAATACCGGCTTCCTGGTACAGGTTCTTCAGGGTCCGGCTCGGGCGCCCGGCCTCGAGCCGCAGGCGCTCGCCGCCCTGCCGCAGGCGCACGGTGACCGGCAGCGCGCGCAGCTTGATCGCGTCGATTCCGGCGCCCTTGCAGGGATGGAACACCACCTTGCCCTGCAATCGCTTCGCCGGCTGCAAAGAAAGTTCATCGCGATAGCGGCGCAACACGCTCCCATCGTGCGCAATTTCGAGTCGCGCTTCGGGGCCGGCGTCGAGCACCTGGCGCAGCATTTCATCTAGGCGACGCGCATCCGGCGCGCGGGTGCCGCCGGTGCGCAGGAAGTCCCGCAGCATGAGCCGTGCCCGGCCCTTGGTCGCGCCGCGCAGGTCCTCGACTCGGAGGCGTTCGCTCGATGCGCGCGAAAGCAAAGCCTCGGCTTCACCGAAATGCGCCGCCGCGCGCGCCAGGCTTTCGCGCCAGCGCGGATATCGCGAGGCAAGCAGCGGGGCCACCCTGCGACGCAGCCAGTTGCGTGACAGCGCCTCATCGGCATTGCTCTCGTCCTCATCCCAATGCAAGCGATGGGCGATGGCGTAGGCCACGATGATTTCACGAGGCACCGAGAGAAACGGACGCCACGCGCGCGGCGCGTTCTCGTTCGCGCTGTCCGCCTCAACCGCGGGCAGTGGGCCGACTTCAGGCATCGCCGCGGCGCCACGCAAACCCGCTCCACGAAGCAAGTTGAGGAGAACGGTCTCGGCCTGGTCGTCGATCTGGTGGGCGAGCACAACGAAATCCGCCCTCACGCTTGCCAGGGCCGCATACCTGGCGGAGCGGGCGGCCGACTCCAAGCCCTGCCGGCGCCGGGCGGGCACCTTTACGCGCCTCACGGTCAGGGGAACGCGAAGGCGGCGGCACAACGTGCGGCAATTGCGTTCCCAGGCGTAAGCGCTCGGACTGAGGCCGTGATTGACGTGGAGCGCCGAGAGTTCAAGGTCGCCCCCTTTTGCGGTCGAGGCAAGACCGTGCAGGAGCACCACGGAATCGACGCCGCCGGAAAGGGCTACGCAAACGGAAGACTTGCGGGCCGAGGCGCGATCCATCGAGGTGTCCAGCGCGCCATGGATGGCCTTGGCAACCTGCGCGACGCCGCCCGACCCGCCGATCGGGGAGGCCGCTGAGGTCTTATTTCGCGCCGGTTTCCTTGAACTTGCCATAGCCCATGAGGCGCTCGAGGCGTTCTTCGACGAGCAACGCGGGCTTCTTGGACCGGAGATGCTTGAGCGCCTCGGCGAGCGTCTTCTTCAGCGCCTGCGCTGCGGCTTCCGGGTCCCTGTGCGCGCCGCCTAGCGGTTCGTTGACAATCTTGTCGACCACGCCGAGGGTCTTCAATCGGCTGGCCGTAATACCCAGCGTTTCGGCCGCTTCAGGCGCCCTGTCCGCGCTTTTCCAGAGGATGGAAGCGCAACCTTCGGGAGAGATCACCGAGTAGGTCGAGTACTGCATCATGATCGTGATGTCGCCTACCGCAATCGCGAGGGCCCCGCCCGAACCGCCCTCCCCGATCACGGTACAGATCAGCGGCACGCGAAGGGAGGCCATTGCATACAGGTTGCGGCCGATCGCCTCGGACTGCCCGCGTTCTTCGGCATCGATTCCTGGATACGCGCCGGGCGTGTCCACGAACGTGAACACCGGCAGCTTGAACTTCTCGGCCAGCTTCATGAGCCGCAGCGCTTTGCGGTAGCCCTCGGGCTTGGGCATGCCAAAGTTGCGCGTGATCTTTTCCTTGGTGTCGCGGCCTTTCTGGTGGCCGATCACCATGCACGATTCGCCGTTGAAGCGCGCGAGGCCGCCGACGATGGACTGGTCGTCGGCAAACAGGCGGTCGCCGTGAAGTTCCTCGAACCCGGTAAACAGCATGCCGATGTAGTCGAGGGTATAGGGCCTCTGCGGATGGCGCGCCACCTGGGCGACCTGCCAGGGCGTGAGCTTGGCGTAAATCTCCTTCGTGAGGACCTGGCTCTTCTTCTGCAGCCGGGCGATTTCCTCGGAGATGTCGACGGCGGAGTCATCCTGCACGAAGCGCAACTCTTCGATGCGCGTCTCGAGGTCGGCGATCGGCTGCTCGAATTCCAGGAACGTGGTCTTGCTGGCGGGCAGCGGCATGACCGGATTTTACGCTACCGCTCCCCGGGGGGCGCGGGGGGGGATTCTGGCTCCCCCGCACCTAGTACTCTACGGGCACCGGATCGAGGCTGCGCCACAGGTACCACGTGGCCACCGAGCGCCACGGGCGCCACGCCTCGCCGTGCTCGCGCAAGCGCTCGAGGGAGATCTTCTGGTCGTCGTAGTAGTGCAGGTGCACCGCCTTCTGCACTCCGAGGTCGGCGACGGGAAACACATCCGGGCGCAGCAGGTTGAACATCAGGAACATTTCGGCGGTCCACCGGCCGATGCCGCGCACCTCGATGAGTTCCCCAATGACCGCCTCATCGCCCATCTCGCCCCACCGGGCCGGATGGATCGTGCCCTCGGAAAAATGCCGGGCAAGGTCGACGATGTACTCGACCTTGCGGTCCGATAACCCGGCCGCCCTGAGGCGGCGCTTGCGCTGCGAGAGCTTGAGGATCTCATCAGGCTGCATTTGCGGCGCCAGCGCCGCGACGCGATTCCAGATGCTCTGCGCCGCCTTGACCGAGATCTGCTGGCCGACGATCGAGCGCGCAAGCGTGAAGAACGGCTCGCCGCGGCGCTGCAGCGACACGCGCGGGTAGGCGCGGATGATCTTTGCCATGACCGGATCGCTGCGCGCCAGTTCACGCTTCGCCCGGGCCCAGAATTCCGGCTTGACGAGGAGCGCAGGCTCGCTCACGACGCCCTCGCCAAGGGAAAATTCACCAGGAGGTTCTGCGGCTTCATCCGGACCACGTCGTCCTCGCTGGCTGAAAGCGCCATGTAGACCGGCCGCCCCGCGATGTCCGGCCGCATGTCGGATGCATCGACAAAGTCCATGCGGAAAAGCGAGAGCAACCTGCGCATCCGGCCATGATCCACTTCGATGCCTTCGTACAGGTCGTTCAGCATGCTCGTCGAGGCCGCATCCAGGCCGATATGCCAGGCCCAGCGCGGCTCGTCGATCCGCGCGAGCGGCTTTACGCGGACCTCGATGCCATGAAAATGACCGACCCACGCTTCGATCACGCGGCACAAGGCCTCGAGCGCCGCGCGTCCATGGTTGATGCTGATCACCGTGTCGTGCCGGGATTCGCGCTTCCAATAAAGCTCGGCGTTGTCGCGGTCGAGCACGTCGAGCTCCACGCTCTTCAGGCTGGTTTGCGCCTCCACAATCAGGCGCCCGATGCTTCCATAAGCGTTGCCGGCGGCGTGCATCTCCACCGTTTCCAGGTCGGCAAGGAGGATGGTGCTTTCCTGCAGGTTCAGTTTCTGGTCGCGGAAAAACAGTTCACCGGCGCGCAGCCGCAGCGGATCTTCACCGCCGTCGAGCACGTTGCGCAAGATCACATGCGCCATTTGCTCGATGAAGAGCGGCGGGATATCCACGCTGCCGGCACGGAACAGCCCGGCGTAAGACCCTTCGATTGTGCCGGCGGAAATCAGCCGGTCGCGAAAACGCAGGACGACGCGATAGTTGTCGCGCGCATCTTCGTCCTCGACCGCCTCAAACTCCGCTTCCTCGACCACGCGGCGGGGCTCGGCCATCAGCGACGAATGCAGGGCGAGCTCCGCATCGCCGGACTCCTCCAGCGGATGCACCTCCGGCCGCAAGTAATACGCGCGCAGAAAATCGTCGGTGACCGTCAGCCACCCCCGCTCATTGCGCCTCAAGAGATGAAAACCGCTATTCCTCCAAAAATCCCGCACAGTGCTACCTCATGGAGGAAGGGGGTACGGGGGACACCTTCTTGGTGGCCCTGTTCCGAGTCACGCGGCAGCGAGCGTCAGGCGCGAATGCGCCGACACATGCTGCTTGAGAAACTCCATCTGGTCGGAAAAGATCCGCCGATTGGTGAGGATCAGGTATTCGGCCTTGTTGGGAACGTAGGGGGCATAGAGCAACTCAGTGCCCGCCTCCTCCGGCGTGCGATTGCGCTTGAGGCCGTTGCAGTGGCGGCAGGCCGTCACCACGTTCATCCAGGTGTCTTTCCCGCCGCGCGAGAGCGGCGTGATGTGGTCGCGTGTCAGCCTGAAGTAGTGGAAGTCGCCGCCGCAATACGCGCAGATCTGGCAATCGCGCCGGAAAAGCTCGCGGTTGTTTAGAGGCGGGACGTGGTTGAAACCCTTCCTCGCCATCGCCTTGCCTTTGATGGCAATGATGGAATGCGCGGTGATGCTCGAGCGTTCGCCTGTCGCCCTGGAAATGCCGCCATTGAAAGTGAACGTGCGATCGCCCATCGTCCAGGCGACCAGATTCTTGGCGTAATAGAAGCAGGCCTGCTGCCAGCTGATCCAGCGATGCGGCACACCATGCAGGTCAAGCGAGAGAATCAGCGGGCTATTCATGGGCAGGCATTCCGGGAACCCTTCCTATCAGCCCCTCAGGGGGCGGGGCGACCGGGCGATTCTGCCGAAACCCTTTGGACTTGGCAACGCTCCCTAATGCACGCTCCCTAATGCAATTGCTAACGTCTGCCTAACGTTTGCCGTTGCCGGACTTGCTGCCGCCCACCGCGTCCTTGAACGCCTGACCAGGCGTAAACGCCGGGCAGGTCTTGGCAGGGATCTTGATTTCCTTGCCGTTGGCCGGACTGCGTCCCGCGCGTGCCTGCCGCTTGCGCGCCAGAAACGTGCCGAATCCCACCACGGTCACCCGATTGCCCTTGGCCACGCCTGCGACCACCGTATCGAACAGCGCGTTCACCGCTTCCGCGGCGGCAGTCTTGCTGATTGCCGCAGCCTTGGCCACCGCATCGGTCAGGTCCGCTTTGCTTACATTTGCCATCGGCCCTCCCGCCGTGGTGCATCTCGAATCCGGACGCGAATCATATCGGCATCGATTGGCGCGCACAATGAACCGTTCACGCTGCGTCGCGCGATTACACGCCATGCACGAAAGAATATAATAGCGCGGTCAGTCGCATCACCACAAAAAAGGAAAAGACAATGAACATCAAGATTGCGGCCTCGGCCGCAGCATGCGCGCTTGCTTTTTCGTCAGCAGTGCTCGCCCAGGCGCCGGCAGCGCCGCCTGCATGGAAGCAGGGCATGGGTGACAAGTTCAAGGACTCGCCGCTTGCGCCGAACGCGGCCAAGAACACCGAGACGCCGGCCAGTGAAATCCCGATAGACAAGTTCAAGGTGCCCAAAGGCTTCAAGATCGAAGTCTGGGCAAGCGGCATGCCGGGCGCGCGCGCCATGGTCCGCGGCGACAAGGGCAAGATCTATATCGGTACCCGCGGCATCGGCCGGGTGTATGAAGTCACCGACGCCGGCGACAAGCGCACCAATCGCGTCCTCGTCGACAAACTTACTCAGCCCTCAGGCGTGGCCATCATGGGCAGCACCCTTTACGTGATGGCGATCGACAAGGTCCTGCGCTACGACGACGTCGAGAACAAGCCGGATGCGATGCCTGAGGACATCACAGCCAAATTCAACCTGCCGCCCGAGCAGCACCATAACTGGAAGTACCTGGCATTCGGCCCTGACAAGAAGCTCTACGTCCCTTTCGGCGCGCCCTGCAACATTTGCGAGCCCTCTGAGCAGTACGCTCAAATCCGGCGTTACAACCCGGATGGCTCGGGCATGGAGGTGATCGCCAAGGGCGTGCGCAACACGCAGGGCTTCGACTGGCATCCCAAGACTGGAGAGCTTTGGTTCACCGACCACGGCCGCGACTGGCTTGGCGACGATGGCCCGGAGGATGAGTTGAACCGGATCACCAAGACGGGACTCAACTTCGGCTATCCGTACTGCCACGCCGCCGGGGTCGTGGACCCCGACGTGACGAAGGCCGACAAGAAGGCCACGGCCTGCAAGGATGTGACCAAGCCGGTCGCGCTGATGGGGCCGCATACCGCGGTCATGGGCGTGAAGTTCTACACCGGCGACATGTTCCCCGCCGCGTACAAGAACACCATGTTCATTGCGCGCAAGGGTTCGTGGAACCGCACCCAGAAGTTAGGCTATGACGTGCTCCATGCCGTGCCGAGCGCCGATGGCAAGAGCGTGAAGATGACGCCCTTCCTCACCGGCTTTCTGGACGCCAAGGAAAACAAGTTCCTCGGCCGCCCGGCGTACCTCATGCAGATGCCCGACGGCGCACTGCTGGTGTCCGACGAGCAACTGGGCGCGATCTACCGAATCAGCTATTCGGGCGCCCCGGCCAAGAAGTAGTGGCTGCATTGCCAGGCAAAGGGCGGTGGGCAGCGATGCTCATCGCCTTTTTTGCGCCCTGCCTTTCCTTCGTCGCCGCCGCACAGACCGCCACCGCGCCGCCGGAGGCTCAGGCCTGCGTGACCTGCCACGGACCTGACGGCAATTCCGTCACGCCCAATGTCCCGTCGCTCGCGGGCCAGCCCCGTGTTTACCTTGAAAACACGCTCGTCCTCACGCGCGAAGGCCTGCGCGGTAACCCCGTAATGCAGGGACTCATGAAAGGCAAGAAGGATGTGCAGATCGTCGCGATCGCGAAACACTTCGCCGCGCTTCCCGTGCGCCCGCCCGCACCGACAGCGGACAAGGCATTGCAGAAACGCGGAAGGGACCTCGCCGGCAAGCTTCGATGCGCCTCCTGCCATGACAAGACTTTCCGCGGCCGGGAACAGATGCCGCGCCTGGCGGAGCAGCGCGAGGAGTTTCTGGAGGCCCGCATGACCGTCATGCGCGACAAGCCGCCCCCCGGCACCGACACGATCATGAATGCCACACTGCATGGTGTCTCGAATGAAGACCTCAAGGCCCTTGCGCACTTCCTATCGCAGCTGCGCTGAGAGCAAAGGCGCCCCTTGGCGGGCCGTCCCGCCCGCGATCGCCGCCTGGGCGACGCTCCTTATCGTGTCGCTTCCGTCGTTCGGCCAGGAAGCCGCAGACGGCGTCGTCGTCTCGGCCACGCGCAGCGAGAGAAAGAGCTTCGACGTGCCGGTGTCGATCGATGCAGTCGGCTCCGAGTCGCTGCGCGAAGGCCAGCCCAAGGTCAACCTGTCCGAATCCCTCGGCCGCGTGCCGGGTTTGGTGATCCAGAACCGCAACAACTACGCGCAGGACCTGCAACTTTCGATTCGCGGCTTCGGCGCGCGTTCGACTTTCGGCATCCGCGGCGTGAAGCTCTACGCCGACGGGATTCCTGCGACGATGCCCGACGGCGCAGGGCAGGCGGCCAGCTTCGACCTTTTTTCCGCGCAGCGCGTCGAAGTGATGCGGGGGCCGTTCGCGAGCCTTTACGGCAACAGCGCAGGCGGAGTGGTACAGATCTTCAGCGACAACGGCCCCGCCAAGCCCACCGCAACGGCGGAATTGCTGGCCGGCCGGTGGGGCAGCACACGCCTGGGCCTGAAGTTCGGCGGCACCGAGGGTACGCTCAACTACAACGCCGACTGGTCGCGCTTCCACACCGACGGGTGGCGCGCGCATTCGTCAGTCAACCGACAGCAGGGCAACGCGAAGCTGCGCTGGCAGGCGAGCGAAGACACGCGCGTGACACTCGTTGTGAACACGCTCGGCCAGCCGGAAACCCAGGACCCGCTCGGCCTTTCACGCGCGCAGGTCAATGCCGACCGTCGCCAGGCCGACGTTTCGGCAACCACGTTCAACACCTCCAAGAGCGTGCGCCAGACCCAGAGCGGCCTCACCGTCGAGCAACGGTTGTCGCGCGAAAACACACTCAAGGCCAGCGCTTTCATCGGCGATCGGACCGTGCGCCAGTTTCTCTCGGTACCGGTGGCCGCGCAGGCCGCAGCCACTTCGGCGGGTGGCGTGGTCGACCTGGCCACCTCGTTCGGCGGCTGGAACCTCGTCTGGCTGCATGAGAGTGCGCTGGCCGGCCGCCCCTTCAAGGTGACCGCCGGATATGAACACGAACTGATGCAACAGCGGCGCAAGGGTTTCCTGAACAACAATGGCACCATGGGCGCGCTAAAGCGCGACGAAGACGACACCGTCACCGGCCGCAACCTGTTCGCGCAGGCCGATTGGCGGTTTGCCGACCGATGGGCCGCGAGCGCCGGGCTTCGCAATACGCGGGTCTCCTTCAACGCAAGGGATTTCTTCGTCGCTACCGGGAACCCGAATGACAGCGGCGCAGCCAAATTCACCAACACCAGTCCGGTGGCGGGCCTCACCTACCGGTTACTGCCCGAACTAAACCTGTACGCCAGCGCCGGCCGCGGGTTCGAGACGCCGACCTTTGTCGAGCTCGCGTACCGAAACAGCGGCAGCGGCCTGAACTTCGCGCTCAAGCCCTCGCGCTCGCTCACCAAGGAGGTCGGCGTCAAGGGACGCGTTGCCGAGGATCAGCGCGTGGCACTCGCCTATTTCGATACCGAAACCGAGGATGAGATCGTCATCGACACCAACGTGGGCGGGCGCAGCACGTTCAAGAATGCGTCGCGCACGCGGCGCACCGGCTGGGAAGCGTCATGGATCGCAACGTTGCCAGCGAACTTCGATGCGCTCGTCGCGTGGACATTGCTCAACGCGCGCTACATCGACTCTTTCACCAGTGGCGGCACGGTGGCGGCCGGCAACAAGCTTCCCGGCGTGCCGGGATCCACGTTGTACGGGGAGTTGCGTTGGCGCTATCCGGCTGTTGGGTTTTCTACCGCGTTCGAGGCACGCCGCAACGCAAAAGTGTTCGTCGATGACGCCAACAGCGATGCTGCGGAAGGCTACGTCGTGACCAATCTGCGTTTCGGTTTCGAGCAGCGCGGGAGCAAGTGGCAGGTCACCGAGCACTTGCGCATCGACAACCTCGCCAACAAGAATTACATCGGGTCGGTCATCGTAGCCGAGGGCAATCGCAGGTTCTTCGAGCCGGCCCTGCCGCGCAGCGTCTCGTTCATCGTGAGCGGCCGTCGCGAATTCTGAACCCCGCAGGATGAACCAGCCGCGCACTTTGCCGGAACTGCTCGCCGCACGCTCGCACGCGGCCACGCCGGCGCTCATCGAACGCGACCGGCCGGTCACTTACGCGCAATTGCTGGACGAGAGCCGCCGCGTCGCTTCGGGGCTCGCCACGCTCGGCGTGTCGGCCGGCGACCGCGTGGCGCTCTGGCTGCCGAACGTGCCGGCTTGGCTGGCAACGTTCTTCGCTTGCGCGCAACTCGGTGCAATTGCCGTGGCCGTGAACACGCGGTTTCGCAGCAAGGAACTCGCGGACATCGTCGGCCGCTCCGGCTGCAAAGTGCTCGTGTACTGGCCGGGCTTCAAGCGAGCTGACTTCGCCGGCGTTCTGGCCAGTTGCCCGAAGAGTGACCTTGCGACGGTTTCGTCGGTGGTGGTCTATGCCGAGGAGGGCGAGGCGGTGCCGACAGCGGTGACAGGCAAGCACACCATTGCCTACGCATCACTTGCCCGGTCGGAGCCTCTCGCCGTCTCCGCCGCCCAAGCGGACGCGGGATGCGCAATCTTCACCACTTCAGGCACCACCAAGGCTCCGAAGTTCGTTCTGCACGACCAGAAGACGCTGATCGGCCATGCGTTCGATGTCGTGCGCGGCTTCGGACTCGACGACAACAGCACGAGCTTTCTTGCGCCGCCGCTGTGCGGAGTTTTCGGCGCGTGCAATGCGCTGGCCGCGATGGCGGCCGCGCGTCCGCTGGTCATGCTCCCTTCGTGGGACGCGACCGAAGCCCTCCGCCAGATCGACAAGCATGGCGTGACCCACTTCAACGCGACCGACGATGCCATCGCGCAGTTGCTCGCGCAGACACCGCGCTCGCCGATCCTGCCAACAGTGTCATTCGTCGGGTATGCGGCCTTCAACCCGGCCCTGGGCGACATCGTCGAGCGTGCCGATGCGCGCGGACTCAAACTCGTCGGCCTCTACGGCATCAGCGAAATCCAGGCACTGTTCGCGCGGCAAGCCGAGGGGGCTTCGATCGCGGATCGCAAGCTGGCCGGCGGCCGCCCCGTGAACGCTGCGGCCAAGGTCCGCGCACGCGACCCCGAGACAGGCGCGGTACAGTCGCATGGCGAGTCGGGGGAACTCGAGTTCCTCGCACCGGGCAGCCGCATGGTCGAATACTTCGGCAACGCCGAGGCCACTGCGTCGGCCCTCACCGAGGATGGGTGGTACCGCTCCGGGGACCTGGGCTACACGCAACCCGACGGGCGGTTCGTCTACCTGGCCCGCTTGGGCGATGCGCTGCGCCTGGGCGGCTTCCTGGTGAGCCCGCTCGAGATCGAAGGCGTCGTCCAGGAAATCGAAGGGATCGACGGTTGCCAGGTCGTCGGCGTCACGCACGGCGGCGCGCTGCGGTCGGTCGGCTTCGTGACCCTGAAGCCCGGCGGCCGGCTGGACGAGACCGCCGCGATCAGCCACGTGGCCCAAAAGCTTGCCCGCTACAAGGTGCCGGTGCGGCTTTTCGCGATCGACGCCTTCCCGGTGACCGAAGGCACCAACGCCACCAAGATCCAGAAACACCGGCTGCGCGACCTCGCCGTGCAAAAGATGTCCGCCGCCTGAATCACGGACGCCAAAGAGATGATTCGGGCTACTACAAGTTGAAAGTGACCGTCCCCGTCGAAGAGCATCTGCGCTCTGCTGAAAAAGTAATTCTCGGACTTTTGTTTACAAATGTCCGCGTGGATATTGGCTCTCCGGTTATATTTTGTATCGATGTCAGTACATTTCGGCAGAAACATCGGCCGCCGAAAGCCGGGAAGATCGCAATCATCCCGGCTTTATCGCTTCTTTTTCGGGACCTTGGCACGGTCGACGGCCGGAGCCGCCGGCACCGCCGCGGCGGAACTCGCGGCTGCGCCCTTCACGCCCGCGGCAATGAGCGCAGTGAGCCGGTCGCCCAGCACGGGAAGGTTGGACAGCGACATCAAATGAGCGTGAACCCAGGTCAGAAACCCACGGCGCGCCAGTTCGAGCAATTCCCTGTCATCCAGCTCATTCACGCGCGCTTCGTCGACCACACTGAAGCCCTTCAGGACAAGGGGCTGATCCCCGGGCCTGGCGAACTCGAGCACGCGCGGGACCAACAGGTTGAGCGCCAGCAATCGCTCGACGAACAGCCGCGTCCGCTTGGTTTCCACCTGGTAGGTGCGCAGGAATTCGAGGGCTTGCTTCAGGATCGGCGCGTACTCGCTGGAGTCGGTGAACAGCCGCTCGCCCTCCGGAGCGCCAAATCCCGGATACGATTCATCGAGAAAGACGCTGAAGTCATCGGCCTCCCCCTCCGCAAGCACAAATGGGTACCGCCGGACGAAAGCAGGCACGTAACGGCCCTCCCATTGCCCCCCCGCACCGACGTACAGGTTCTCATTTTGGCGGATGCCCACCATCGCAATCGGCAGCAGCGGCCCTTTCTCCGGACCGGAAAATACGATCGGATACTCGCGCGCGACCTCGAAGAACTCGACCGCAGCCAGCGGGATCGAATTCGTCTCTCGCGAAAATCCGAAGTCCCCGTTTACGTTGCCGAGCTTTGCAAGCCTGTGCCTGTCGGTGTTGAGTTGCACCGGATTTTGGTAGAAGAGCAACGTCGCCATGGAATCATCAATCCTTTCGTCGAAGCCAATTATTGCGTGAAAATGGCGAACAGGCCGCCAGGCATAAAGGAGATGACATGACAACCCAAGTCGAGAAAGCCGCCCGCTTCAGAGCCTTGCACGAAAAGCCCGGCGTATTCGCGATTGCCAATCCCTGGGACGCAGGCTCGGCCCGTGTCCTCGCCGCGCTGGGGTATGAGGCTCTGGCGACTTCAAGCGGCGCTTCAGCCGGCGTCCTCGGCAAGCGCGACGGCAAGGTCACGCGAGACGAGGCGCTTGCCCACGCGAAGGCGACCGTCGAGGCAACCGACCTCCCGGTAGCCGCCGACCTCGAAAAGGGCTTCGGCGACTCGCCGCAGGCGGCAGCCGAAACGATCCGCCTCGCCGCTGCAGCCGGCCTGGTCGGCGGCTCGATCGAGGACGCCACCGGCGACAAATCGAACCCCCTCTATGGCATCGATCAGGCCACCGAGCGAATCGCGGCGGCGGTCCAGGCTGCACGGGCCCTGCCTTTCCATTTCATGCTGACCGCACGGTCTGAAAATTTCCTGCGCGGCAACCCCGACCTCGACGACACGATTCGACGCCTGCAGGCCTTCGAGAAAGCCGGCGCGGACGTGCTCTTCGCTCCCGGGCTGCCGGACCTCGAGTCAGTGCGCACGGTTTGCTCCAGCCTTTCGAGACCGTTCAATTTCATGGCTGGTAGCCGCGGTAAATCATTTACAGTCGCACAGCTCGAAGCGGCGGGCGTCAAGCGCATCAGCCTTGCGACCTCGCTTTACCGCGCTGCAATGAGCGGGCTGGTAGCCGCGGCAACCGAAGTCAAGGGCTAAGGCACTTTCGGCTATCTGGAACACACCATCAGCACCCCCGACCTCAACGGATACATGCGAAATGACTGAACTCTCTCCCACCGCACGCACCCAGTTCACGCCCACGGGCAAGCTTCGCGCGGCGTTGAACCTTTCGAATTTCCTGCTTGTCAGCAAGGACGCGCCCGACGGCACACGCTGCGGCATCGTCCCCGACCTCGCGCGCGAGCTCGGCCGCCGCTTGGGCGCGGAGGTCGAGTTCATTGGCTACGAATCACCCGGAAAGGTCGCGGATGCCGCCGCCTCGGGCGCCTGGGACGTCGCGTTCCTGGGCGCGGAGCCCGCGAGAGCCAGCGAAATCGACTTTACGGATGCCTATCTCGAGATCGAAGCCACCTATCTCGTCCCCCCCGGTTCGCCGATCAAGTCCGTGGAGGAATTGGACCGCGCCGGCGTGAAGATTTCGGTCTCCGGGCGCAGCGCGTACGACCTCTACCTCACGCGTACGCTCAAGAATGCCGAACTGGTGCGAGTCGACGGCATCGAGGCCTCCTGGCAGCAGTTCCTCGGCGGCAAGTTCGACGCCCTCGCCGGCTTGCGGCCGCGCCTCGTGACCGACGCCGCGAAGATGCCCGGATCTCGCGTGCTGGACGGACGCTTCACGGCGATCCAGCAGGCCATGGGCACGCCCAAGGGTCGCCCGGACGCCGCAGCCTACTTGGCCGTGTTCGTTCGGGAGGCGAAATCCTCTGGATTGGTCGCCGCAGCAATCGAGCGCAACGGCATCCGAGGTGTCACCGTCGCCGCCTGAACGCGGCGGCTTGCGTTCCCGCGGTCGCCCCCCTACCCTAGCTGCAGGGAGGAGGCGATGACCGACGCAGTCAGCGTTCCGTTCGTGCTGTTCGTGCTCATGGCCGCGCTGGCCGCGCTTGCGCTGCTCGAGCACGTCGTGCTGCCGGCATTGCGCGTGCTGGCCTCGTCCTCGGCGGAAAAGCTGATCGAAGAGGTTTCGGCGCGCCTCAAGATCGGGATCCGGCCGTTCCAGCGCACCAAGCGCCGGGTCCTCATCGACCGGCTCCTCTACGACCCTCGGGTGCAGGAAGCGGCCCGCGCCTTCGCAAGCGCAAACAAGGTCCCCCACGAAACGGCGCAGACCATCGTCGAGCGTTACGCGCGCGAGACGGTTCCGGCCTTCAACGCCTACCTTTACTTCCGGATCGGGTACTGGATCGGCCGGCGCGTGGCGCAAACGCTTTACCGGGTGCGCCTGGGCTACGTCGACTCCGAAGGCCTCGCGAAGATCGACCCCGATGCGACCGTCGTGTTCGTGATGAACCACCGCTCCAACATGGACTACGTGCTGGCCGGCTATCTGGCCGCCGACCAGGCAGCGCTCTCCTACGCGGTCGGCGAATGGGCGCGCATCTGGCCGCTTTCGCACCTGATCCGGTCGATGGGGGCCTACTTCGTGCGGCGCAACTCCAAGGACGACCTGTATCGCAAGGTGCTCGAACGCTATATCGCCATGGCGACCGAAGCGGGTGTCCCGCAGGCCGTGTTCCCCGAGGGCGGGCTTTCGCGCGACGGGCGCATGCGCGAGCCGCGCCTGGGCGTGCTCGACTACATGATGCGCGGGTTCAAGCCCGCGGCCGAACGCGATGTCGTCTTCGTGCCGCTTGGCATCAATTACGACCGGGTGCTCGAAGACCGCACGCTGCTGCTTTCGATCAACCCGGAAGCCGCCAAGTCCGGCAAGGCGAAGGCGGCAACGGGAACTTTGCGGTTCCTCCTGCGCAACCTGCGCCTGCTGGTGAAGAGCGAGTGGCACAAGTTCGGCTATGCCTGCGTCAATTTCGGCTCGCCGGTCTCGATGAAGGCCTACAGCGCCGAGCGCAATCTAGACTTCTCGGCGATGCCCCGTGAGGAACGGCAGGTGCAGATGGCTGCGCTTGGCAAGCACCTGATGGCCGCCGTCGGCCGGGTCGTCCCGGTGCTGCCGGTGCCGCTGATGGCCACTGTATTCGTTCGTCACTCCGGCAAGGGGCTGTCGGTGCTGGAGCTCAAGGCCGAGATTGAAAGAATCCTCGACGACCTGGATGCCGCCGTCGCGCACGTTTATGTGCCGCGGCGAGACCTCGACTACGCGCTGGACGTCGGCCTGCGAATGCTCTTGCTGCGGCACCTCGTGGATGAATACGAAGGCCTGTATTCGGCGCGGCTGGAAGAGCTGCCCGTGCTGCGGTACTACGCGAATTCAATCGCCCACCTGCTTCCGGCCTGAACCCGCCGGGGCCGTGTTTCGATATATGCAAGCAGGCCTGTCGGCCGAACTGCGTCTGGCGCGTTAAGAGACCGGGCGCGATAGCTTCCAGGTCCGCATTCCCCGGTCGTCACCACACAGATTTTTACTCTCAGGTTCCCGAAAAATCGGCGCCCCTTGGTCCACCATTCAGGTTTTCTCGGAGCGTTTGCAATGAATTGCAGGTTAACTACCCGGTGGGTGCTCGCGGCACTCGCAATGGGAATCGCCTCGCTGGCCTCGGCCGACGTTCAGGATCCCCGCGAGGCCGACGCAGGCAGCCGCGCAAGAATCAACGCAGCGGCGTATTTCATGGCCGGGCTGGAGGACTCCCCCCATGCGCTGGCGCAAACCGCCGCCTGGAAGGAACACACCGATTTCATGCGCTCGTCCTGGTCGCGCCTCACCACGAGGCAAGTCGCCGCAATGAGCACCTGGCGCGACGCTGAGCTCGGCCGCGCCTGCCCCTCCGGCGCCACGCTGATGTACCCGTTCAGCGGCCCGGACTTCCTCAACGCCCATTGGCTGTTTCCCGGATGCGCGACATTCGTCATGTTCGGCCTCGAGCATATCGGCGAGATTCCGAACATCAATGCCATGAACGAGCGCGCCCAGGCCCAGCTCACCGCCGACGTGCGCAAGGCGATGAAGAACTTCATCAGCCGCAACTACTTCATCACCGACAGCATGGCCCGGCAGTTGCGAACCTCCCAACTGCGCGGCGTCCTGCCGGTGTTCATGCTGTCGATGGCGCTTTCGGGAATGGAGATCGTGCGCATTGCCCCCAACGACCTTGCGCCTCTTCCGCGCGAAACGCCGGCCCAGGGCCAGCCGATGCGCCAGCTCAAAGGCGTCACGATCGAGTATCTCGCCCCCGGTTCTTCAGCAATTCATCGCGTCCACTACTTCACCGTAGATGCCGCGGACAAGGGGCTCGCGCACTATCCCGAATTCCTCGCCTACGTGCGCGGCCTGGCGCCGGCAACGACGTTCATCAAGTCGGCCTCCTACCTTCTGCACGGCAGCGAATTCCGCCAGATGCGCGCAACCCTCCTCGAAATCAGCGGCACGATCGTCCAAGACGACACTGGCGTGCCCTTTTCGATGCTCGAGAACCGCGGATGGAACGTGCAGTTGCACGGGCGCTACGGACGGCCCATCCCGCCTTTCGGCGGCGCCTACCAGGTGGAGCTAAGCCGCGCGTTCAAGGCGCACGAGACGCCCCCGCTGCCGTTCACCTTCGGCTATCAGTACCACGACTTTCGCGACAGCCGGTCGAACCTGATCGTCGCGCAGCGCGCCCCGGCCGGCGCGCAGAGGCAAACCCGCTAGATCGTAACCGGGCCTCCTTAACCTGCCTGCGCTGCCCCCGGCGGTCCGATACCGGGGGGCCTTTCGATGATCACAGTTTGCGAACCACCCGCAAACGGGATGCCCAACGCGCGCAGCTCGGTTTCGATGCGCTTGAACGCCTGCGCGCGCACGTCGAACTGGTTGCCCGGCGCGGTCTGAAACTTGCAGCGGAAGATCTTCACGCCCGGATCGATGCGCGCGAGCTTGCTCTTCAAGGGCTCGCGCAGCATGGGGCCGACCTCCGGGTCTTGCAACATCTCCTGCCCGATCCGCTTGATGAGCTTGCGGATCTTCTCGCTGTCGACGTCGATCGGCAGCGGAATGTTGAACTTCTCGATCACCCAGTCGCGCGAATTGTTGCGCACCGTGCCGAGCGAACCGTAGGGAACGAAATGCAGCGGCCCGTTATGGTGGCGCAACGCCACCGTGCGCAACGTGATCCGTTCCACGGTGCCTTTGGTGGTGGTGCCGCTCTCGACGTATTCGCCCACCCGGAACACGTCCTCGGCGAGGAAGAAGATACCCGCGATCACGTCGCGAACGAGCGCCTGTGCGCCGAAACCGACGGCCAGGCCGATTACACCCGCGCCGGCCAGCAGCGGCGTGATCTCGATTCCAAGGGCCCAGAGCGACGAGAGCACGAGAAGGACCCCGAGCAGCACCGCCGCGGTCGTGCGCAGCAGCGGAAGCAACGTCAGCAGCCGCGCGTTGGCATTGGCCGGCGCATGCGGATCGTGCGGCCCGATGCGCCTGAGGCGGTAGTCGATGGTGGTCCGCACGAGGATCCACACGACGTTGGCAAACAACGCCAAGGCCGCGACGCCAAGCAACTGGAAACCGAGCCGCACCACGAAGTTCTGGCTGGCCGCCAGTTCGGACATCGGCGCATGCAGCGCCACCGCGCAAGCGCCCAGGCCAAGCAGCACGACGACGAAACGCGCGGTCGACAGCACGATGCTCGGCAGCAGGGTCGGGTCGGCCCGCACCGCAGGTTCCACGCCCTCGTCGGTGGCGTCGGGAACCGCGCCGTCGATCAAGTCGCGCCAGAAAAAGAACACCAGTTCACGCATCTTCATCTGGATCACGATGACCACCGCGAAGACCGCGGCGATCGCGCTCGCGGTGCCGCTGGCGAGCAGCCAAAGGACGAAGACCGCGACCACCATGACCGCGACCACGATCGCGCGAGGGAACTTCGGTAGCCGCCGTGCAGGCGCCGCGTGCGGCGCGCCTGCCTCGCCGAGGAACCTGAATGCGGCGAACACGAGGATCAGGCAAGCCAGCGCCACCGCGGCAAAGCGCAGCGCCCCTGCGGCGTGCGGCGCGCCATCGACCTTGTCCAGCACCGCCGGCACGAAGAGGCCGATGGCACCCAACCCCGCCACCGACAGCACGGTAAGCACAAGCCAGCGCACGTTCCGTGGGTCGGCCGGCACCAGTCGCAGGCGGCCGCACCCGGGCGCAAGCAGCACGCTGACCCCGATCCATGCAAGGCGCAGCACCAGGATGAAAAGTGTCGACGCGACGACAGCCTCCTGGACGCCCTTGGGCCACGCGAACGCCGCCAGAGCCGCAATTACTGCGAGCGTGAAGGCCAGCAACCCTGCCCCGAGCAGCAGGAACCTGCGCGCCCCGAGCCGGAAGACCTGCCGCGGGTTGGCCGCCACCATCGATTCGATCGAGCGCATCGGCGCCCAGGCATAGGTCCAGTACAGCCACTCTACGCCGCAGCCGAGCAGGAGGAGGATCCAGAGGTAGGTCGCTGCGCGCACGCCCGAACCGCTCATGAGTTCGCCCGAAACGCTGGACGCCAACGCACGAAATTCCTCCGGTGCCTGGGCGAGGTCGGCGCCGAGCGACGCGAGGCGGTTCTTTGCCCCCTCCATCGCCTCCATCGTCAGGCTCGACAGCCCCTCGCTCATGCCGCGCCCTCGGGCGAGCGGGCCGGCTCGTCCCAGTCTTGCGGCTGACGCGCCGCTTCGGCATCGGCAAAGGGCGGCAATACCCGGGTGACTGCGACTCCGGGCCCCATCACCAAGGCCTGGCAGGCAAGGCGCTCGCTCTCTGCGCCGTGGACGCGTGCCAGCGTGCGCGTTTCGATCTCGCTACGCGGAGACAGTTGCGCAGCACCGCTGTCTACGCGGACCCGGCAGGTCCCGCAGCGCCCACGGCCCGAGCACACGTCGGCATGCGGCACCTCGTTCATCCGGCTCAATTCGAGCACCGAGAGTCCGCGCCGGCCCTGTGCCACGAGCCCGCCGTCGTACGCGACCGTCACGCGCGAAAGGCGGTCGCGCAGGCAGCGCCCGGCGAAGAAGACGGCCACCAGCAACACGAAACCGCCGTAGATCGCCATCGTGCCGGACCAGATCGCATCGAGGCGGCCGCGCACTTCGCCGATGGGCGCGGCACTGGCTTCGATCATCGCCCGCCATTCGGGATCGGCGGCCAGTTTCGCGATGACCTCCTTGCCCGATTCGGCAAACCCGAGCAGTGCCGCAATCGGGACCGCGAAAAGGATCGGCAGCACGACTCCCCCGATCCTGCGCCACAGTGGCTTGAGCACCAGCCACGAATGAAGCCCGAGCGCGGCGTGGACCCATACGAAGACCACTGCGAAGAGCTGCTGGAAGGCATAGCCCGGCGCGATGCTCCAGTACACCGCCAAGAGGAGGCCGTAAGAGGGTTCGTATTCGCTCGTCAGCTCGCTCGCCACGGAAGTCATGAGCACGTGGTTGAGCAACAGGGGCGGCGTGAGTACGCCGAGCAGCAGCTGGACCAAGTCGGTCTTGCTCATCGAGAGGGACCTGCGCGCGGCCATCGCATACAGGCCGAGCGCGGCGTGCACGAGCGCGGCCGTGCCGAGCAGCACCCGTCCGATCGTGCCCTGCCAGGGGCCGACCAGCGCCGCGCGCCACACCTCCATCGCCGCGAGCGAATGCAGGCCGATGGAAAGGTTCACCAGGTGCCCGACGACGAACGCCAGCAGGATGAGGCCTGAAACCAGGCGAATGTTGCGCAACGGGAGGTTCACTTGCTACGCGCCCCTTATTCTTTTGAATTCCATGGCCTCGTCATTTCGCGCATTTTTGCGGTTGCGCGAACGCGCAACCACGCGAATGCGCGAAATGACGAGATTCGGTGAACCCCAAAACCGCGCCGTCACCGGCATCCGGACAGTGCCGGGTTCCTACACCTTAAGCAAGTCCACCACCGGATACCGACCTCTCAGCGGCCCCTTCGAGTCAACGCCCCACCACTTTTCCAGGGCCGTCGCATACAGGCTGCGGAAATCGACCGAGTGCTGCAGGTTGCCGCCCTCCAGCCGGTCCAGCCGCGGGGCCGCGCCGTACAGTCCGCCGCGCACGAGGCCTCCCGTGACGAAGTGCGCCGCTGCAGTCCCATGGTCGGTGCCATTCGAATTGTTCTCCTGGGGCCGGCGGCCAAACTCCGCGTACGTCATCACGAGCGTGGAATTCCAGCGATTCACTTCGACGAGGGCGCCTTTGAGCGCGGACAGTCCATCGGCAAAGTCCTTGAGGAGCCGCTGGTGCACTTGCGGCTGGTTCTGGTGCGTGTCGAATCCGTTCAAGGTGAGGCGGATCGCGCCAATCCCGGCCGGATTGGCCGCAAGCTGCGCCGCCGTGCGCACTGCATTGCCGAACGGCGTGCGCGGGAACTCAGTGCGAAAGGCGATGTTCGGGTTCAGCTGCGCCGCGGCCTGCGAGATGTCGTCCTGCACTTTGAGGATGTGGTTCAGCGACGCATTGCCGCGTTTCGCCGTGCCGCCGGCAAGCCTCGCCTGGCGCAGGAACTGGTCGGTGTCGTTCAAGGCGATCGCGCGCGTCCCCGGGCCGGCCAGCGGGCCGAATTCGCTCGACCCGACCACAATGCCGTCGGCCGCGTAGCTTGCAGGCACGGGCTTGGCGACGAAGGCGCGCGCCAGCCAGCCGTCGCCGAGGTACTCGTTGGCTTTCGAAGCCGTGTCCCAGATCTCGATCGAGCGAAAGTGAGACAGGTTGGGTTGCGGATACCCGAGCCCTTGCACGATGGCGAGATCCCCGGACTTCCACGAGGCGGCAAGCGGTTCGAGGGCCGGATGGAGGCCGGCGCGTTCGTCGAGGGGAATCACGTCCTCGCGGCGCACGGCGAGGCGCGGACGCAGCGCGTAGTAGGCCGGATCTGCGTACGGGACCACCGTATTGAGCCCATCGTTGCCGCCCTTGAGTTCGACGAGGACGAGAAGACGCCCATACGCCGCGGCCGGCTGGCCGAACGCAACCCCCGGCACCGCAGCCACCGCAAGGCCCGCGGTGCCGATCGACAGGAAGCGCCTGCGGTCCATGCCGTGCCTACTTCAACTGGTAGGCCGGATCGGCCGTCAGGCGTCGGACGAGCTCGACGCCGTGCGCCTCGGCGAGCGCGGGTGAGGCCGGCGGGAGCGCCAGGAGCACCTGTTGCAGGCGGGCGTTCGGCGGGGACTGCGCGCCCTCGAACTGGCGAAGCCACTCGCCGCCCGAGAACCGGATGTCGAGCGCGGCGCGCATGAAGCGCGCGCGCCCCTCACCGGGCGCCCCGATCTTGTCGACGCCTTTCCTGACGCCGTCGGCCATCTGCGCCTGCATGCGCGCTTCGTCGACCCGGAACAGCCTTTCGAGAAACTGCCTGCGCGCCAGCAGCGTGGTGCTGTTGATCCACGCCTCGCCGCCAGGCCAACCACGCACGTTCGGCGGAGAGAAAAGATCCTGTCCGAGCGTACGCAACAGGAACGTGAGCGGCAGCGGGTCCGAATAGCCGACGTCGAACTGGCGCATCGTGCCGATCACCAGGTCGACCGGCGATTTGACGAGCGTGCCCCGGTTCTGCGCAGAATAGAAGACCTCCGAGGTCAGCAAGGCGCGCAGCGCGGTCTTGATGTCATAGCCCGACTGGCGAAAGAGCGCAGCGACGCGCCGGACTTCAGCCGGGTCGGGCTCGGGCGATACGAACTCCTTCCAGAGCTTGGTCACAACGAACACGGCCGTCTCAGTCCGCGCGAGCAGGATGTCGAGAACATCGTCGCCCCCGAAGTCCCCGCTTCGGCCAAGCACCGTCTTGATGCCCGCGTCGTGCGCGTTTGGGCGCCACAGGAACTCGCCGTTCTCGGGATTGATGCTCCACCCCGTGAACGCGCGCGCCGCCTCACGGATATCCTGCTCGGAATAGCTGCCTTCGCCCAGCGTGAAGAGCTCCATCACTTCGCGCGCGAAGTTTTCATTCGGCTGGCCGCGCCGGTTGGTTGCCGAATCCAGGTACACGAGCATGGCCGGGTCCCGGGACACGGCCTTGAGCAGGGTCGCGAAATTGCCCAGCGCGTGCTCGCGCAGCAATACATTCTGGCGGTAGACGAGCGTTGCCGAGCGGACCTTTTGCAGGCTCGAGGTGAAATGGTTGTGCCAGAAGAGCGTCATCCGCTCGGTGAGCGGCGAAGGCGTGGAGAGCATTTCGCAAACCCACCAGTTCTTCAGCTCGATTGCGCGCTCCACCTGCCGGCGCTGGAATTGCTTGCGCTCTTCGTCCGACAGGGTCCGCACGATCCGCGGCGAGACGAATTCCCCCGACCACGCGGGCGCGGGTGTGCGCGCGGGCTTGCCGGCGCCGGCGAGCACCTTTTCGAGCGCGTCCCCGCGCGACAGCCCGGCCATCGCGTCGATCTTCGCCGGGTGGCCCTCGAAGCCGGTGCGGTTCAGCAGGTGCCGGGCCGCCTCCGGGCCGATCGCCGGCGGCTCGGCAATTGCGGCGCCTGTCATCAAGGCGGTCGAGAACAAGAACGCCGTGCCGACGATTGCCGCCAAGTGCCACCTCCGTGAGTTCATCCGCTGTCCTCAGCGGCGGCGATCGTGATCGCTGTTGTAGTCGCGCATTTCGCGCCGGACTCCCTCGCGCTGCTCGGGCGACAAGCGCTGCCATTCGGCATAGCGGCGGGCACGCTCCGCGCCGTTCGGGTCTTCTCCCCCGCGACGCGGGTCCGGCTGGCGCTGGAGGTCTTCGCGAAAACGCTGGCGCTCCTCGCCCGTCATGCGCCCCCCCTCCAGGCGCCGCCCGGCGGGCTGCGGTTGCCCGAGCGCCGTCATCGCGGTGGCCGCGAAGAGCATTGCCAGGACCAGTCGGGCCAGCAGTCGCATTGGATTTCCTTGTCGCCGCAAATATTACGCGAGTGCCGAACCCGCCGGCCCACCCGACGAAGCGCGATTTGTAACAAATCGTGATCCGGAGCCCCGCCGCGCCACACCCTGTTACTCAATGGCCGGTGGGTCACAGGCAAATCCGCCCATTCCCCTATACCATCCGTCGCATGGCCGAACTGAAAACAAGAATCCTGGTGGTCGACGACGACCAGCGCCTGCGCGAAATGCTGACCCGCTACCTGGGTGAGCAAGGCTTCGAGGTGCGGGCGGCGGCCGACGCGCCCGGCATGGACAAGCAGCTTTCGCGCGAGCGATTCGACCTGCTGGTGCTCGATCTCATGATGCCCGGCGAAGACGGCCTGTCGATCTGCCGCCGGCTGCGTACCCAGCATGCCGCGCCGGCCATCATCATGCTGACTGCGAAGGGCGACGACGTCGATCGAATCGTCGGGCTCGAGATGGGGGCCGACGACTACCTTGCAAAACCCTTCAATCCGCGGGAACTCGTGGCCAGGATCAACGCCGTGCTGCGCCGGAAGACCGCATCGGGCCCGCCGGGCGCGCCCGCCTCGAGCATGGAAACGCACAGGTTCGGCGAGTTCGAGCTCAACCTGGGCACGCGTGCACTCACCAAGACCGGGAAGGACACGTCGCTCACGACAGGCGAATTCTCGGTGCTCAAGGTCCTGGTCCAGAACCCCAGGACACCGATGTCTCGCGACAAGCTCATGGAGCTGGCCCGCGGCCGGGAGTACGAAGTCTTCGACCGCTCGATCGACGTGCAGATTTCCCGCCTGCGCAAGCTCCTCGAAGATGATCCGGCCCACCCGCGCTTCATCCAGACCGTCTGGGGATTCGGGTACGTGTTCGTCCCGGACGGGAATCTGAAATAGATGCGCTCGAGCAGAGGCGTTGAATTGACCGCGCCGAAGCCCCCGCATTGAAGTGACTGCGGCCTCATCAGCGGGAAAAACAGGGCCCATGGGGCGCGCGCCCTCCTGGCGCCCCGACTCGCTGCTCGCGCGTTCGTTCCTGTTGATCGCGCTTCTGCTCCTGCTGTCCCTCGGCGGCTGGTTCCAGATCTACCGCACCTACCAGCGCGAGCCGATCGCGCGCGAGATTGCGCAGCAGATGGCGACGATCATCAACCTCACGCGCGCCGCGATCGTGAACGCCGATCCCCGCCTGCGCGGCGAATTATTGCTCGACCTCAACGAGACGGAAGGCATCCGTGTCTACGCAGGCACCCACGACGAGCGCCTCGAGCCGGTTCCGCCAGAGGCGTTGTTCGAGCTGATCGGCAATCGCATCAGGGCCAGCCTCGGGCCGCGCACGCGCCTGGCCTTCGCCCGCAACGGCATCGAAGGCTATTGGGTCAGCTTCAACATCGACGACGACGAATTCTGGGTCAAGCTCGATCGCGACCGCCTCGAGCCGGACTTCGCCACCCAATGGATCGGCTGGGGCCTGTTTGCGCTCCTGCTCTCGCTCGTGGGCGCGTGGGCCATCGCCTCGCGCATCAGCCGGCCCCTCGCGGCGCTCACGCGGGCCGCGCAGCAGGTCGGCCGCGGCGAAAGGGCCGATCCCGCCCCCGAGACCGGCCCCGGCGAGATCCGCATGCTCGCGGCAGCCTTCAACCAGATGTCGGCCGACCTCGCCAGCCTCGAACGCGACCGCGCCATGGTGCTTGCCGGTATCTCGCACGACCTGCGCACGCCGCTGGCGCGCCTGCGCCTCGGGCTCGAAATGGTGGGCGGCGACACCGCGATGCACGAAGGACTGGTCGCGGACATCGACGAAATGGACAAGATCATCGGCCAGTTCCTGGATTTCGCGAAAGGCGAGAACGAGACGCGGGCCGAGACCGACCTCGAAGCGCTAGTGGGCCAGATCTGCGAGCGCTACGCCAAGCTGGGCCGCGCGCTCGTTCACAGCGGGTCGGCGCCGTTGCGCCTGCAGCTCGCACCGATGGCGGTGCGACGCGCGATCTCGAACCTCGTCGATAACGCGTTGCGCTATTCCGGGGGCGAAATCGAGATCGTGACGCGGCAGTCGGGGAAATTTGCAATCGTCGAAGTGCTCGACCGCGGTCCCGGCATCCCCGAGTCGGAGGCCGAACGCATGAAACGACCGTTCACGCGCCTGGAAAAAGCACGCAGCGGCGAAGGCGGCTCGGGGCTCGGCCTCGCGATCGTCGATCGGGTGGCCCGCATGCACGGTGGCACCCTGGAATTGCTGCCGCGGGAAGGCGGCGGGCTCGTTGCCCGCATGGCCCTCGAGTCGCTCGGCCGCCCGCCCGGCGGAGCGGATCCACCAATGCCGGCGGGCCTCGCCCCACCGGCCTGATCGGGGGACCTTCCGTGGCCTGCGGTGCGGCCCCTTGAAAGTGCCGGGGCCAGGCTCTATTTCCGCGAGAATTGATTCTGGAGAAAAAATCATGAGCGAAAAGACACTCAATACTGCGCCTTTTGCAACGGCTCGGGCATCCCGGCCGCCGCTGTCGCGCTGGAAAGCATCCGGCATCCACCTGCTCGCGAGCGCGGTGATCGCGGCCGCGTTGGTCACGGTCATGCTGACTGTCTGGTATCCGTGGCCGCTGTTCGCGATCGCGGGAGGCAGCGGGCTGATGATCATCCTGGTCGGCGTCGATGTGGTGCTGGGACCGCTGATCACGCTGATCATCTTCCGCGCCGGCAAGAAGGGGCTGAAGTACGACATCATGTTCATTGCCGCCCTGCAACTCGCGGCGCTCGCTTACGGGGTTTATGCAGTCTACTCGGTGCGCCCGGCCTACCTCGTGTATGTCATCGACCGGTTCGACCTGGTCACCGCAATCGATCTCGAGGAAGCGGATCTCGCCAAGGCCAGGCGCGACGAGTTCAAGCACCTGCCGCTGGGCGGCCCCAGGTACGTTGCCGTTACGATGCCGCAGGACCCAACCGAACGGCAGAAGATCATGGAGTCCGGGCTCGCGGGGAAGGACATCAACCTTTTTCCAGAGTATTACCTGCCCTACGAGTCGCAGGCGCGTGTCGCGCTCGGCCAAGCGAAATCAATCGCGAAGTTGCAGGAACGCGACCCGGCCGCGGTGAAGGAGTTCCTTGCCTCGAGCGGGCGCACTGCCGACTCGCTCAGGTTCCTGCCGCTGCGCTACCGGCGCGGCGATGGGGTGGTCCTGCTCGACGCCGGCACGGGGATGCCGGTAAAGATCCTGCAGATCGAACCGTGGTGACCGCGCGCGCATGACACGGCGCGCCGCGGAACGCGCACCTTCCGTGGCGTACCATCGGGAGCAGACCGCACAGGCCCCCGCTTTCGGATGACCGCCATCACCGGTGCGCCGCACCACCAGCATGAACGCATTTCGATCCCGACTCTGTGGATCGCAATCGCGTTGTCGGTCATCCTGCACGCGGCCGGCCTGTTCGGATGGGTGCCGAAGGGGATTATTCCATTCCAGGAGCCCAAACTCGGCGAGCCCAGCGGCTCTCTTGCGATCAGGCTGGTGCCGTTTGCAGCGCCGCCGGTACAAGCGCCGCCGCGCCGCACCGCGCCCGCCGTGCCGTCCGAGCCGCAAATACGCGCGAACCCGGCAGCGCCCCGGATCGCGCGGATCCCCGATATCCGGCCATTCACTCCTGCTTCGCCCCCTGTGATAACAACCGACAGGGACTCACCGGGCCAAAATGCGGCGCCGCCGCCGGCCGAAGCCGCGAGACCGGCACCTGCAGAGGATCTCGCCTCCTTGATTGCATCGAGGCGCCGCGCCCGCGAAGGGGCCGCCGCGCCAGCCCCCGCGCCCGCAGCCCCCCTCGAATCCGAGCAGGACCGGCACAACCGCATCGTCGCGGAGAATCTCGGGCTCACCAGTGTGCCGAGCTTCGGCAACGACCCGGAGCGCGGCGGCGGCGTGTTCCAGATCCGCAGCATGGGTTACGACATCGCCGAAGTCGCGTTCTTCGGCTGGAACAAGGAGATCAACCGCAATTCGCCGCAGTCGATCGAGGTCCGCAAGGGCAACAGCCCGAACATGGAAATCGCCGTCACGCGCAGGATCATCGGCATCATCCGCGAGCGCACGCCGGGTGATTTCCTGTGGCAGTCGCGGCGGCTCGGGCGCGGCGTCTGGCTTTCCGCCCGGCCCGCCGACAACGCCGGGCTCGAGGAATTCATCCAGCGCGAGTTGTTCCAGCAATTCGCGCCGGCGCAAAAGCGCTGAGCGCCACCATCCAGGCCTCGGGGCCCGCGAGGCTCAACCGGTATTGATTGCCGGGCACAGATTCAAATCCTGTTTCATGGCGATGCAGTCTTGCGATGTTTGGCAACCAGGGCTGTCGCCGTCTTCATGGGCAAGTAGAGACTGAGCGGCCGACTAACGAATCGCTGAAACCGATGCGTCGCGTAGAAAGCCGCTGCCGCGTCATCGATTGCATCGGCGCAGATCGCGTGCGCCCCGACTGGCGACGCGGCCAGACGCGCGATGGCGTCGGCCAGGAGCATTGAGCCGACATGCTGCCCGCGGAACGCGATATCGCGGCCAAGCCAGCCGATCAGCACGGCAGGGACGCTGGGATAGCGCGGCAACTCGCGCGCCATCTCCGGCGGCACTTCGGTCAGCGGGATCGTATGCGATGACAGAGTGTAGAAGCCGGCGATCTTCCCGCCGGCCTGCTCGACCAGCACGTAGCACGCGGCGTAGCCGCGCTTCACATCCTGGGAAACGGTCTGCCGAAAGTAGGTGTCGATACGTTCATTGCCGCTCGAGAACGCTGCACGATCATGTTTCCGGAGAGTCGCTGAATAGAACCGGGTCACCGCACTTCGACGCTCTCACGATACCGGCGCATCGCCCGCTTCAAGGCCGCATTGGGTGCCGGCGGATCGATCAGGGCTTTGGCAAAGCGCACTTGATCCTCAGCCGAAAGCCGCAGGATTCCCTCTTCCTCGATCGCGCGTTGCGCAGCGTCATGCGCCGCGCTAACAACGAAGTCCGTAATGCTGCGGCCCTTGAGTTCTGCGGCGCGCTTAAGCAGAGCGTAAACGCTCGCCGGCAGGCGAGCCTCAAGACGTGCGATTTGCTCCGTTGCCATGGCAATCTCCTTACGAAACTTTACGGCCGTTTGCCGTAAGGGTCAAGGCTGAGCCTAGTCCAGCAGCTCATTGAAGTGTTCAGGAATTCGAGGTGGGTCAGGCGCTTCGCACTTGGAGCCCGTCCAATGGCACTCCGGTTTTGCGGCCAGCCACGAGGTCCGCCGTGATGCGCGCGCCGCCCGATGCCATGGTCCAGCCCATGTGGCCGAGGCCGACGTTGAACCACAGGTTGGGGTAGCGCGCAGTGCCGAAGAGCGGCGTGCTCTCCGGTGTCATTGGCCGAAGGCAGGCGCGCGCCTCCGCGCGCGCGAGATCGGTCGCGCCGGGAAAGAGTTCGCCTGCCAATGCGACGAGCCGCGCGGAATCCGCCGGCCGATAGTCACGGCCATACCCGGAAAATTCGGCGCCGCCGGTAAGGCGAAGCCGGTCCCCCATCGGGCAATAGGCCACGAGCTTGGATTCGTCCATGCCCGCATGCCGCGGGCCCAGATCGGCGTTCGCGATCGGCAGCGTGACCGAGCAACCCTTGACCGGGTAGATCGGCAGGTCCGCACCGAGCTGGCGCCTGAGGTGCGGATCGATCAGTCCGAGCGCCGCGACCGCCCCGTCGGCCTGGATGCGCCCTGAAGTGGTTTCGACGCCCGTTACCCGGCCGCCGCCGAAGACGAGGCCCTTCACTTCGCAATCGAGGAGAACCTTCGCGCCCAAGCCTTCGCAAGCGGCGGCGAGCTCGCGGCAGAACATCGCCGAATCGCCGCTCTCGTCGCTTGTGGAGAACACGGCGCCGGCAATCGGCGCGTTCGCCAGGCCCGGGTCGATGGCAACGGCCGCGGCCTTGTCGAGCACCCGGAAAGAAAAACCTAACGCCTTCATCGGCTCCACTTTCCGGATCCCGGCGGCGAGCGCCTCGGGCGTGCGATACAGGTACATCACGCCGCCCTGCTTGCGATGGAACGCAACACCCGATTCGTCGGCGATGCGGCCAAGCTGTTCCTGCGAATACCGCACATAGCGCACCTTGCGTTCCAGCAGCCGCGCGTAGCTCGCTGCGTGGCAGTTACCCAGGAACCGCAACCCCCACGCCCAGAACTCCGGATCCCAGCGCATCGGATAGACGCGCACGGCCTGGTCGTTCCTCACCAGGGCCTTCAGGAAAGTCTTCAGCATCTGCGGGCTCGGCCACGGGAAGGCGCGGCTGGCCGAAACGATGCCGCCGTTGGCGCCGCTTGCGGCATCCGCGATGCGCGGAGCCTTCTCGATCAGGATGACTTCGTGACCGTCCTTGGCCAGGCACCAGGCCGTGGTGACGCCGGCCAGGCCCGCGCCGAGGACTGCGATACGCACTACTTCTCCACGAGGTGCTGGCGCATCAGCGGGACCAGGTCGCGCTCTGCGGAGAATTCCGACTTTTCGAGTTCGGCGGCGATCAGCTCCATCTCGCGCCGGCCGCGATTCTGCGAAAGTTTCCAACGCGTCTCGATGCGGTCGACGGGGATCTCGAAGGCCACGATGCCGCCGAGCATGCCTTCCATGTAGGCCGGCGAGAGATTGGCGAACGCCGGTTCCCAGAGCGGATCGTGATGCGCGACGAGCTTCGCGACCGCGGCGCGCTTGGACTCTGCATCGTGGTAAGCCTTGACCTTGCCGTAGGCATGGACGGCCGCGTAGTTCCAGGTCGGCACGCGCTCCTTTTCCGCGTACCAGCGCGGCGAGACGTAGGCATGCGCACCGTGAAACACCACGAGCACCTCGTCGTCGAAGAAGGCCTCCCACTGCGGGTTGCTTTTCGCCATGTGGGCGACGATCACCCAGCGCCCTTCCCGCGCTTCGACCAGCACGGGCAGGTGCGATGCGCGCGGCTCGCCGTCGGTTGCGGTCATGACCACCGCAAAATTGTTGGCGCGCATGAACTCGAGGATCTCGGCGCGGTTCTCAAGCTGGTTGTAGGCTGGTGAATACATGGCGGTGGCGCTCAGTAGGAGGACAGCGAGTCCGGAGTTGTCGCTGCGACGAGGAGTGCAATGGCCTGTGCGGCAATGCCTTCGCCGCGGCCGGTGAACCCGAGGTGCTCGGTCGTGGTGGCCTTGACGTTCACCATCGCCCCGGCCGCCAGCCCGAGGTCGGCGCTGATATTGGCCGTCATCTTCGCGATGTGCGGCGCCATGCGCGGCGCCTGCGCGACGATGGTGGCATCGACGTTCGAAACGCTGAACCCGGCCGCCGCCACTTTTTGCGCCACAGCCCGCAGCAGCACGCGGCTGTCGGCGCCTTTGTAAGCGGGATCGGTGTCCGGGAAATGCCGGCCGATGTCACCGAGCCCCGCGGCGCCAAGCAAGGCGTCGCAAATCGCGTGAATCAGCACGTCGGCATCCGAATGGCCCTCGAGTCCTTTTTCGTAGGCAATCTCCACGCCGCCGATGATGAGCTTGCGCCCGGCCACCAGCGCGTGAACATCGAAGCCCTGTCCTATGCGCATCGTCACTCCTGCCCCAGCATCGATTCCGCAATCGCCATGTCTTCCGGGAAAGTCACTTTCAGGTTGCGCCGGCTGCCGCGCACGATCCGCGGATGCAGGCCCAGCATTTCCACCGCGCTCGCCTCGTCGGTGACGACCCCTCGGGCGTCGCGCAACGCCTGGGCAAGCAAACCGGCCCGGAACATCTGCGGCGTCTGCGCAAGCCAAAGGCGGCTGCGGTCTTCGGTGCACTCGACTCGCACCTCATCGGCCACAGCGGCATCCACTCCGAGCGCGACACGCTTCACCGTTTCGGCCACCGCCAACGCAAGAAGCCCGCCGACCTCATCGACGGAGACTTCATCGATCAGTCGCTCGAGGTCCGCATGCGGCAGGCACGGCCGGGCGGCGTCATGCACGAGCACCCAGTCGTCGGCGTCCACCACATCCATTGCCGCGACCAGGCCGTTCAGGACCGAATCGCGCCGCGTGCCGCCACCGCAATAGAGCGGCTCCACCTTGCCGCCAAATGCGCTCCAGTCATGCTGTGCGAACGCCGCATCGCCCGGAGCGAGAACCACGAATACGGTCTCGATCGGCGCCCGCGCAACGCAACCGATCGAATGATGAAGCATCGGCTTGCCCAACAACGGCAGGTACTGCTTCGGGGAGGCGGCACCGATCCGCGAGCCGCTGCCGGCAGCCGGGATCAGGGCAAAGTACGACAAACGGGATTCTTCACGGGATTTGCAAAATATTCCGGAAATTCAAGCCTGTATAATACAACACGCGTTGCATCGGACAAGCCGGAGGGCGGCTTGCCGATGAACGCTATTTGCGTTTTTGGACCCGCGTTTCCAGACCGTTTCCCTGACAATGTATCGAGATTTGCCCCCAGAACAAGGCGCTCAAGGCGCCCGACCGGCCGCCCGGCGGCGCCTGACGCGGCTGGACGGGTCGAGCGATGCCCTCGCCATCGCGCGGCTGGCGGGCGAAGGCCGGCCGCTGGCTGTGATCAGCGCAACGGCGCTCGATGCGCAACGCCTTGTCGATGAAGTGCGCTGGTTCGCGCCGACGCTGCGCGTGTTCCTCCTGCCGGACTGGGAAACGTTGCCTTACGACAATTTTTCCCCTCATCACGACCTCGTGTCGGAAAGGCTCGCGACCCTTTACCAAATCCAGCGTGGCGAGTTCGACATTGCAGTGATCCCCGCGTCGACGGCGCTTTACCGCCTGTGCCCGCCGGCCTACCTCGCCGCATATACGTTCTTTCTCGAGGTCGGCAAGACCCTCGACCCGGACCTGCTCAAGGCGCAGTTGCTTACGGCCGGATACGCGCATGTGACCCAGGTCGTCGCCCCCGGCGAGTACTGCATCCGAGGCGGCATCATCGACCTCTTCCCGATGGGCAGCGCGCTGCCCTATCGCATCGACCTCTTCGACGACACGATCGAATCGGTCCGCACCTTCGACGTCGACAGCCAGCGCACGCTCTACAAGGTCAACGACGTGCGCCTGCTGCCCGCTCGAGAATTCCCGCTCGACGACGCAGGTCGCGCGAAATTCCGCACGCGGTTCCGCGAGATCTTCGAGGGCGATCCTTCGCGCAAGGGTCTGTACCGGGATGTCTCCAACGGCATCCCGGCCGCGGGCGTGGAGTACTACCTGCCGGTGTTTTTCGACGAGGTCGCCACGCTGTTCGACTACCTGCCGGCGCAAGTGACCGCGGTCATGCATCGCGACGTGCAGGGTGCTGTCATGGCGTTCTGGCGCGATGCGGCTTCGCGCTACAAGCTGCTCTCCCACGACCCCGAAAAGCCGCTCCTGCCACCGGCGCAGATCTTCGTCCCGGCCGAGGAATTCTTCGTCCGCTTGCAGCCGCTCCCGCGCGTGGACGTTGCGGCGCCCCCCGCCGAAGCCGAGGCGGCGCCCGGCGCCGAAGCGCCAATCGAGTTCCACACGAACCCGCTCCCCGACCTGTCGGTGGACCGCCGCGCCGGCGACCCGCTTGCCAAGCTCAAGGCCTTCGTGCAGGCCTGCGGCCTGAAAATCTTCCTGGCGGCGGAATCGGCGGGGCGTCGCGAAACTATGGCCGCCTATCTCGGCGAATACGGCATGCGGCCCGCGCAGGTCGCGGACCTGCCTGCCTTCCTTGCCGGCAACGAAGGCTTCGTGATCGGTGTGGCGCCCCTTTCGAACGGCTTTTCGGTGCCCGCCGAGGGCTGGTGCATCGTCACCGAGAGCGAACTCTACGCCAGCACCGTGCGGCAGCGCTCGGCGCGCACCGACAGCGGCAAATCCTCCGTGGAGGGCATGCTCCGCGACCTGTCCGAGCTCAAGATTGGCGACCCGGTGGTGCATTCGCAGCACGGCATCGGGCGCTACGTCGGGCTCATCAGCCTCGACCTCGGCGAGGGCGTCACCGAGTTCCTGCATCTCGAATACGACGGCGGGGACAAACTCTACGTGCCGGTCGCGCAGTTGTCGGTGGTATCGCGCTACAGCGGCGCGCAACCCGATGCGGCCCCGCTGCACAAGCTGGGCAGCGGCCAATGGGACAAGGCAAAACGCAAAGCGGCCCAGCAGGTTCGCGACACGGCCGCCGAACTGCTCGCGCTCTACGCCAAGCGCGCGGCGCGCAAGGGCCATGCCTTCGCGATCAAGTCGCACGACATGGAGGCCTTTGCCGACGGCTTCGGCTTCGAGGAAACCCCCGACCAGGCCGACGCAATCACCGCAGTCATGCAGGACATGACTTCGGGCAAGCCCATGGACCGCCTCATATGCGGCGACGTCGGGTTCGGCAAGACCGAAGTCGCGCTGCGCGCGGCCTTTCTCGCGGTCGCCGGCGGCAGGCAGGTCGCGATCCTGTGCCCGACGACGTTGCTGGCCGAACAGCATTTCCAGACTTTTTCGGACCGCTTCGCGCACGTCGCCGACCAGTGGCCGGTGAAAATCGCGGAGTTGTCGCGCTTTCGCACCGGCAAGGAATCCACGCAGGTGCTGAAAGACATGGCGGCCGGCGCCGTCGACATCGTGATCGGCACGCACAAACTGATTTCCAAGGACGCCAAGTTCGCTCGCCTTGGCCTCGTGATCATCGACGAGGAGCATCGGTTTGGCGTGCGCCAGAAAGAGGCCCTGAAGGCGCTGCGTGCCGAGGTCGACGTGCTCACCCTGACGGCCACCCCGATCCCGCGCACGCTCGCGTTGTCGCTCGAGGGCTTGCGCGAGTTTTCGGTCATTGCCACCGCTCCGCAGAAGCGCCTGGCGATCAAGACTTTCGTTTCGCAATGGTCCGACGGCATCATCCGCGAAGCGTCCTTGCGCGAACTCAAGCGCGGCGGGCAGGTGTACTTCCTGCATAACCAGGTCGACACGATCGACAACATGAGGGAAAAACTGGCGCGCCTGCTGCCCGAGGCCCGGATTGCCATCGCGCACGGCCAGATGCGCGAGCGTGACCTCGAGCGCGTGATGCGCGAGTTCACCCAGCAACGCCACAATGTGCTGCTTTGTTCGACGATCATCGAGACCGGCATCGACAACCCGCACGCCAACACCATCCTCATCAACCGGGCCGACAAGTTCGGCCTCGCGCAACTGCACCAGTTGCGCGGGCGCGTAGGCCGCTCGCACCACCAGGCCTACGCCTACCTGCTCACACCCGAGGAAGAGGCGCTCGGCGCACAGGCCAAGAAGCGGCTCGAGGCGATCCAGATGATGGGAGAGCTGGGTTCGGGCTTCTACCTTGCCATGCACGACCTCGAGATCCGGGGCGCCGGCGAAGTGCTCGGTGAATCCCAGTCCGGAGAGATCCAGGAAATCGGCTTTTCGCTCTACACGCAAATGCTTGAACGCGCGGTTCGCGCGCTCAAGGCGGGCAAGATCGTCGATCTCGAGGATTCGACGGACCTCACCACTGAAATCAACCTGCATGTGCCGGCGCTGCTGCCGGACGCGTACTGCAGCGACGTGCACGAGCGGCTCACGCTGTACAAGCGGATGTCCAACTGCGAATCGCGCGAGGACCTCGACGCGATGCACGAAGAGCTCGTCGACCGCTTCGGCGCGATGCCCGAGCCGGCCAAGGCCCTGCTCGAATGCCACGCGCTGCGCATCCTGGCCCGGCCCTTCGGCGTCTCGCGCCTGGACGCGACGCACGAGTCGGTGGTCCTGCAGTTCGGCAAGGACGGCCGCGGCGCCACCGTGGACGGCGCGAAGATCGTCGACCTCATGCAGAAGCGCCGTAACTGGCGATTCGCGGGTCCGGAAAAACTGCGCATCGAAGCGAAGCTGCCCACTTGGCAGGAAAGGGTCCAGGCGGCAAAGGACGCTTTCCGGGCGCTGGCGGCGTGACGCGCTGCAGGCTGTTTGCGGCTTGCCTGGTCGCGGGTTCGCTTGCGCTTCAATGGCCAGCGCAAGCCACCGAGGGCGACCCGCGAGTGGCGCCAGCGCAGGGTTCGATTTCGCGCGGGGATTTCGCGCAGGCCATCGATGCGCTGAAACCTCTCGCCTCGGAAGGCGTCGTCCAGGCGCAGTTCCTGCTCGGACTCGCGCTGGAAAGCGCGCCGGCGCCGCTCGGCCAGCCTGCGGAAGCGTTGTACTGGTATCGCAAGGCCGCAGAGGCCGGTTTGGCCGCGGCGCAGAATAACCTTGGCGCAATGTACATCGACGGGCGCGGCACCCAGGCCAATCCGGCCGAGTCCGCGCGCTGGTACCGTGCGGCCGCCGAGCAGGGCTTCGCGATATCGCAATACAACCTCGCGTTGCTCTTTACGGGCGGCAAAGGCTTGGCTCGGGACGACGCACAGATGGCCAGTTGGATGGAAAAGGCCGCGATGTCGGGACTCGCGGCCGCGCAGGCGCTCTATGGCGAGCTCCTGATCAAGGGCGTTGGCGTAAAGGAGAATTCATCCGAGGCTGCGCGGTGGTTCCTGTTTGCAGCAAAGCAGCGCCACCCGGGTGCGCAGTACTTCCTCGGCGCAATGCTGCAAAAGGGCGTGGGCATGGAGCGCAACCTGGTGGCGGCACACGGATGGTTCCTGCGCTCGGCCGAAGGCGGCAACCGCAACGCAATGCTGGAGTTGTCGAAGATCTATGAGCTCGGCCTGGGCGTTCCCTCCGACGCCGCGGAAGCGAAAGCCTGGCGCCAAAGGGCCGGGTTCGACAAGCAATGAACCTCGTAGTGCAAGGGGCCGGCATAGAAGCCGCGGACGCCTCGCAAATCGCAGTCCTTTGCGGTGCGCGCTCCTTCGAGCAGGTCGCGCAGTCCGCCTGGCGCCTGCGCGCGCCCTCGCCGCCTTTGCAGGGCGAGGCTACTGTTGCCGCGTACTGCGAGCATCGCTCGCTCGACCACGCCTGGGTGCAGGAGGGCCGCAAGTTCGCTGGCTTTCGCCTGCTTGCCATGGACATGGATTCGACGCTGATCACGATCGAATGCATCGACGAGATCGGCGGCATGCTCGGCATCAAGCCCGCGATCGCGGCAATCACCGCGCGCGCGATGCGCGGCGAGATCGACTACGCCGAAAGCCTCGGGCAGCGTGTCGCGCTGCTGGCCGGGCTCGGCATCGAAGCGCTGGAGCGCGTCTACGCCGAAAAGCTGCGCCTCTCGCCCGGCGCCGAAGCCCTGGTGAAGCATGCACAGCGCGTTGGCATCAGCACGCTGCTGGTGTCAGGGGGATTCACCTTCTTCACCGAGCGCCTGCAGAAACGCCTGGGTCTGGATCACGCGCTTTCAAACGTGCTTGAAATCGAAGACGGCAGGCTGACCGGGCGCGTCTCGGGCCCAATTGTCAATGCGCGGGCCAAGGTCGAGCGGCTCAAGGGACTGGCTCACGCGCTGGGACTCGCGATGAAACAGACGATCGCCATCGGGGACGGCGCCAACGACATTCCGATGCTCGAGGCCGCCGGCGTTTCGATTGCGTACCGCGCAAAGCCGATCGTGCGGGCGAAGGCTACCTACGCGCTAAATCATTCCGGTTTGGACGGGGTGATCAATCTGTTCGAATAATTCACCGGCGGCCTCTGCGCGCGCTTTGCCCGCGGCCCCCCCGGGCCGGGCGGCGATCGTCCTGGTCTTGCTGCTTGCCGCGCTGACCTCGATCAGCCAGTTCTATCGCGTATCCAACAGCGTGATCGGACCGGAGGTGGCGGCCGAACTCGGCCTGAGCGCCCGCGACCTCGGCCTCGCGGGCGGCGCGTTCTTCCTCGCCCTGTTGGTGGCGCAGATTCCGGTGGGCATCGCGTTCGACCGTTGGGGGGCGCGCGCCACGCTGGCCTAGATCAGCGGCCTGGCCGTCGTTGGTGCGCTCTGGATTGCGCGATCGGCGAACGCGGGCGAACTCATCTCGGCGCGTTTCCTGGTCGGTCTGGGATGCTCGGCGAGTTTCATGTCCGCCGTGTTCCTCTGCTCGCGCTGGTTCGGTGTGCATCGCTTCACGCTGATCATTTCCTGGGTGTTCGCAATGAGCAACATCGGCACGCTGGCGGCCGCGACGCCGCTCGCCTGGGCCGCCAAGAACATGGGCTGGCGCAATGCGTTCGATGTCCTTGCGGCGATCACCGCCTTGGTCGCCCTGCTCTTCCTGTGGCTGGTGCGTGACGACCCTCCCGGCGCCAAGCCCGCACCGCAACGACCGCAAACGCTCGCCCAGGTCTGGCGCGGACTGATCGATGTGTGGCGCACGCCCGGCCTGGGCCCGGTGCTCGCGATGCACACCTCCGGCTACGCCTGCATGGTCACGGTGCTCGGAGTCTGGGCCGGGCCTTACCTGAACGACGTGCATGGCCTCGACGGCGTGGCGCGCGGCAACGTGCTGCTCGCGATGGGCGTGGCGCAGATCGTGGGTCTCCTGGCGTTCGGGCCGCTGGACCGGGTCTTCGGCACGCGCAAGCAAATCGTGATCGCGGGGGCCGCGGCGTCGGTTGCCGTGTTCGGCACTCTCGCGCTGGTGCCGCAACCGCCGCTCTGGCTGGCCGTGGCGCTGATGATGGCGATCCCTTTCCTTTCGTCGTACTCGATCATCCTCGTGGCGCAGGGCCGCGCGCTTTTCCCGGATGCCCAGGCCGGTCGCGGCGTGACGACGGTGAATATGGCCCAGGTGGTCGGCGCCACCGTCCTGCCTTCGCTAAGCGGCTACATCGTCGGTGCGTTCGTGGACAACCCCGGCGCGGCGGCCCCCGAGTCGGCCTATCGCGCGGTGTTCGCAATGCTGGCGGCGGTGAGCTTTTCCGGATTGATTATCTATCTGCGCTCACTAGTGTCCCAACGTTACTCGAACAAATTCAGCTGATTAGCCGGAAGGACCTGAATGTCATCGGTGACAATTTTGTTAAGTAGTTGATCCAAAGGGATTCGCTCGAACATGGTCAGACTCAGGATCTGTAGCATTTCATAGAGGCTCGCCGAGAGTTTGAGCCGCTTTTTTACAATGGCGACGAGTACGTAGACCGAGACCGCGATCCAGATTTGAGTCTTGACTGCGTTCTCCGAAGTGCCGAAGAAGACCTTGATCCGAAGATGCTGCTTTATCCACTTGAAAAACAATTCGACCTGCCACCGGCACCGATAAAGGTCGGCGATGGAGATCGCCGGCAGCGCGAAGTTGTTGGTCAGAAACACCAGCCGCTTGCCGGTCTTGGGATCTCTGAACTTTATACGACGCAGCGGCGTGTCGAAGTCCTGGCGCGAGTAGAACCCGGTGAGCACGATGGTTTGATCGCAAATCAAACCCGTGCTGCGATCGACCGGATGGGAATAGCGACGCTGTGCTTTGAGATTGGATTTGGCGCGCGTCACGAAGAAGCTGCCCGCCTCGTGCAGGCGATGCAGCCGCTCGAAGTCGATATAGCCGCGGTCCATGACGTGGAAGGCGCCGGGCTCGGGTATCAGCAAGTCGAGCACATTGACGTCGTGCAGTTTGCCGTCGCTGATGTGCAGGAACGTGGGACTGTTGCCGCGCAAGTCCAAAAGCGTATGCAGCTTGATGGCAGCTTTGGTCGAGCGAAACGGTGCCCAAGGAAACACCGCAAGACACAGGTCGATGGTGCTGGCGTCCAACGCGTAGACCGTGTTCTTCAGATCGACGCCAAACGGTTCCTCGGACTAAAGAGGTCGGTCGATTCCAATGAGCGACTGGGCCAAGTCGGCGTAGACGCGCCAGTCGCGTACCGCGTTCGCATTGGCCAACGTGTTGCGGG